>NZ_JADPPY010000130.1:0-265 GCF_018340035.1 Cobetia sp. MC34
GCCCTCAAGGGGGAACAGACCACGTCAGAGATCGCAGCCCGCTTCGAGATCCACCCAACCATGGTGAGTCAGTGGAAGCGCGACCTGCTGGACAACGCCACCGGCGTCTTCGAGGGCAAAAGTTCCAGTAAAACCGCCCAGAAGACCCAAGAGGAGATCGATACGCTCTATCGCGAGATCGGCAAGCTGACGGTGGAACGGGATTTTTTGTCACGCAGGCTCGATCGTTGAGTCGGGCCCAGCGCCTGACAATGGTCGAGCCGCA
>NZ_JADPPY010000131.1:0-263 GCF_018340035.1 Cobetia sp. MC34
TGGACTCTGACGCCACGTAGCGGCCTTCTTCGTCCAGCAGCCGCGGCACGATCTGCCCAGGCGGCAGGCTGGCGAACTCAGGACGATGGCAAATCTCCAGCACCTGCTGACGCTCTTCCGGCGATAGAGCATGACGCGGGACAGGCCGCACCGCTTGAGGCCGGCGATCCTGATCGCCCCGCACCCAGCGGCGATGCGTGTTGGTGCCGATGCCGAGTTCAGCGCATGCCGACTGCAGGCGTGCCCCTTGGGCACGCGCCTCA
>NZ_JADPPY010000132.1:0-259 GCF_018340035.1 Cobetia sp. MC34
CCGCGAGAATGTCAGCAAGATATGTCTCAACCAGTGCCGCTTTCTTCTGTTTCCGCCGAATTCCGCCTTTGAAAGATTTCTCTCCTTTCAGGTAATTCAGCGCAATATGCCGGACCCTGGCGAGGTTCTCCGCCGCCTGTCCGCGGTGGATTTTGCAGGCATCTTCACGAAGCGCCACATCCAAAGACCAGTGGAGCTTGGCCTCAATATGCCAGTGCTGCCGAGCTGCTTCGGCGAGCTTCTTGGCGGTCAACTCGGC
>NZ_JADPPY010000133.1:0-255 GCF_018340035.1 Cobetia sp. MC34
GAAGCATCAGCTGTCGGATATCTTGTTTCTGATCGTCTGTGCGGTGATCTGTGGTGCAGAAGGTTGGGATGAAATCGAAGATTTTGGCCACGCGAAGTTGGACTTTCTTCGCCAGTACGGCGATTTTGAGGCTGGCGTGCCGAGTCACGATACCTTGGCCAGGGTGATGGCCCTGGTGAATGCTGAGCAGCTGCAAACTGCATTCGCTGAGTGGATGAAAAGTTGCCATGACGTGACTGAGGGCGCAGTGGTAGC
>NZ_JADPPY010000134.1:0-255 GCF_018340035.1 Cobetia sp. MC34
TTGGACCACCTGACGGGTCGTCTAAGCTCGGATCAGGTCATCATCGGCGTCAGGCCGCCTGGATCAGTGGTTGAGAGAAGTACACTTCATCAGGTGTAGCATCGTCTAGCCCTTGGTGGGGCCGCTCTGTGTTGTACCAAGCGAAGTAACGCTTCAGATCCCCTCGCAAGTGGGCGCCGCTCTCGAAAGCCTTCAGATAAACGCACTCATACTTCACACTGCGCCAGAGTCGTTCCACGAATATGTTGTCCTGAT
>NZ_JADPPY010000135.1:0-254 GCF_018340035.1 Cobetia sp. MC34
TGGTGCATAAGAGACGGTGTCAGCATCGGATCATCCATGAGCGAAAGCTGCTAAATGACCACATGATGTCCTTTTGGTAAAGCGCTACGAGGCCCGTCGTAGAGCGGTTTTTCATGCATTTTCCCTGCCACAGATCGCCAGGACGCCATACAGCTGATCGATGAGGGGCGTGCCCAAGGGGCACGCCTGCAGTCGGCATGCGCTGAACTCGGCATCGGCACCAACACGTATCGCCGCTGGGTGCGGGGCGATCA
>NZ_JADPPY010000136.1:0-254 GCF_018340035.1 Cobetia sp. MC34
AGGTCGTTAGGGTTTCACCCATGGCGAGTGGTCCTCTTGAATCGTGTTCTGGCAGGAATATCCTGATTCTACAAGAGAAAACCACTCGCCATCTTCGTTTTCAGGTCGGCCTCATGAATAAGCCGGGATCAAGGGTTTATGACGATCTGTCAGGCGCTCTCGCCAGCAGGTTTTCTGAATCAACTCAGCGGCCAGCTCGCCAGTCTCTGTTTCATAGATCTCGTGCCCGACGATCTTGCGGCTGAAGACGTCCA
>NZ_JADPPY010000137.1:0-254 GCF_018340035.1 Cobetia sp. MC34
GAGCTGGGCCGCTTCCAAGCGAAATTCCGGGCTAAACGTTCTCTTCTTCGTCATCATCTGCACCTGATTGTCTCTGTGAGCCATCATACACTCAAAGTCAGGTGGCCAGATTCACTGTGCCACTACACTTGCGAGTGATCACGCAGTATGCTGCCAATGATGGGGCAGAAGTTCGTGCACTTGGCTAGCCTTTTGGGTCGGCAGCCTTTCCAGCACATTCTTCAGGTAGGTATAGGGCTCATGGCCGTTCAGCT
>NZ_JADPPY010000138.1:0-254 GCF_018340035.1 Cobetia sp. MC34
CGGCCGACTGAACGATGGCGTGATGCCCAGCTCATGTAGCTTCTCCAGCAGCGTCGCGCCCTTGAACGGGCTGCCGTTGTCCGCATGCAACACCAGCGGCTGACCGATGATTTGCTCGGCCAGGACCCGGTAGTTGTCAAGAAATCTGTCGCCTCTGAGTTCCTTCAAGCCGCCTGTTTTTCCGGTTCGGCGACGGTGACCTGGAGCTCCCGCTCCGGGTTAAGCGACACGGTGCCAACCGGCGTCCAGTTGCG
>NZ_JADPPY010000139.1:0-254 GCF_018340035.1 Cobetia sp. MC34
GGGCAGTAAGGGCTACCTTGGCTTTGAACTCACTGCTGTACTGTCGACGTTTCCTGCTCATGATCAAGCTCTCCTGGTCGGTATGATCAGAGCTTAGCGCCTGGTCCGAATTCTGGGGTCCACTTCACACCTTCATGCGGTTGCCACGCCGGTTGGCGAACAGATAAGCACAATGCGGGCGAGCCGCGCCGAAGACCTTCACCACTCGGGCCAACGCAGTGTCCGGACCGGCCCGCATATCCAGGGGGGCGGTA
>NZ_JADPPY010000013.1:0-105677 GCF_018340035.1 Cobetia sp. MC34
GCTGTCGCTGGTGGTGCGGTGGCCGCTCAGCTCGACACGGACAGAGCCGTTGCATGAGGGCGTCCAGGTCGTTAGGGTTTCACCCATGGCGAGTGGTCCTCTTGAATCGTGTTCTGGCAGGAACATCATGATTCTACAAGAGAAAACCACTCGCCACCTTCGTTTTCAGGTCGGCCTCATGAATAAGCCGGGCTCATCGTCTTGTTCATACACGCAGCTGCCAAGGTGGCGTTTGGGGATGACGACCGTGTTGCCCGGAGTAGAGGGGAAGATGGAGAGTAAGGCCAGGAAGTGCTCATCTTCGGCCACGACATGGCTTTGACTGTGGCCTGCAACGATCTGACAAAACACGCAGTCACTCATGGTTCTTCCCTGGTAGTTAAGTGTCGCCAGATTCGTCCTGAATCTGGGGCAGAGTTCTGTGATCAGAGCTTTTGTGATCAGAGCTTTTGTGAGCAGGGCACTTGTGAATAGCGCTCGGCAGTCTCCTTGTAGGAGTGAAGTGTGATGGAGCCTGGTTGTCAATGCTTGGCAGCCCCCACAGAAGTGGTTATCGGCAGCAACAACATGCTCAAAGAGGGGAGCGGCTGTCTTGCCGATCCGATCGGTGCGAAAAGTGTTGCTGACGTGGCGGAGAGCCGCGATATTGGCAGGTCACCTTTCAGCAGTTCGTCACTCGTTGAACGACAAGGAAACCCAGTGGAACTCACCGTCTGGCTGGCATATGTCAGCGTCATCACCGCCTTGATCACCTTTCCCGGGCCGTTTGCGTTGCTGTGCATGGATCATGGCCTGCGCCACGGCCGACGCCGCTCGTTCGCGACGGTGGTGGGTGGGGCGGCGGCGTCACTGGTGTTGATGGCCTTGTCGTCGCTGGGCCTCGGCGCAGCATTGGCGGCGTCCGAGACGGGGTTTCTGGTGCTGAAGATCGTCGGGGCGCTCTATCTCATCTATCTGGGCATTCAGGCCTGGCGGGCGCCATCCCAGCCGGTGGTGTTCGATGCCGTGGGGGAAGACGGGCAGATGCGCGCCCGAGCCACGCGTTGGCAACTGTGTCGCAAGGGCTTCGGTATCGGGATCAGCAACCCCAAGGACCTGCTGTTCTTCGGCGCGCTGTTTCCCAACTTCATCGACATGGCCCAGCCGCAGCTGCCCCAGTTCGTGGTGCTGGCGCTGACCTGGCTGGTGGTGGACCTGCTGACGATGAGCACCTACGCCCATGCGGGTTCCAGCATCAGTCGCTGGTTTGATAGCCACCGGCGCGTGCGGCTGTTCAATCGCACCACGGGCAGTCTGTTCGTCGTGGCCGGCGCGGGACTGGCGGCGTCGCATCGTTGAGCAGAGCCCCGCTCTATTGCACAAGACGTGAAGCGCACGAAGACGACAACGGCACCCTCGGGTGCCGTTGTCGTGTCTGGAGCCTGACGATCATCAGTGCTTTCGGGCTCAGCGCTCAGGACGTGATTCGAGATACCTGCTCAGCAGTTCGCGATCTTTATTGGAGACCTTCTGGTTCCAGCTTTCCACCACATGCTGGCTGGCCTCCTCGAGGGCATCCTGCAGCTCAGGCGGGGCCGGCGTGATCAGCTTCGCGCCGTTCTCCTGCAGGATGGCGTAGGCCTCGTCCAGCACGCTGTGGGTGGCCGTCCAGCCGGCAGACTCGGCGGCATGCGCGGCATCGATCAACGCTTGCTGCTGCGCCTCTGTCAGGTCGTCGAAGCTATCGCGATTCATGTGGATGATATTGAGCGGCATCGCGTAGTTGAGCGTGGTGAAGTGGGGCATGTAGCGGTAGAGCTCTGCACTGACACCGCCCATCGCGGAGGTCAGCGCGCCGTGGATGCTGCCACTGGGCAGCAGGGGTTTGAGCTCTCCCCAGCTCATCACCTGAGGCGCCGCGCCCAGATTGAGCAGCACCCGCTGCGTGTTGCGGTCGTAGGTGCGGATCGGCATGTCCTTCAGGTCATCACCGTCAGCGATGGGCGCTTTCGACCACAGGCCGCTGGGCGTCCACGGCAGGGCATACAGCAGGATCTGATTGTATTCGGCGAGCAGTTCCTCGTAGCGCGGCTTCGCGACCACGTAGAGGCGGTGAGCTTCATCGAGGTCGTAGGCGATCGCCGGCAGCGAGGAGATGCCGAAGAAGGGGGCTTCCTCGGCGAGCGCGCCACTGAGTGTCGCGGCGATGTCGATGACACCGCCGGCGGTGGCCTGCAGGTGACTGGCGGAGCGAATGTCCGAGCGCAGCGCCAGCGTCAGGTCACCTTCGGACTGGCTGGCGACCTGCTGGCTGAATTCGGCAGCGCGTTGGCCCATCATCGTGTCGGGCTCGTAATCGCTGCTCATGCTGAGGGTCGTCTGAGCGTGCGCGCTGAGTGCGCCGATCAGGCCTGCCGCTGCCAGGCCAGCAGACAACAGGGTGGAGATACGTGAAGAAGGCGTCATGGGGAATCCTTTCTTTTTGTCTTTGACCTTTGCCCGCTAGGGTAGTGCATGCCTGCGTTTATGCTCAGCTGAATCGTGACGTCGCGCATTTTCCCTGCGCTGTCGGGAGAGGTTGCCGCGTGGGGTGGCCGTCATGGCCAAGGTCGGTGGCGTGGGCGCGCGCCTGACTCAGAGGGCATCGCGTTGTGCGAGATAGCGATCCAGCAGTTCGCTTTCCTCAAGGTCAACCTTGCTGCGCCAGCTCTCGATCACGCTGACACTGGCGCGTGCCAGTGAGCGCTTGAGTTCGGGCGAGAGAGGGTTTCTCACCGTCACGCCGGCCTCTTCCAGCTGGGCATGGGTCTGCTCCAGGACGCTGGCGATGGCGTTCCAGCTGGTGTCTTCGATCTCGGTCGCGGCGCTGAGAAGGGCCTCGCGCTGGGTCTCGTCGAGCGCCTCGAAGCGTGACCGGCTCATGTGAACGATATTGAGCGGCATGGCGTATTGCAGCGCGGTGTAGTGGTCCAGCGTGCGGTTGAGCTCCGCCGTCAGGCCGCCCAGGGCCGAGGTCATCACCGCCTCGATACGGCCTTCGGCCAGCTGCTGCTGCATCGGCTCCCAGCCGAGCACGGTGGCGATGGCGCCAAGGTTTAGCAGTACGCGCTGGGTATTGCGGTCGTAGGCCCGCACGGGCACGCCCCGGAGGTCATCGCGTGTGGTGATCGGCTTGCGCGACCACAGCCCGCTGGGCGGCCAGGGCAGGGCGTAGAGCAGAATCTGGTCATGCTCTTCCAGCAGCGCTTCATAGCTGGGGCGCGCCAGGCGGTAGAGTTCGCGCGCCTGATGCGGGTCATCGACCAGAGTCGGCAGCGAGCTGAGGCCGAACAGCGGCATATCGGCGGCCAGCGCGCCGCTGTGGGAGTCGGCCAGCTGGATGATGTCGGCGTTGATGGCCTCGAGGTGATTCACCGAGCGCAGCCGACTCAGCGGGCCCTCTCCGAAGGTGATCGCGAGCTCGCCCCCGCTGAGCGATGCTACCTGATCGACGAACTGCTGGGCGCGCTGGCCCATCATGGTCTGGGGCCCGTATTCGCGGCTCATGGTCAGCTCGACAGGCTCCGCCTGGGCGGGCGTGCCCAGGGTGGCAAGGCCCAGCGCCAGGCCCACGCCGAGCGCTCTCTTGATGCCGAACATTCTCTTCATGTCGAGCACTCCCTGCATGACAAGCACTGCCTTCATGCCGCTACGCTGTCCGATTGGCATTCGTCGTCATCCATCCATAGGGGGTAAATCAAGTATCCCTCAAAAGTGCAGGGCGTGCTGTCGCTGTCTCGATCAACGCTTCCCCGGTTGGCCTGTTTCACGCCTGCACCGGCACGATTCGGAAGGGGCAACGGGCGTTGAACTGCCAGTTGGCGCAATGTGGTCTACGCTCAGAACATGGCTGTGCAACTGCCCTGACACGAACTCCGCGCCGGGACCGCATGGCCGGATTGTCGACGACTGTCAACGGGAGGTAGACCACATGCTGACCCACGTATGGGGCTTGATGGCGCATCCGCAACGGGAATGGCAGACCATCCGCAAGGAACACGAATCCATCACCCACCTCTACGCACATCATGTGCTGCTCATGGCGCTGGTGCCTGTCATCTGTGCCTATATCGGGACCACGCAGTTCGGTTGGAGCCTGACGGAAGGCCACGCCATTCTTCTGGAGCCACTGGATGCCTTCTTCGCCGGTATCGCGTTCTATATCGCCATACTGACAGCGATCGGCTTCATGGGCACTGTCATTCACATGCTCTCGCAGCGTTTCTCGGGGCACCCCAGCCGCCGGCGTTGCATCATCTTCGCGGGCTATGTCGCCACGCCGATGTTCCTCGCGGGGCTGGTCGCGCTCTATCCCGTCATCTGGGTGTGTATCCTCGCGGGCACCATTGGCCTGTGTTACAGCGCATACCTGCTGTATCTGGGCATTCCGCCACTGCTCGACATCTCCAACAAGGAAGGTTTCCTCGTCACCGGGTCGACACTGGGGGTCGGGGTGCTGGTTCTCGAGGGCCTGCTGGCGGTCACCGTGCTGCTGTGGGGGTATGGCGCACGCTGGTTCATGTAGTCCTTCGCGGCGCACCGGCGTCTGTCAGCTGATGCCATCGGCGCGAAAAAGCGCCTCTGCAACGCCTCGCCTTCATCGGTGGGGCGTTGTCGTTTCGTGCACGGGTTGGCGCGTGGCACTTGTGCTCGGTGGCGGCGGCGTGGAAAGTGTTGGACTCAATCGACAGTGTGGAAGAAAGCGCATGGACAAGTTTGAACAGCGACTGGAGCAGGCTGCGCGGGCTGCATGGTTGTCATATGTCGGTGGACGGACCCAGGACGACATCGCGGTTCAGCTGGGGGTGTCGCGCCCCGGCGTGCAGCGCCTGCTGTCGTTGGCGCGCCAGGAGCGGCTGGTCAAGATCTCCATCGACCATCCCGTGGCCAGCAGCATGGCGCTGTCGGATACGCTGGTGGAGCACTTCGGGCTGAGCTTCTGCGATGTGGTGCCCTCTGACACCCAGTCACCGGAGAGCATCGCGGAGTATCTGGCGGTGGCGGGTGCCGAGCGCCTGGCGTTCTATCTCGGTCGCCAGCAGCCACAGACCATCTCGCTGAGCACCGGGCGTGCGGTACGTGCGGCGGTGGAAGCGCTGAGTCGCAGCGAGCGCCCCCAGCATCGCATCGTGTCACTGGTCGGCAATGTGGCGCTGGATGGCTCCTCCAACCGCTATGACAGCGTGATGCTGCTGGCGGACAAGATCGGCGCTGATCGCTTCCTGCTGCCCGCGCCCGTGGTGGCGGCCAGCATCGAGGAGAAGGAGTCGCTGCAGGGGCAGAATCTGGTCAAGGCGGTGTTCAAGGTCGCCTGTGAGGCCGATGTGGGCATGATCGGCATCGGGCGTCTCGATGCCCAGGCGACGCTGTTCCAGGATCAGTTCATCAGCGCCGCCGAGCGCGATGAGCTGATGGAAGTCGGTGCCGTGGGCGAGTTGATGGGCTGGCCGCTGGACACCCATGGCCGGCTGATCGATTGCCCGCTGGCGCAGCGCATCACCAGTGTGCCGCTGACCTCGCTCAAGGCGCAGCCGCTGATCGGGCTGGCGGGCGGGCACGACAAGGTGCCGGCCATCCTGTGTGCGTTGCGCGGTGGTTGGCTGCAAGGGCTGATCATCGACGAGGTGGCCGCCCAGCGGGTCTGCGCGGCCCTCAAGGAGTGAGCAGAGAACTGCCGTCTTCGTATGATTTCACCGAGATGTCTGCAGCCTATTAGTTTTCTGCTGATGGCTTGCGCTTGACGACTGGCTCCCGATGACAGGCTTTTGTGGATACAGTCTGCACAAGGCGCCGTACAAGGCGCCGAGCGAGTCATCGGGAGCAGGGCGGGGCGTATGGCCCCATGCCTTGCTCCTGGTGTCGTTTGCGGTGTCATTATCTTAGCCAGGGTTCAGCATTGTCGTTGCCCGCGCGATGCTCGGGCGTTCCCGTTACCTTCCCGCCGCTATTGCTCTGCTATTTCTCCGTCACTCCTTCGCCCCTCCTTCGCCATTCCTTTGCTATTTCCTCGCGATACCTGCGTTTTTTCTTGCCCTTTGCTCTCTCTGGGTTCGCTCTTTGTTCTCTCTTTATTTCCCCTTCGTTCTCCCATCCTTGCGTCGGAGCCACGACTTTTAGGGCGAACGCTGTCTTCTCTTGTCTGACAATCGAGTGCGTTTGTTCGCCTCAATGATAAGGAATCGGGGCGGCAATCGTGGCCTGCGTTGTTTCGTTTAACGCTAATATCTGTCTATGCTGAATTGCACGCAAGCTCAGTGGCCATGCCGCCTTGTGGCCTACACCCAAAGGATCAGATCCCAAGGTTGTATAGCCCAAGGTATAGCGCTTCAGGGTTTGCTTTTTCACAGGTCTGATCCGATCATTTGTTCACTTAATGACGTTTTGATCGAACGTGTTTGCGTCGCGATGTCTCGCCAGGACATCCGTTCACCAAGCCGGTTGATGGGAAGGCATCGGTGCCCAAGGCGCCGCTGCCCTCGAAAAGAACAATGCCAATAACGCCCCGATGGAGTGCCCTCATGCGCCTACCTCACATCACCAAGTCCCGCCGTCATCTGCTCTCGCTCGCCAGTGTCGCTGCCCTGGCGCCGCTCAGCGCCCAGGTCAGCGCCGAGACCATCACCGTCGCGACCGTCAACAACGCCGACATGGTGGTCATGCAGAGCCTGACCAGCGAATTCGAGAAGGCGCATCCGGACATCACCCTCGACTGGGTGGTTCTGGAAGAGAACGTGCTGCGCCAGCGTCTGACCACCGATGTGGCGACCCAGGGTGGCCAGTTCGATGTCATGACCATCGGCACCTATGAAGTGCCCATCTGGGCCAAGCATGGCTGGCTGACCAAGCTCGACAACCTGCCGGAGGACTATCAGGTCGATGACCTGATCAAGCCGGTGCGTGATGGTCTGAGCGTGACCGAGGGCGAGAAGAAGGGCCTCTACGCGCTGCCGTTCTATGGCGAAAGCTCCATGCTCTACTACCGCAAGGACCTCTTCGAGCAGGCCGGTATCGAGATGCCGGAGCAGCCGACCTGGAGCCAGGTCAACGACTGGGCCGCCAAGCTCAACTCCGCGGATGAAGGCGTCTACGGCATCTGCCTGCGCGGCAAGCCGGGCTGGGGCGAGAACATGGCGGTGCTTGGCACCATGGTCAACAGCTTCGGCGGCCGCTGGTTCAATGAGGAGTGGGAGCCGCAGCTGGATTCCCCGGCCTGGAGCGAGGCCATCAACTTCTACGTCGACATGATGGGCAAGTACGGCCCGCCGGGCGCGACATCCAACGGCTTCAACGAGAACCTGGCACTGTTCTCCAGCGGCAAGTGCGGCATGTGGGTCGATGCTACCTCGGCGGCCGGCAAGCTCTACAACCCGAAGGAATCTTCCGTGGCCGACAAGCTGGGCTTTGCGCCGGCACCGATCGCCAAGACGGAGAAGGGCTCGCATTGGCTGTGGTCCTGGGCGCTGGCGATTCCGGAATCCTCCAAGTCCAAGGATGCCGCCCAGACCTTCATCACCTGGGCCACTTCCCAGGAATACGTGAACCTGGTTGGCGAGCGTGAAGGCTGGGCCAGCATCCCGCCGGGCACCCGTGTCTCCACCTACGAGAACCAGTCCTACAAGGACGCCGCACCCTTCGCCGGCTTCGTGATGGACGCCATCACCAGTGCCGACCCGACCGATCCGACGCTTGAGCCGGTGCCCTATGTCGGCGTGCAGATGGTGACCATCCCGGAATTCCAGTCCATCGGTACCCAGGTGGGTCAGATGATCGCCGCGGCGCTGGCCGGCCAGATGTCGGTCGAGCAGGCACTGTCCTCCGCCCAGCGTTCCACCGAGCGCACCATGCGCCAATCGGGCTACTGATCTGATCCAGCCGATCTGATCCCCACGGATCTGGTCTCAACCGATCTGATCTGAACGTTGCAACGGCCTCCCGCCTTGCCTTGAGCCTCAATCGTAATTGACTCGAAGCACGGCGGGAGCCCCGTCCGGCACCCGCGGTTACCCCCTTCCTCTCGAGACTCCTGCAACGCCCTCGCGGCGTGGCACGGGCAGCCTCGGCCTGAAGCCCACCGCATTGCCCGACTTCCTCACCGTATCGAAGGACTCACCATGCGCACGAGAGCATCCGGACGCACCGTCGGGGGATTGCGAACCCTGTCGCTGCAAGCCCCAGCCGTAAGCCTGTTGTTGATGTGGATGCTGGTACCCCTGGTCATGACCCTGTGGTTCTCCTTCCAGCGTTACAACCTGATGATGCCGTCGGTGTCCGGCTTTGCCGGCGTCGACAACTATTACTACCTGCTGACCGACCCGTCCCTGTGGACCGCCATGGGCAACACCTTGCTGCTGGTGGGCTGGGTGCTGGTCGCCACCGTGGTCGGCGGCACGCTGCTGGCGGTATTGCTGCAGCAGGAATTCTTCGGTCGCGGCGTCGCGCGCCTGTTCGTGATCGCGCCGTTCTTCATCATGCCCACCGTGAGTGCCCTGGTGTGGAAGAACATGATGATGCACCCGGTCAACGGCATTCTGGCCTGGGTCGCCGGGCTGTTCGGTCTGCCGGCCATCGACTGGTTCGCCAGCCTGCCGCTGACCTCCATCGTGATCATCGTGACCTGGCAGTGGCTGCCGTTCGCGGTGTTGATCCTGCTGACCGCCATCCAGTCACTTGATGACGACCAGGTCGAGGCGGCGCGCATGGACGGGGCAGGGCCGGTGGCGATCTTCTTCTACATCACCCTGCCGCACCTCAAGCGTGCCATCAGCGTCGTGGTGATGATCGAGATGATCTTCCTGCTGACCATCTTCGCCGAGATATTCGTCACCACCTCCGGTGGTCCGGGGCTTGCCTCGACCAACCTGGCGTACCTGATCTACATCCGCGCCCTGCTGGACTTCGATGTGGGTGGTGCCTCCGCCGGTGGCGTGATCGCCATCATCCTGGCCAATATCGTGGCCTTCTTCCTGGTGCGTACCGTCGCCAAGAATCTCGAGAACTGATGACAAGCGCTCAGCACAGGGAGACTCAATGATGTCGACTTCAACTTCCAATTCCGTGGCCGCCGCCAGCGCTGCCGTCAGCGCCAGTCGCGCGCGCCGCAGCGTGATCAACAAGAAGCTTGTCCTGACCCTGGTGGCCTGGACCATCGCGCTGGTGATGTTCTTCCCGATCTTCTGGATGATCCTCACCAGCTTCAAGACCGAGGCCGAGGCGATCGCCACGCCGCCGAGCCTGTTCTTCACGCCCAGCGTCGAGGGCTATATCGAGATCCAGGCACGTGCGGACTACTTCAAGTACGCCCTCAACAGTGTGGTGATCTCGCTCGGGGCAACGCTGCTGGCGCTGCTGATCGCGATTCCGTCCGCCTACTCGATGGCCTTCCTGCCCACCAAGCGTACCCAGGGGACTCTGCTGTGGATGCTGTCGACCAAGATGCTGCCGTCCGTGGGCGTGCTGCTGCCGGTCTACCTGATCTTCCGCGATCTGGGCCTGCTGGATAGCCGTACCGGTCTGATCATCATCTACATGCTGATGAACCTGCCGATCGTGGTCTGGATGCTCTACACCTTCTTCAAGGACATTCCCAAGGACATCCTCGAAGCCGGTCGCATGGATGGCGCCAGCACCCTGCAGGAGATCTTCCACCTGCTGCTGCCGCTGACCCTGCCGGGCATCGCCTCCACCGGTCTGCTGTGCGTGATCCTGAGCTGGAACGAGGCGTTCTGGAGCCTGAACCTGACCACCTCCAACGCTGCACCGCTGACCGCCTACATCGCGTCCTTCTCCAGTCCGGAGGGGCTGTTCTGGGCCAAGCTGTCCGCGGCTTCCACGCTCGCCATCGCGCCGATCCTGATCTTCGGCTGGATGACCCAGAAGCAGATGGTACGCGGCCTGACCTTCGGCGCCGTCAAGTAATCCGCGCCAGCCAGAGACACACAAGACGCACATGCAAGACGCAAAAGCCACAGAGAGGTACGCCGCCTGCGCCACATTGGCTGATGAACATTGACTGTTAGCAGATCAGCGCAGGCGGCCGAGAGCCACACGCATGTTGCACCCTTGCCATGCCACCCAAATTTGCCATCACCTGCCCTCGGGCAGGTGCGGATAAGGAAACTTCCCATGTCCACACTCACGCTCAAGAACATCGTCAAGGAATTCACCTCCGGCAGCGGCGCCAGCGCCTCCACCACCCAGGTCATCAAGGGAGTCGACCTGGAAGTGAAGGACCAGGAATTCGTGGTCTTCGTCGGCCCGTCCGGTTGTGGCAAGTCCACGCTGATGCGCATGATCGCCGGTCTCGAGAACGCGACCTCCGGTGACATCCTGATCGATGGCAAGCGCATGAACGATATCGGCCCGGCCGAGCGCGGCCTGGCGATGGTGTTCCAGAGCTACGCGCTCTACCCGCACATGACGGTGGGCGAGAACATGGGCTTCAGCCTCAAGCTCGCCGGCGTCTCCAAGGAAGAGCGCGCCGAGAAGGTCAACGCCGCCGCCGAGGTGCTGCAGCTCGGGCCACTGCTGGACCGCAAGCCCAAGGCTCTGTCCGGTGGTCAGCGTCAGCGTGTCGCCATCGGCCGCGCCATCGTGCGCAACCCGAGCATCTTCCTGTTCGATGAGCCGCTCTCCAACCTCGACGCCGCACTGCGTGTGCAGATGCGTATCGAGCTGGCGCGGCTGCATGCCGAGCTCAAGGCGACCATGATCTACGTGACCCACGACCAGGTCGAAGCCATGACCATGGCCGACAAGATCGTCGTGTTACAGGGCGGCGTGGTCGAGCAGGTCGGCTCGCCGATGGAGCTCTACCATCACCCGCGCAACCGCTTCGTGGCCGGTTTCATCGGCTCGCCGAAGATGAATTTCCTCGACATCACCGTCACTGGCGTGGCCGGTGAGGGCGTCACGGTGCGCCTGCCTGATGGCAGCGAGCGCCTGATTCCGGTGGTGAGCCAGACCGAAGATGGTGCCTCGGTCATCGTCGGCGACAGCCTGACGCTGGGCGTGCGCCCCGAGCACCTGATGCTCGACGCGCAAGGCCCGTTCAGCGGCCAGGTTCAGGTCATCGAGCGTCTGGGCGGGGTGACCTCCCTGTACCTGGCGACTCCGGATGGTTCCGGCGATGCGCCGATCGGCGGCCTCAAGTCCGACGAGCAGTCCGACAGCGGCTGGATCCTGATGGCGGATGGCGACGTCAACAGCCGCGTGGGTGACAGCATCCGCTACGGCTTCGATACCGAGCGTGCGCACCTCTTCACCCGTGAAGGGCTGGCGCTGCAGAATCTCAACCGTCACCCGCTGACCAGCCTGACGCGTCAGGACAATTCCCTGTCCAGTGCCAGCGCCGCACAGGAAGCCCGCGCATGAACCGCGCAGCCGCGAATCGGGAAGCCGGGGGTCTTGAGGCCAGAGAGGAGGACGAGATGAGTACACCCTTGCAGCAGGTGATCTTCGATTGTGACGGCGTGCTGGTGGACAGCGAAGTGCTGGCCGAGGAGGAGCTGTCGCGTCAGCTGGGTGAGTGGCTGCCGGACCTCGACACCGAGGCCGAGCTGCGCGCGGCGCTGGGCATGACCACCGAGGCCATCCTGGGCCATCTGGAGGCCATGAGCGCTCACACCCTGCCGCCGCAGGCGATGGAGCGCATCGACCACGCCATCGAGTCACGTCTGGCAAAGGAACTTGCGCCCATCAGCGGCATGGCGGAACTGCTTGGCGGGCTGTTGGCGAATGGCGTGGCCGTGGCGATCGTCTCCAACAGTGCCGAGCGGCGAGTGCGTGCCTCGCTGGCCGCTACCGGTCTGGATCGCTGGCTGGGCTCGGTGCCGCTCTTCACGGCCGAGCAGGTCGCGCGCCCCAAGCCCGCGCCGGACGTCTATCAGCTGGCACTGCGTCAGCTGGGACGTGATGCCCTGGAGTGCGTGGTGATCGAGGATAGCCTCGCCGGCGTCAGCGCGGCGGTCGCGGCCGGTCTGCGCGTGATCGGCTTCACCGGCGCCGGGCATATTCCGCCGGGCCACGCCCAGCGTCAGCTGGAGGCGGGTGCCTGGCAGAGCCGTGCGAGCATGGAGGAGGTCAGTGGTCTGATCAGTCAGCTGCGTATCGGTCAGGCCAGCGACCTGAGCGCCACATGAGCGCCACATGAGCACCGTCAGGGGGTAACTACATGCAGACGCTATCCGAGTCGGCCAATAATAGTGAGCCGCTGACCTCGCCACGCAGCGCCCGGCTCGCCGACAAGGTGGCGGTGGTCACCGGCGCTGCGGGCGGTATCGGCCTGGCCATCGCCACCCGCTATGTCGCCGAAGGCGCCTATGTGGCGCTGGCGGACATCAATGGCGAGGCGGCGGAGCGCGCCGCCCAGCAGCTGCGCGAGCAGGCCGGGCCACAGGCACGCGTCCTGGCGGTGACGCTGGACGTGACGTCGAGCGTCTCGCGTTAGAGCATGCTGGAATGCGTGCAGGCACAATTGGGGCCGATCGATATTCTGGTCAACAATGCCGCCGTCTTCGCCATGGCGCCGGTGCTGGAGGTCAGCGAGGGCATGCTGCGCCACCAGCTGGCGGTCAATGTCGAGGGCCTGTTCTTCACTCTGCAGGCGGTGGCCAGAACGATGGTCGAGCGCGGGCAGGGCGGCAAGATCATCAACATGGCCTCGCAGGCCGGACGACGCGGCGAGGCGCTGGTCAGCGCCTATTGTGCCTCCAAGGCCGCCGTGATCAGCCTGACCCAGTCCTGCGGGCTTGATCTCATCCGCCATGGCATCAATGTCAATGGCATCGCGCCGGGCGTGGTCGACACGCCGATGTGGGATCAGGTCGATGCGCTGTTCGCCCATCATGAACAACGCCCGCTGGGCGAGAAGAAACGTCTGGTCGGTGAGGCGGTACCCTATGGACGCATGGGGCTGCCGGATGACCACGCCGGCGCCGCGGTATTTCTGGCCTGTGAAGACAGCGATTTCGTCGTCGCCCAGACACTCAATGTCGACGGTGGCAACTGGATGAGCTAAGGATGAGAGACACCTTCCGTCCCGCTGCAAGGGTGCGCATCCATGAATGAGGTAGTCACGTGACATCTTTACCCGATTCTCGCCTGGCCCACATGTCGCCCTCGTTGGACGACATGGCCAGCCGTGTGCTGGCGGAACACGCCTCCAGTCAGCGCACACGTACCATCGTGGCCCTCGCCGGCCCGCCGGCGGCGGGCAAGTCGACGTTGTCGGAATCCCTGTGCGAGACCCTCAATGCGCTGGAACCCGGCATCGCCGTGGTGGTGCCGATGGATGGCTATCACTACGACAATGCCGTGCTGGCGCCGCAGGGCCTGCTCTACGTCAAGGGCGCACCGGAGACCTTCGATGCGCGCGGGCTCTATCATGATCTCGTCAGGGTGCGCGCCGATGATGGCCCGGTTGCCGTGCCGGTCTTCGATCGCCCGTTGGACCTGGCACGTGCCGGTGGCCGCGTGGTCGAGACTCACCATCGCATCGTGCTGGTCGAGGGCAACTATCTGCTGCTGCGCCACGCGCCCTGGGACGCGCTGCTCGGCTTGTTCGACATCAGCATCTTTCTGGATATCGAGGATGAGGTGCTGGTGCCGCGTCTGTTGCATCGCTGGCGCGAGATGGGCCAGGATGCCCGCGGTGCCCACGAGCGCACCCATCACAAGGACATGCTCAACGCGCACCTGATCAAGCAGGACTCGCTCAACGCCGACTGGCGTTGGCGCCTTGCGAATGCCCCCATCGGCCCCGATGGGGAAGACAGCTGAATGACGGATGGCAGGGAGAGCCCCATGTGGGTAGGCGTTGATTGTGGGACTCAGAGTACCAAGGTGGTGATCGTTAATCCGGCCTGCGGCAGCATCGTGGCCCAGGGCCAGCGCAGTCATGCGCTGCAGGAAGGCGCCAACGGACGCCGCGAGCAGGACCCGCAGGACTGGGTGGCGGCGCTTGAGGGCGCCTTCGCTGATGCACTGGCCGCCTCGCGGCTGGACCCGCAGCGCATCACGGCGATCGGAGTGTCCGGTCAGCAGCATGGCATGGTGGTGCTGGATGAGGCCGGTGTGCCGCTCCATCCGGCCAAGCTGTGGTGTGACACCGAGACCAGCGAGCACAATGCCGCACTGATCGCGGCGCTGGGAGGTGAGGCGGGCTGTCTGGAGACGCTCGGCCTGGTGCTGCAGACCGGTTACACCGCCTCCAAGCTCGCCTGGCTGCGTGAGCAGCATCCCGAGCGCTACCAGCGCATCGCCAGCATCCTGCTGCCGCATGACTATCTCAACTTCTGGCTGACCGGCGAGCGCGTCGCCGAATACGGCGATGCCTCGGGCACCGGCTATTTCGATACGCGGCGGCGCTGCTGGCATCAGGATGTCTTCGCGCAGATTGCCCCGGAGCTCGACGCCCGGCGCGTGCTGCCCCGATTGATCGAATCCCACGAGCCTGCCGGACGCATTCGCCCCGAGATCGCCGCGCGCTTCGGGCTGCGTGACGATGTCATCGTCTCCAGTGGTGGCGGCGACAACATGATGAGCGCCATCGGTACCGGCAACATCGCGCCGGGGCGGGTGACGCTCAGCATGGGCACCTCCGGCACGGTATGCGCCTGGTCGGCGGACTATCCGGACGGTTGCGATCCCCAGGTGGCCAGTTTCAGCGCCAGCGACGGTGGCTGGCTGCCGCTGGTGTGCACCATGAATGTGACGTCGGCGACCACGCGGGTACGCGAGATGTTCGGCTTCGATATCGCCACCTTCTCCGCCCAGGTGGCAAGTGCCCCGCGCGGAGCCGAGGGCGTGCAGGTGCTGCCGTTCTTCAATGGCGAACGCGTACCGATGCTGCCGCGTGCCCAGGCCAGTTTCCACGGGCTGGACAGCCGCAATGCCACCCCGGCCAACCTGTGTCGCGCGACCATGGAAGGCGCAAGTTACGGCCTGCGTTACGCTCTCGAGTGCATGGGGCCGCTGGGCAGTGAGGCGCGCCAGATCCGTCTGGTGGGCGGTGGCGCCAAAAGCCCGCTGTGGCGTCAGATGCTGGCGGACATTCTCGGCCTCGAGGTGGTCTGCCCGCAGGTGACCGAGGCCGCCGCCCTGGGCGCCGCGATTCAGGCGGGCTGGTGTCTGGGCCAGTCAGGTAATGAGGGGCAAGGCCGCCACGGCGAGACGCTTGAGCAACTCTGCGAGCGGCTGGTCGCGCTGGATCACGCGACACTCGCCCAGCCCCAGGCCGAAGGAGTGGCCGCCTACCGCAAGGGCTACGCCGATTACCGCGCGCTGCTCGCCAGCGAGCACGGCATTGCCGCCGGCGGCTGAGCACGTTGTCAGAGCTCAATACATCAGCACGTCACGCCAAACACATCGCCCCCGTCGAGTCTCACTCGGCGGGGGCGATGTGTTTCACGCGCTTCATTGTATCAGTCGCGGCTCAGGCACGAGCTCAGGCATTGGACGAGCGCGCCCATAGATTGACGCCGCCATCGATGGCATAGCGGTCGATCTCGTCGAGCTCGGCCTGGGTGAAGTCGAGATGATCCAGTGCCTTGACGCAATCGCTGACCTGTTCCGGACGGCTGGCGCCGATCAGTGCGGTGGTGACGCGGTTGCCACGCAGCGCCCAGGCGAGGGCCATCTGGGCCAGCGACTGGCCACGGCGCTCGGCGATGGCGTTGAGGGCGCGCACCCGCTCCAGATTGTCCTCGGTGAGGTGGTCTTCCTTGATCGCTCCGCCGCGTGCCAGACGGCTATCCTGTGGCACGCCGCCCAGATACTTGTTGGTCAGCACGCCCTGGGCCAGCGGCGAGAACACGATGGAGCCGATGCCCTCGTCATCGAGGGTATCGAGCAGGCCGTCTTCCTCGATCCAGCGATTGATCATCGAATAGCTGGGCTGATGGATGATGCACGGCGTGCCCAGCTCGCGCAGGATGGCGGCGGCTTCGCGGGTGCGCTGGGCATTGTAGGAGGAGATGCCCGCATAGAGCGCCTTGCCGGAACGCACGGCGCTGTCCAGCGCGCCCATCGTCTCTTCCAGCGGCGTGTCCGGATCGAAGCGGTGCGAATAGAAGATGTCGACGTAATCGAGGTCCATGCGCTTGAGGCTCTGATCCAGGCTCGAGAGCAAATACTTGCGGCTGCCCCATTCGCCGTAGGGGCCAGGCCACATGTGATAGCCCGCCTTGGTGGAGATCACCATCTCATCGCGGTAGCCGGCGAAGTCACGCTTGAGCATGCGACCGAACATTTCCTCGGCGCTGCCCGGCGGCGGCCCGTAGTTGTTGGCCAGGTCGAAGTGGGTGATGCCCAGATCGAAGGCGGTCTGGCAGATGGCGCGCGCATTGTCTTCGTGGGCGTTATTGCCGAAGTTGTGCCAGAGCCCCAGTGACAGGCGGGGCAGTTTGAGGCCGCTCTTGCCGCAGCGCTGGTAGTGCATGCGTTCGTAGCGATCTTCAGCCGGGGTATAGCGCATGGCGGAGTCCTTTCGCGAGTGGAGGCGTCGATGTCTCACAGGGGTGAGGTGACATCGAATGACGCCTTCAGTCTAGGTCGCGTCTGCAGGTCTGATAAGCACATGCGAACGAATAGATTGTTCGCCAGAACGTACAATGCTGTGGCAGTCTCGTTCACTGAAATCCCGGATGGCTGGCGTGAGGAGCAGGCAGGATGCGGCATCACAAGCAGGTGGAGCGACTGATGTTGTTCGCTCAGGTGGCGGAAACCCTCAGCTTCACCCGGGCGGCCAAGGCGCTGGGCGTATCGCGTGCTCATCTTTCCGAGCAGGTGCGGCGGCTGGAGCAGGACATCGGGGCGCCCTTGCTGATCCGCACCACGCGGGCGGTCCGTCTCACCGAGGAAGGCGAGCGCATTCGTCAGCGCATGCAGTCGGTACATGGCGAGTTGCTGGCACTGGAGCGCGAGCTTGAACACGACCTGGAGCAGACGAGTGAGTCGGAGCGTCAGGGCTACAGCGGGGTGTTGCGCATCACGGCGCCGGTGCTGTTCGCCGAGCGCTATCTGGTCGAGGTCTGCAATGCCTTTCAGGCGCGCCATCCGGCAGTCGAGCTGCGTCTGGACGTCAGTTACGAGAGCCATGACCTGACCCGCGAGCCATTTGATGTGGCATTTCGCGCCACGCGCACGCCACCGGACAACATGATCGCGCGTCGCCTGCTCGATTACGTCCACTGCTGCTGCGCCTCGCCCGAGTACCTTGCCGCGCATGGCACGCCGCACACGGCCGCGGCACTTGGTGATCATCGCTGCCACGTCTGGTCGGGGCAGTCCGGCTGGCCGCTGGCCAGTGGTGAGGTCAGTCTCGCGGGGGGATTGGCCATCAATGATCACCGCCTGCTCAAGCAGCAGGCGCTGGGTCATGCCGGCATCATCCGGGTCGCCCATTACCTGGTCGACCGTGAGCTGGCCGAGGGCCGTCTGGTGCGTCTGCTGGCGCACGAGGAGGGCGAGCCCAACAGCATCTACATGCTCTATCCCCAGCGCCTGCCGCAGTCGGGCAAGCTGCGCGCCTTCATGGCGGCGGTGGAAGCCGCCATGCCGCCTCGCGGTGCGTGACCGAAAGACCCAGACGCAAGATTGGCGTATGCAAAAAGACCGCCGTGCCCTGACGGGCGCGGCGGTCTTTTCATTCGCCTCTTTTATCCAGGCTGGCGAGGGCTTTTTATCCAAACCGGTGAAGCCTCTTTATCCAGGCTGGCGGCGCCTCAGAGGCCCAGTGCGGCGACCCCGGCCTTGGCGATCTGGGCATCCTGCTCCGGCTTGACGCCGGACACGCCGATGCTGCCGGCGATCTGGCCTTCGACCATCACCGGCACGCCGCCGCCCAGCATGCCTTCAAGCTGCGGCGCTGACAGGAAGGCGGTGCGTCCGCCGTTGATGGAGTCCTCGAACAGCTGGGTCTCGCGGCGACCCAGGGCGGCGCTCTTGGCCTTCTCCTGGGCGAAGTAGCCGGTCATCGCCGGGGTGTCGTCTAGGCGACGCAGGCCCAGCGGGTGGCCGCCGTCGTCGGCAACGGCGATGGAGACGGCCCAGCCATTGGCCTCGGCTTCCTTCTGGGCGGCGTCCAGCATCTGATTGACGTCAGCGAGGGTCAGTACGTGGCGAGTGATCATCGGGCTTCCTTGGCAGTGGTGAGGGAAAAGGACAGTGAAAGAGATACTGAAACAGATAGTGACGCTTCATTCCTGCGGGAGCGTCTCGGGCAGGGCATCATCCACCAGTTCGATCCAGTGACTCACCAGCGTGCGTCCGGCGCTCGAGAGATGCGTCTGACAGCCGATGTTGGCGGTGGCGATGCGCGCAGGCCCGTTGGCCTCCAGCGCCTCAAGCTTGCGGTCTCGCAGCTGGCGTGACAACTCCGGTTGCGTGATCGAGTAGGTGCCGGCGGACCCGCAGCACAGATGGCCCTCCATGACAGGGGCCAGCGTGAAGCCCAGTTGCGTCAGGATCTTCTCCACCTCGCCGCCCAGCCCCTGGGCATGTTGCAGGGTGCAGGGGCAATGGAAGGCCAGCGGTTGTTGGTCGGGCGCGGCCGCGAGACTCTTTCGTTCTTGGCGGGCGATCTCCTCGCCCAGCACCTCGACGATATCGCGGGCCAGGGCGCTTACGCGTGCAGCGCGCTCAGCATAGTCCGGGTCATCGGCCAGCATCTCGCCATATTCCTTGACGAAGGCCCCGCAGCCACTGGCGGTCTGCACGATCGCTTCCGCACCGGCCTCGATGGCCGGCCACCAGGCATCGATGTTGGCACGCATGCGCGCGCGACCGGCCTGCTGGGCGTTGAGGTGATAGTCGATGGCACCGCAGCAGCCGGCCTCCTGAATGGGCGTGACGCCGATGCCGAAGCGCGCCAGCACGCGGGCGGTGGCGGCATTGATGTTGGGGGCCAGGCCCGGTTGCACGCAGCCCTCCAGCATCAGCACCTGGCGCGAAAGCCCTTGCTGAGAAAGCCCTTGGCTAGAAAGCGCCTGATCAGAAGGCGTCGCGGCGACGGGGGCAGTTGGGTGCTCGGCTTGACGGTCGCGCTCGCGGGCCAGCGGGATCTTGTCGGCCAGCGCGCCAGGCGCGAGGGGACGAAAGCGCACGCCAAGTGCCAGCAGGGCCTTGAAGCGCGCGGGTTCGACCAGCGCATGGCGCAGGCCGCTGCGCAGCAGGCGCTCTCGCCACGGGCGGCCGACGCGGCGCTCCAGTTCCTGACGCCCGATATCGAGCAGGGTGTGATACTGCACGCCCGACGGGCAGGTGGTCTCGCAACTGCGACAGCTCAGGCAGCGATCCAGATGCCGTTGGGTCTCGCGGGTGATCTCGCTGGCCTGCTGGCGGATGCTTGGGTCCTGGCTCTCGGGGTCGCTCTCCAGCAGCTGCTTGATCAGATAGATGCGCCCGCGCGGCCCGTCGCGCTCATCGCCCAGCAGCTGATAGGTGGGGCAGGTGGCATTGCAGAAGCCGCAATGCACGCAGCTGCGCAGGACCTTGTCGGCCCGCTGGATATGCGGTCTGGCAAGCGCGGCGTCACTGAAGTGAGTCTGCATTCAGGTGCGTCTCCTGTCGTGGCGTGAGTCACATCTCGGCATACAGGCGACCGGGATTGAGGATGCCGTGGGGGTCCAGCTGCTGCTTGAGCTGAAGGTGATAGCGGGCATTGGGGGCGGCCAGCGGCATCAGCGGGCTGTCCTCGGCGGCGACGGTGCCCGGGGTATAGCAGATGGCGTGGCCGCCCAGCCGACTGGCCAGCGAGCGGATGCGCTGGGCCGGGGCATCGCTTGCGAGCCAGCGCTGGGCACCCGCCCAGTCACACAGCAGGTCGGCGTCATCCACAGGGCCCTGCAGTTCGCTGACGGCGGCTTGCCACTCGAGGTGGTCCAGCGCCAACGGCAGCGACAGTCGCCACAGTGCCTGATGCGGCGCGCGCGCGCTGAAGAAGGGCAGGCGGTGCTCACGCAGCTCAGTCCAGTGCGCCGTCGCCTGATCCGTCGTCAGGACCTCGCCGCCCAGCTGCTCGCAACCGGACTGGACCGAACGCTCGCCTCCTTCCAGGCGCAGGGTGAGGTGACCGTCATGCCAGCTGGTCGCCGTGATCGGCAGCGGCGTGCGGCCCCAGGCATTCAGGCGAGTCAGCGCCTCGGCGAGACTGAGCTCCAGACACAGCGATTCGCTTGCCACCGGGCGCGGCATCACCTTGAGCGAGACTTCGCTGATCACGCCCAGCGTGCCCTGGGCACCGCACATCAGGCGCGACAGGTCGTAGCCCGCCACGTTCTTCATCACTTCCCCGCCGAAACGCAGCGCCTTGCCGTCGGCACTGATGATGCGCGTGCCCAGCACCAGGTCACGCAGGCTGCCGCTCCAGAGGCGGCGTGGGCCGCTGAGTCCCGAGGCGAGCGTGCCGCCGACGGTCGCCGCGGGGCCGAAGTGGGGCGGCTCGCAGCTCAGATGCTGACCTTGCTCGGCGAGGACGGCCTCAAGCGTCGCCAGCGGCGTGCCGGCGCGCACCGAGACCATCAGCTCCACCGGGTCGTAGTGGGTGATGCCATGATGCGCGCGCATGTCGAGCACTTCCTCGGCGGCCACTTCGCGGCCGAGGAAGGCCTTGCTGCCACTGCCGGCGATGCGCAGCGGGCGCTTCGCCTCATGGGCAGCGCGGACCTGTGCGCGGAGTGTCTCGCTGGCATCCTGCTGCTGTGGGGGCTGGCAGGCGGCAGGCGTAGCGCACTCGGCATGGCTTGGCACCTGATCCTGGAGCGAATCATCTGGCTCTGGCATGGCATGTCTCTATTAACGTGGCGATGAAGTGGCGAACGTCAGGTAGCGAAAGGTCAGGCGGTGGCGAATCTAAGAGCCGTCCAGCCACGTGGCAGCTGTCTAGAAACGCGGCAGATCGGGATGAGGCAACTGGTTGTCATGCACATGCATGGCACCGAATTCGGCGCAGCGCGCCAGCGTCGGGATGTTCTTGCCGGGGTTGAGCAGCCCAGCGGGGTCGAAGGCGGCCTTCACGGCATGGAAGACGCTGATCTCCTCGTGATTGAACTGGGCACACATCTGATTGATCTTCTCGCGGCCCACGCCATGTTCGCCGGTGATGCTGCCGCCGGCGGCCACGCACAGTTCGAGAATCTTGCCACCGACCTCCTCGGCCAGTTCCAGCTCGCCGGGCTGGTTGGCATCGAACAGGATCAGCGGGTGCATGTTGCCGTCACCGGCATGGAAGACATTGGCCACCGCGAGCCCCGATTGGCGCGAGAGCTCCGCGATGCCGTTCAGCACGGCGGGCAGCTCGCGACGCGGAATGGTGCCATCCATGCAGTAGTAGTCGGGCGACATGCGGCCCACGGCGGGGAAGGCATTCTTGCGCCCGGCCCAGAAGCGCGTGCGCTCGGCCTCGTCCTGTGCCTGGCGGATCTCGGTGGCGCCGGCGCGCTCCAGCACCTCACGAACCCGCGCGCAGTCATCCACGACATCGGCCTCGGCGCCGTCCAGCTCGCAGAGCAGAATGGCGGCGGCCTCGATCGGATAGCCCGCATGGATGAAGTCCTCGGCGGCGCGGATCGCCAGGTTGTCCATCATCTCGAGCCCGCCGGGGATGATGCCGCAGGCGATGATGTCGCCCACCGCGCGGCCGGCCTTGTCGATATCGGCGAAGCTCGCCATCAGTACCTTGGCGGTCTCGGGCCTGGGCAGCAGACGCACCGTGACTTCCGTGACCACTCCCAGCATGCCTTCGGAGCCGGTCATCAGCGCCAGCATGTCCAGGCCGGGCGAGTCGAGGCTGTCGGCGCCGATCGTCATCGCCTCGCCTTCGATGGTCAGCATCTCGAGCTTGAGCAGGTTGTGAACGGTGAGGCCGTACTTGAGGCAGTGCACGCCACCGGCATTCTCGGCCACGTTGCCGCCGATGGAGCAGGCGATCTGCGAGGAGGGGTCCGGCGCGTAGTAGAGTCCGAAGGGCGCGGCGGCCTCGGAAATGGCGAGATTGCGCACCCCGGGCTGCAGGCGCGCGGTGCGGGCGTCAGGGTCGATCTCGAGAATCCGTGCCATGCGCGACATCACCAGCAGCACGCCTTGCGCCAGCGGCAAGGCGCCGCCGGACAGCCCAGTGCCGGCGCCACGTGTCACCACCGGCACGCCCAGCGCATGACATTCACGCAGCAGGGCGGCGACCTGCTCGACCCGCTCCGGCAGGGCGACCAGCATCGGCATGACGCGATAGGCGGACAGGCCATCACATTCGAAGGGATGCAGGTCCTCCTCGCGGTGCAGCAGCGTCAGGTCCGGCAGCAGGGTGGTGAGATGCGCCAGCACCTGGCCCTTGTCGTGCTGGGCCAGCGGTCCATCCAGCGTCGGGTCATAGAGGATATTCATGCACTGCCTCCCGGGAGGTTGGGGTCTGCGCGGCTGCTGTCTGTCGTTGCTGTTTGCTGGTGCTGACTGCTGGTGCTGTTGGCTGGTGCGGGGTTCGAGCGAGCCGCCTGTCGATTCCGCCGCACCTGATCTGCACACAATCTGGCCTGCCTCCCCGGCCTTGTCCATGCTTCACATCAGTGGTCTGACCAGACATTCGTCTAGTGTTTGTGCAAGGAAAACCACGCTTTACTGGCCTCACGCCTGCAGCCATCAGGCGGCTTTGCGTCACTCGATCGACAGGTCTGACCAGTCGGAAATCGCCAGGCGCTGCCAGCGGGTTGATCAAGTGCCACGAGCGGGTTGATCAAGGCCCAGCACACAAAGGTCGAGCAAAAGGGGAGGGGCAGGATGCTGCGAACCATCGCCGAGTCAGGAGCTGACCCCCGCGCCGCGGATCAGGCGGCGGCGCGTCTGGAGCAATTGATTCTGGACGGCGTGCTCAAGCCCGGGCAGATGATCCCCTCGGAGCGCCGGCTATGTGAGCGGCTGGGCATCTCGCGGGCCTCGCTGCGTGAAGGGCTCAGGCTGTTGCGTGGCAAGGGCATCATCGAGACGCGTCATGGCAAGGGCTCGAGCGTCGCGGCGCTGTTGCCGAGCGGCGATATCAGCCCGCTGATGCACCTGTTTCGGGATCAGCCGCGCACCCTGTATGACCTGCTGGAAGTGCGGGCCCTGCTGGAAGGGCAGTCGGCGCGACTGGCTGCCCAGCGCGGCACGCCGGCGGATAGAGTGCTGATCCGGCGTCATTACGAGGCGATGGCGGCCTGCGTGCGCGAGTATCCGCCCGACTTTGAGTCCTCAGCGCCGGGCGATGCGGCGCTGCCGGATGCCCAGCAGCTGGCGCGTCACGACCACGCCTTCCACCACGCCATCTGTGAGGCGTCCCACAATCCGGTGCTGGTGCATACGCTCAAGGGCATCAATGACCTGCTGCTCAGCTCGGTATTCGCCTCGCTGCGCAATCTCTACCATCGCCCGATTCCCCGCGGCCAGATCAATGCCCAGCACACGGCCATCTACCGTGCGGTGATGGACCAGCAGCCGGAGGCGGCGGAGAAGGCGGCGCTGGAGCATCTGCACAGCATTCGCGACAACCTGCGCGAGCTGGAGGCGGAGGACGAGCGGCTGGTGCGCTCGGCCATGCGCCTGGAAGGCTTCGAGTAGCGCGTCTGGGTTTTTGGCTCAGGCGTGCGCGCTGGCGGACAAGCAGGCTGGCAAGCGGGGCGGACTCAGGGCAAAGTGGTCAGCTCATCGCCCAGGACAACGTGCTGCCTTCATGTGGAAACTCTCTTCCGCGAGTGATTGGCTTGACCGCCTCAATCACTCCCGCCACGCCATGCTGTGGCTGTTCATCGCCTCGATGCTGGAAACCCTGCTGATCCCGATTCCCATCGAGGTCGTTTTGATCCCGTGGATGCTGCGCCACCCCGAACGCCGCTGGCGCGTGGCCGCGGTGGCACTCGCCGGCAACCTGACCGCGGCATTGCTGGGCTTCTATCTGGGGGCCTACGCGCTGGCGACGTGGGGCGATGGGTTGATCGGCTTCTTCGGCGGGCAGCAGGCCTTCGAATCCTTCCAGCAGCGCTTCAGCGAGCAGGGCTTCCTTGCCATCATGCTGATCGGCATTGTGCCGATTCCCTTCCAGAGCGCCATGCTGGTCGCCGGTGCCAGCGGCTATCCGGTCGCGTTGTTCCTGCTGGCTGCGTTGGTCGGGCGCGGGGTGCGCTATTTCGGACTGGCGGCCCTGGTGGCACTGGTCGAGGATCAGGCGCTGGCGCTCTGGCAACGCTACTCGCGCCCGCTGGGAGTGATCGGACTGGCGCTGACCGGCGTGTGGCTGTGGCAGGCCTTCATCGCCTGATGGCTCACTCTTGCCGGTTTGCGCTGACCTGTGACAGCAACGCCTTGCCGCGCTGATAGTCGGCCTGCCAGATCGCCTCGGGTACCATGCTGCCGCCGGTGGCCCAGACGACATGGGTGGTATTGGCCTGCACCTCGCTGTCATCCAGCCCGTTGGCCGCCCGCCAGGCGTGCCACTCGGGGGCGTCATTGCGCAGCACGTGGTGGATACCGGGCACGCCGGCCAGCGCGGACGGCTCAAGCATGAGTCCTTCGCTGTCATATGCCAGCGCGAGCAGTTCGAGCAGATGCTCGTCACGCACGGTATGGATGCCGCTGAGCAAGGGCGCCATCACGCGCCCGACGAAGGCCGAGGCGCGACCCACCGCCAGGCCATCGGCGCAGGTGCGATTGTCCAGCCCGATATCCTCCACCGCGATGCCGTCATGTTCGCCGGTCAACATGCCCAGCAGCATGCAGGGGGAGTTGACCGGCTCGGCGAAGAAGCAGTGCACGGCGTCACCGAAGACCTGCTTGAGGCCGTAGGCCACGCCACCCGGTCCGCCGCCGACGCCACAGGGCAGATAGACGCAGAGCGGATGGCGGGCATCCACCGGGATGCCCTGCGCCGAGAGCTGCTCCGCGAGGCGGCTGGCCGCCGTGGCATAGCCCACGAACAGGTCCCGCGAGCTTTCATCATCGATAAAGTGGGCGTTGGGCTGCTGCGCTTCCTGGCGCCCCGCGGCGACGGCCTTGCCGTAATCTCCGCTGTGTTCCACGACCTCCGCGCCCCGGGCGCGCAGCAGGTCCTTCTTCCATTGCTTGGCATCTGCCGACATGTGGACGGTGACGCGAAAGCCGAGCCGCGCGCTCATGATGCCGATGCTGAGTCCCAGGTTGCCGGTGGAGCCCACCACGACCTGTTGGCCGGCCAGCAGGTCACGTATCTCATCACGCTGGAAGGCGCGGTAGTCGTCTTCCTGATGCAGCAGCCCTGCGTCAATGGCGAGACGCTCGGCATGCTTGAGCACCTCATGGATGCCGCCGCGCGCCTTGATCGAACCCGAGATGGGCAGGGCGTTGTCGCACTTGATCATCAGGCGGCCGGGCAGCGGGGATTCGGCTGCGCTGAGAGGAGAGGCGGTCGAGGCTATGCCGCTCAGCGCCTGCTGCAAGCCGGGCGCCGCCACCAGCGGCGATTCGATGCGCCCTGACGCGGCGGCGGTCTCGGGGAAGGCTTCGGCAATCCAGGGAGCGAAACGCATCAGGCGTGCGTTGGCGTCCTCGATGTCCTGGGCTCCCACGCCACTCGCCTGCAGCGCCGGTGAGGCGAGCGCCTGGGCAGTCGCGACGCGTTCAGGGTTGAGCCAGCCGATTTCGCGGCCGGCCATCAGGCTGGCGATTTCCGGGTGACGCAGCGTCAGGGCGTGGAGGTCATGGGGCGTGGCAGGCATGCGGTGTCCTTGTGGGGCTCGATCCAGCGATCAGGTCAGATCACAGGTTAGCGCGTCTTCCACTGGCAACGCACGTAGCCCAGCTTTCACATTCCGTAAAGGTCAGTGACAAAAAAGACCGAATTTTTTGGCAACCGTCGGGATAGAAATGCAAAAGGTGCAGTCATAGTAAGCAAGGACATGATGTTATCGCGATGTTATGTCTGGCTTTAACTGTTCTTTGGTCCGCCACGGTTTTCCTGGCGGATTTTTTTATGCCTGAAATACGCGGGCTTTGGCAGGTTTTCGCCTGGGGCGTTCGAATTTCCCCAGGCTTTCAGCGACTTTCACTATGACCAGAACTCTTGGTGGCAGGGCGCGGCACAGCGCTTTCCAGCGACTGTCGCCGCCTCGGGTTGCGGCGAGTAAATTGTTGGATGTCAGGCTGGCGGCAGAGATTGATTAGCCATTGGGTAATCTTCGAGGCGTTGGCCTGCTGGTGCAAGCATGCTGAAGGCGCTCTCGATGCACTCGGTTTCCTCAGACCTAACGTACAGAGCCCCCAGCGGCGATGACCGCTGGGGGCTCTGTACGTTAGGTCTGGCTCCAAGCAGTTTCTTGCTTGGTGAACTGTCTCAACAGCCGTTCTGCATCACCAGCAGCGCACTCAGGACATCGCGGCGGGTGACCATGCCGATCAGGCGGCCCTGTTCGACCACCGGATAGACCTTGGGACGCTGGCCATTCATGTGCTGCGCCAGGTCCGTGATGCTGTCATTCGGGCCGACGCTGAGGACTTCGTGACGCATCAGGTCGCCGACCTGAGCATGCTGGCCGCAGTGATAGGCACTGTCGAGCAGCTTGCCGAGGATGTCCTGTTCGGAGATGAAGCCGATCAGGCGGTCCAGGTCATCCACGACCGGCACGCCGGGCAGACGGTGGTGGGTCAGGCCCTGGGCGAGTTCAAGAATGCTGGTGCGTGCCTTCACGCGATAACAGTCGCGGGACATGATGTCGCGAAGGGTCGAGGGCACCTTGAGCTGGGTGGCTTTCATGGGCAGATCTCCTGCGTCACTGCTCTTCGACTCTCCGGTGAGGGAGCCGTGCGATGAATGCCGGCAGCCACTTTCGTGACTGCCGGCGACATTCAACATCTGTTCAGAGCATAGGGCATCACTGCGTGAGCTGCGCGTCCCGTTGCCTTGAGGGGGATCAGTCACCCGGACCGCATTCCATGCAACGCTCGACGATGGCCGGGCCCAGCTGCAGGTTGGCGTTGAGGTCACGCAGCGCGGTGCGCAGACCTTCCTCGATCACCGGGTGATAGAAGGGCATTTCCAGCATCTGCTCGATGGTCATGCGTTGCTGATGGGACCAGGCCAGCAGGTGGGCGAGGTGCTCGGCACGCGGGCCGAAGATCTCGGCGCCCAGCAGCAGGCCGGTGCCTTGCTCGCCATAGACACGCAGCATGCCCTTGTTCATGCGCATCACGCGGGAGCGACCCTGGCCGGTGAAGTCGACTTCGCCCACCGCGTAGCAGTCGCAGGCACCGTAGCGCTGTTCGATCTCGGCGGTCGAGAGGCCGATGGTGGCCATCTGCGGATCACTGAACACGACGGCGATGGTGCTCTTGCGCTGACCGGCACGCACGTCGGGGAAGCGACCGGCGTTGTCACCGGCGATACGGCCCTCATCGGAGGCTTCGTGCAGCAGCGGCAGGTCGTTGTTGGCGTCGCCGGCGATGAAGACATGGCTCGGCGTGTCGTCGCTCAGACGAGTCTGCAGGGTGTGACGATTGAAGATCGGCACGCCGCGCTCGTCCAGCTTCAGACCCAGCGCCTCGATATTGAGGCGATCGACGTTCGGGCGACGGCCGGTGGCCGCGAGCAGGTAGTCGAAACGCTCGGTAAGACGCGCTTCGCTACCACGCTCGATGAAGGTGATCTCGACACCGGCGCCGTTCTCGTCCTCGACGCGTTCGATCTTCTCGACCTTGGCGTCCGGGTCGAGATAGAACTCCTCGTTGAAGACGCGATCGGCATTGGCGCGCAGCTTCTCGTCACGCAGCGGGCCGATGGCACCGCCGACACCGAACATGCGGATGCGCACGCCGAGACGCGTGAGCGCCTGGCCCAGCTCCAGTCCGATGACGCCCGGGCCGAAGACGGCGACGGATTCCGGCAGGTCGTCCCAGTCGAAGACGCTGTCGTTGATGATCAGGCGGTCACCGGCATTCTCGAAGAAGCCCGGGTAGCTGGGGCGCGAGCCGGTGGCGATCACGACACGCTCGAAGGTGACGCGGGTCTCGTTGTCGCCGATGATCAGGCTGTTGGCAGTCTCGAAACGCGCATTGCCGCGCAGCTTGTCGTGGGAGGGAATGCCTTCCACGGACTCGACCACGAAACCGACGAAGCGGTCGCGCTCACGCTTGACGCGGTCCATCACGGCGCGGCCATCCACCTTGACCTCGCCTTCGATATTGATGCCGAACGGTGCGGTGTCACGGGCGTGATGCGCGGCTTCGGCCGCACTGATCAGCAGCTTGGACGGCATGCAGCCGACACGGGCACAGGTGGTGCCGTAGGGGCCACCTTCGATCATGACCACGGAATCGGTGTGTGCCTTGGCGGCGCGATAGGCACCCAGACCGGCACTGCCGGCACCGATGATGGCGACTTCAACCTGGCGTTCGTTCACGTCGTACTCCTCAAGGTGCGCCAGCGGCGCACCTGACAATGGGGTCTCAAGCGCGAGCGTGGCCCGCGCGTGATGAAAAGAGAAAGTTATCGGGGCCTGTCAGCGTGATGCGTTCAAGCGCTGGTCAGGCTGCCGAAGTAGCGGGCGACTTCATCGCTGCCGCCGACATGCTCGCCGTCGATCCAGACCTGCGGCACGGTGGCCTGACCGGTCATGGCGCGCAGGGAGCGTGAAGTCACGCCGCGGGTGCCGACTTCGATGACTTCGTAGCTGATGCGTGCTTCGTCGAGCATCTGTTTGGCACGTGCGCAGTACGGACAGCCCGGCTTGCTGAACAGGGTAGCGAAGCTGGGACGGCCGGCGTCCGGGTCCAGATAGTCGAGCATGGTATCGGCGTCGGAGACTTCAAAGGGGTCGCCCGGCTTCTGCGGCTCGATGAACTGCTTCTCGACCACGCCGTTGCGTACCAGCATGGAATAGCGCCAGCTGCGCTTGCCGAAACCGATGTCGCTCTTGTCGACCAGCATGCCCATGCCGGCGGCGAAGTCGCCGTTGCCATCGGCGATCAGGCTCAGGTTCTCGGCTTCCTGATGCTCGCCCCAGGATTCCATGACGAAGGCGTCATTGACGGACAGGCAGACGATCTCGTCGACGCCGACAGCATAGAAGCGATCGGCCAGCTCGTTGTAGCGCGGCAGGTGAGTGGAGGAACAGGTCGGGGTGAAGGCACCCGGCAGGGCGAAGACCACCACGTTGCGGCCCGAGAAGATTTCCTCGCTGGTGCGCTCGACCAGACGGCCGTCGCGACGGATCTTGAAGCTGACGTTCGGGACCTGCTGGCCTTCGTGTGATTCGAGTTGCATGAAATTGGCTCCGGTCTCGAAGAGACGTATCTAAAGGGGATGGCAGGCGACTGAGGCTCGATGACGCTGTCGAGTGCATGAGAAATCAGTGCCTTGCGAAACTGGAGCCAGTCTAGGGGCAAGCCTCTTGCGGGTGAATTTGATTGCATCAAGCGAGGCGATAGCTTTTCTTGATGATGATGCTGACAGCCAGTCGTGGGCTGGCTCATGGCCTTGTTCTCGGCAGGAACGTGCTGGCCGGCAAGCGGCTTTTTTGCCGGAAATAGTTATACAGACTTGATATTTGGCCCTGTCAGCCATAGGTAGTGGGTACGTCACAGCATCGTCAGGCGTCGAGTCTGGCAAGCGAGGCAATAGATGAACGCACGAGAGTACATGGCGAAGCACGGCCTGGACGGCGACAAGGACAAGGAGGAGGACAAGCCTCAGAGTCTGGAAGAACATGCCTGGGCACGTGCACGTGAGTCCGGCAGCCATCGGCCACGCACCGGGACGCCGCATGACTGGGAAGACTGGGAGCGCTACCACGAGCAGCTGGCCGCGGACTCCGAGAAGCTGTCCCAGAAGATCGATCGTCAGGCCCGCGCCGGCGGATCCGCCTCTGCGCACGATGATGACGTCGACAAGACCGACGCTGATCGAGACGGGCAGTGATCAAGAGGGACACTGATCAACACGAGTACCGAACATTCATGACCTCCGTGGAGTCACGGTTGTCACAATCGCAAGGAGCAACTCATGGATATCATTCGCATCATTCTGGCTATCATCCTGCCGCCGCTGGGCGTTCTCATGCAGGTGGGTGTCGCCAACAAGCATTTCTGGATCAACATCATCCTGACCTGCTTCGGTTTCCTGCCGGGGATCATCCACGCGGTGTGGGTCATTACCAAGTTCTGACCGCCGCTGAGCCCCAGAGGCTCTGATGTGGCTGCCCACCTCGGGCAACCCAGAGTTGAAAGACCCAAAGCCCCCGCTGCCTTGTGTGCAGCGGGGGCTTTTCAGTGGGCGCTCACCGGGGAAGTGCCATGTGGCGTCGGTGATTCAGCGGGGGTGCATGCCGAGGGCCCTTGGCGAATGGCAGGCGACGGTAGTTCAACATTTAGACTTTCGCATAGCCTGATTTCAACGCTTTTCAGCGAGCGCGGCGCTTGTCGCCTCTCGCTTGCCCCCGTAGGGTCAAATGGGACTGAGGGCAGCGATCAGGGTCGGTGAAGCCTGTTCGATCACATGCTCCACGATAACAACAACACGTATGGATACCACGCATGGTCACGACTGCTGAGCCCGACGCGCCGCAGGAGACCAGCTCCTGCTTCGCGATCTTCAATGATGTGCAAAAGAGCTATGACGGCGAAACGCTGGTGGTCAAGGGCTTCAATCTTGAAGTCCAGCGCGGCGAGTTCGTCACCCTGCTGGGGCCGTCCGGTTCCGGCAAGACCACCTGCCTGATGATGATGGCAGGCTTCGAAACGCCGACCCACGGCGACATCCTCCTCGACGGTACCCCCATCAATGACTTGCCACCGCACAAGCGCGGTATCGGCATGGTCTTCCAGAACTATGCGCTGTTTCCGCACATGAGCGTGGCCGAGAATCTGGCCTTCCCGCTGGAAGTGCGCGGCATGAGCAAGGAGGAAATCTCGACCAAGGTGGCCAACGCGCTGGACATGGTGCGACTCGGCGAATTCGGCGATCGCCGCCCGGGGCAGCTCTCCGGCGGGCAGCAACAGCGGGTCGCCCTGGCACGTGCGCTGGTCTTCGAGCCGGAGCTGGTGCTGATGGATGAGCCGCTGGGGGCGCTGGACAAGAATCTGCGCGAAGAGATGCAGTTCGAGATCAAGCGCATCCACCAGCGCCTCGGCGTCACCATGCTCTATGTGACCCACGATCAGACGGAGGCGCTGACCATGTCGGACCGCATCGCGGTCTTCAATGACGGCATCGTCCAGCAGCTGGCGACCCCCGAGGCGCTGTATGAAGCGCCGGAGAATGCCTTCGTCGCCTATTTCATCGGCGAGAACAATCGCCTCAACGGCCAGGTATCGCAGCTCGACGATCAGGGTGAGCATTGCACGGTGACCCTCGACAGCGGCGAGCAGGTACGGGCGCTCAAGGTGGCCGTCAATGAGGTCGGCGAGCGCACCCAGCTGTCACTGCGCCCGGAGCGGGTGCGCCTGCTGTCGGCGGAAGAGCCAGGCGCCGCGGGCACGCAAAGCCCTCCCGACAATGTCTTCTCCGCCGAGGTGCTCGAGGTGATCTATCTTGGAGATCATCTGCGCACGCGCGTGGCGGTGTGTGGCAGTGACGAATTCATCATCAAGACACCCAACGCCGAGGGCTATCCGCCCTTGCGGCCCGGGCAGACCTTGCAGGTGGGATGGGACGCCTGCGATTGCCGGGCGCTGGATGCCTGAGGCCAGCAAGGGTCAGAACAGGCCAGTTAAGGACAGACTAGAAAAGGACAGACGAGAAAGGACAGACGAGAAAGGACAGGCGAGAAAGGAACAGCAGCACGGGAGATGAAGCACGCTTCCTCAGCAGAGCAAGAGCAGATTTCGCGACAAGAGTGCAGCACAACAACAAGAAATCAGGGAGATTCATCCATGTCAGTCATCAATCAGTTCACCGCGTCATTCACTACCTCGCGCCCGGGCATGCCGCTGCGCAGCCTGCTGGCGGTTGCCGTGGCAGCGGCCGGCATGAGCGCCGGTGCGGCCCAGGCCGAGACGCTCAATATCGTCTCGTGGGGCGGCGCCTATACCGACAGCCAGAACAAGGCCTATCACGAGCCCTGGGAAGAGAAGAGCGGCGACACCGTCGTCAATATCGACAAGTCATCCAATGCGCTTTCCGGTCTGCGCGCACAGGTCCAGGCCGGCAACGTCACCTGGGACCTGGTCGACATGCTGCCCAGTGATGCCTTGATCGCCTGTTCGGAAGGCCTGATCGAGCCGCTGGACCCGGACACCCTGTTCGCGGCAGCGCCGGATGGCACGCCGGCCAGCGAGGACTTCATCGAGAATTCGCTCAGCGAGTGCTTCGTGCCGCAGATCGTCTACTCCAACATCGTGGCCTTCAATACCGAGATGTTCCCCGAGGACAAGCAGCCGGATTCCATCGATGACGTCTTCAATCTCGAGGAATTCCCCGGCAAGCGTGCGCTGCAGAAGAAGCCGATCAACAACATGGAGTGGGCGCTGGTGGCCGATGGCGTGGCTCCGGAAGATGTCTACGAGATGCTGGATTCCGAGGAAGGCATCGAACGCGCCTTCGCCAAGCTCGATACCATCAAGGACAGCGTGATCTGGTGGGAAGAGGGCGCACAGCCGCCGCAGCTGCTGGCGGACAAGGAAGTGGCCTTCGCCTCGGCCTACAACGGACGCATCTTCGATGCCGAGGTCAACGAGAAGCAGCCATTCTCCATCGTCTGGGATGCCCAGGTCTTCGAGCTGGATGGCTGGGTGGTGCCGACCGGCAAGCTCGACAAGGTCAAGGATTACCTGATGTTCGCCACCGATACCCAGCGTCTGGCGGATCAGGCCAAGTACATCTCCTACGGCCCGGCGCGTACCTCCTCCGCGGCACTGGTCTCGACCCATGCGGACACCGGCATCGACATGAAGCCGCACATGCCCACCTATGGCCCCAACTTCGAGACCGCCATTCCCAAGGATGACGAATTCTGGGCCGACAACCTCGATGAGCTGAGCCAGCGCTTCAACGCCTGGCTGGCACGCTGATCCCTGCACTGACCCGCTGGCCCCGGTGGCGCACACCCGCGCGCCGGGGCCTTTTTGATCATGCCTGATGGCCCGTCGGCCATGCTCGATTCCGCCAGGTTGGCTTCCGTCACTGTCACGCGGAAGCCGGCTGGCGGCCCAGGCATCCTCGGATAGCCGATCAAGGAGTGCAGGATGAGCGATTCCTCCGCCCCGGCCACGTCCGGAAGCGCAGCACATGACCCCAATGGTGCCCCCGGCGCGGCGCTGACCACCGCCGATGGCGTACCGCTGAAACAGAGCCTCAATCGCGCCATCCGCCGCAGCCGCATCAAGGCGTTGCTGCTGGTGGCGCCATTGCTGGTCTTCATCGGGCTGGCATTCGTCATGCCCATCTTCGACATGCTGTCACGCAGTGTCGACAACCCGGAAGTCTCCACCTATCTGCCACGCACCAGCGAGGTGCTGGTCGACTGGGACGGCGAAGGGCTGCCGGAAGAGGCCGCCTACGCCGCCCTGGCGCAGGATCTGGCCGCGGGACTCAAGGCGCGCAATCTCGGCCGCGTCGCCTCGCGTCTCAACTACGAAAAGTCCGGCATGCGGTCGCTGTTCATGAAGAGCGCCCGCCGTGCCGGTCGCATGGAGGCCCCTTACAAGGCTGCGCTGATCAAGGCCGATGAGGACTGGGAGGACCCGGATATCTGGCGTCTGATCAAGCGTGAATCGTCGCCTCTCACCGCTTCCTACTATCTGGCGGCGGTGGATCGCCAGTTCTCACCGACAGGCGAGATCGTCGAGAAACCGGAGTATCTGCAGATCCACGTCTCGCTGTTCATCCGCACCTTCTGGATGAGCGCGGCGATCACCGGGCTATGTCTGTTGCTGGCCTATCCGGTGGCCTGGCTGCTGGCGACCCTGCCGGCCAGTCGCGGCAATCTGCTGATGATTCTGGTGCTGCTGCCGTTTTGGACCTCGCTGCTGGTGCGAACCACCACCTGGATCGCGATCCTGCAGCAGCAGGGGGTGCTCAATGACATGCTGGTGGGCGTCGGGATACTCGCCGAGGAGGCGCGTATCCAGATGATCTACAACAAGACCGGCACCATCATCGCGATGACTCACATCCTGCTGCCGTTCATGATCCTGCCGCTGTACTCGGTGATGAAGACCATCCCGCCCAGCTACATGCATGCGGCGCGCTCGCTGGGTGCCGGGCCGATCACCGCCTTCCGGCGCGTCTACTTCCCGCAGACCCTGCCGGGCATCGGGGCGGGCTCGATTCTGGTCTTCATCCTCTCCATCGGCTACTACATCACGCCGGCACTGGTGGGCGGGCAGTCGGGCCGCTTCATCACCAACTTCATCGCCTATCACATGCAGACCTCGCTCAACTGGGGGCTGGCAGCGGCCATTGGCTCGATTCTGCTGGTCGTGGTGATCCTCTTCTATCTCGTCTACAACCGTCTGATCGGTGTGGACAAGGTCAAACTGGGGTGACAGATGGCCATACCTTCCTATGCAACTTGTGGTGAGCGGATCTGGCATTGGGTGTTCTGCGTGCTGTGCGCGCTGATCTTCCTGTTCCTGATCGGGCCGATCCTGGTGATCATTCCGCTCTCGTTCAATGCCGAACCCTACTTCACCTTCTCGGAGAAGATGCTGTCGCTGGACCCGGAGGGTTACTCGCTGCGCTGGTATCAGGAGTTCTTCACCTCGGATGAGTGGATGCGCTCGATCAAGAACAGCATCATCGTGGCGGTGTGCGCGACGGTGCTGGCCACGGTACTGGGCACGCTTGCCGCACTGGGGCTTTCCAGCCGCTTCATGCCGTTTCGCAATACCATCATGGCGATCCTGATCTCGCCGATGATCGTGCCGCTGATCATCAGCGCCGCGGCGATGTTCTTCTTCTTCTCGAAACTGGGGCTGACCCAGACCTATCTGGGCGTGATTCTGGCGCACACGGCGCTGGGCATTCCCTTCGTGGTGATCACGGTGACGGCGACGCTGTCCGGCTTCGATCACTCGCTGACACGTGCGGCACATTCGCTGGGGGCCAGTCCGAGCCGCACCTTCTTCCGCATCATCCTGCCGCTGGTGACGCCGGGGGTGGTGTCCGGTGCGTTGTTCGCCTTCATCACCTCGTTCGATGAAGTCGTGGTGGTGCTGTTCATCGCCGGACCGGCGCAGACCACCATCCCGATCCAGATGTGGTCCGGTATCCGCGAGGAGATCAGCCCGACGATTCTGGCGGTGGCCACGCTGCTGGTACTGGTCTCGATCCTGCTGCTGACGACACTGGAGCTGATTCGCCGCCGCAATGAACGACTGCGCGGCCTGACGCCGAGCTGACCACTGTCCTCGACCCTCTGCTCTTGAGTGCTGAGCGCTTGATGGCTGTGAGAAACAGGAGTCGCAAGAAACGCCCGCGCCCCCGCAGAGTCTGTCTGCGGGGGCGCGGGCGTTTCAGGGCCAGGGCTTGAAGACAGGGCTTGAAGACAGGGCTTGGAGACAGGGCTTGGAGATGGGGCTTGAGGAAAAGCCTGCTGCGTCAGGCCGCGCCGAGCCGCTTGTAGAGCGTGGTGCGGCTGATGCCCAGCTCCCGCGCGAGACGCGAGACGTTGCCGCCCAGCGCGTCCAGCGCACTCTGCAGCTCCTCGGCGCTGGAGAGATCATGCAGCGAGGGCAGGCCGCTCGGTTGCGGGGGCTGGTGGGCAATCTCGCCCTCTGCCGCGAGGCAGTCGCCCTGTGAGGCGAGACAGTCACCCGCCAGCATCACATGGCACGGCTCCAGGGCCGGCCCGTCGCACAGTGCCAGCGCCAGACGCAGCACGTTGTCCAGCTCGCGCACGTTGCCGGGCCAGTCATGCTGGGTGAGGCGATCGAGGAAGGCGGGCGTGATGTGCGGCAGCTCACGTTGCTGCTCCCGGCACAGCCGTGTCAGCAGGGCACGACTCAGGCCGGCGATGTCGTGACGCTCCCTCAGCGGCGGCAGGGCGATGGTGGCGCCACACAGGCGATAGTAGAGATCTGCCCGGAAGCGCCCCGCCTTGACCAGCTCGCTGAGGGGCTGATGGGTGGCGGCGACCAGTTCGAAATCGACCCGCTGCGGCTTGCCGCCGCCCAGCGGGGTGACTTCACGCTCCTGCAGCACGCGCAGTAGGCGCGCCTGTACATGCAGTGGCATGTCGCCGATCTCATCCAGGAACAGGCGCCCGCCATTGGCCTCGAGCAGGCGGCCTTCGCGCCCGGCGGGGTCGGCACCGGTAAAGGCTCCGCGCTGATAGCCGAACAGCTCGGCCTCGACCAGCTCATCAGGCAAGGCGGCGCAGTTGATGGCGACCAGCGGCTGATGGGCGCGATGACTGGCCTGATGCAGCGCCTTGACCACTTCCTCCTTGCCGACGCCGGTCTCGCCCTGCAGCAGTAGTGGCAGGCGGGCGTTCACCAGCCGCGCCAGCAGTTCGCAGACCCTGGCCCAGCCGGCATCACCATGATGCAGGCGCGCAAGGCTCGGGTGGCACGCAGTCTCTCGAGTGGCGGCTTCGGCCGGTGGCTGGCTTTCTGGGTGCTTGGCCGGCGCGCGGGCCACGACCCGTGGCCTGGGCGGGGCTGCACACAGGGTGTAGCCGGTGAAGCGAGGGTGCTGCGTGAGCGTCAGGCACTGCGCCTCGGCGAGTTGGGCCAGCGGTGCCCAGTCCAGCTGCCAGCGTGCCAGCGGCTGGCCCAGCAGCAGGTGGATGTCATCGCGAGTGGCGCAGCTGTCGCTGTCCGCTGCATGGGCTGCGCTGTCGGAGGCGGGCGTGAGTTCAAGGTGAGCCGCCAGCAGCTGCAGTCCCCGGCGACTGGCAGCCGCGACCTGACCTTGCGGTGTGATGGCCAGCAGGGCCGCGCTGGGCGAATCAAGCTGCGAGCGGTTGAGATGCAGGCGCAACAGGTGATGGTCGTGCCCATGCGCCTCGCCCAGGCGGCGTTGCTCGATGTCATCTGCCAGTACGCCGAGCATGCCGAGGCTGTACTGGCGCACACGGTAGGGGTCGCAGATCAGTCCCAGGCACCCCTCGCAGGCGCCGGGCGTCAGGCCGCGACTGGCACTCCAGCTGGCGGGGGCCAGCAGTGCGGCACTGGCGCTGGCCAGCCCCTTGAGGCATTCGGCGTCATGCGCTTCGAGGGCGATGCGTGCCAGGCGATTGGCGCGCGGCGCATTCAGGGTCTCGGCGATGGCGTTGTGACCCAGCGACTCCTCACGCCAGCGCGCGCCGGGGTGCAACAGGGCGGCGTCATTGCCCAGTAGCTGTTGATGGCCATAGCTTGCCAGCACCACGCCGTCGCGGTCGGTCAGCACCAGACACGCCTGCCAGTGATCGAGCAGGTTGAGGGTATGGCCGGCCACCGCTGACGCCACCGTCGCCATCAGGCTGGCGGCCTGACGCTGACGCCAGACGAGCTCCTCCGGCGGACACCTGAGGGTTGAGGGCGGCAGCGCCGAGGGAAGAGAAGAGGGAAGAGAAGAGGAGGGAGCAGGGGGAAGCGCCGCCGCAGGCGTTGTGGAGGCGGCGCCTGGATCGAGCGCCTGATCCTCCGCGTGGCGAGCTGAATGATTGGCCGAATGGTGGGCAGCGTGGCGCGCTGAGTGCTTGGCGGTGTGGGGTAGTGGCATGCGACGTCCCTTGTGCGGCGGGCCTTTCAGGCCTCTGTTGTTATGGGTGCTGTTATCGGTGCTGTTATCGGTGCTGTGATCGGTCTTGGGGGAGTGTTCACGGCAATGTTCACTTGTGCGTGGTGAGTGTTCAGTTCCGAGGACTCCAGTGTTCAGACACTGTTCATCAGAGTAGCGGCAGACGCGGCGGATGACGGGCTAGACCATGGTCTGCCCCTGCCTTGGTCGCATCTGGCAAGTAACTGAATGATCGACAGAAGAGCGGAATCCGGCACCCTTCGAGGGCTGAATGAGGGTGTCTGTGGGCAGGGGGCTGCGCGCGGCTGGCACAGGGCTCGCTTGAGGATAGTCACCAGGTGGGTGTGAACACTCGGCAGTGGTTGGCCGTGTCCTTGCCCCGATGACTTTCACCAGACGAGACAGCGCCATGTCCTTGAGCCTTGAGGCGGTCACCCGCCGGGTTGGCCGCGAGACCCATATCGACAGGGTGGACCTGACCTTCGAGCCCGGCTCCTTCAATGTGCTGCTGGGACGCACCCTGTCCGGCAAGACGTCGCTGATGCGCCTGATGGCGGGTCTCGATGTGCCCAGTGACGGGCGCATCGTGATGAACGGCGAGGACGTGACCGGTCGTCCGGTGCGCGAGCGCAACATCTCGATGGTCTATCAGCAGTTCATCAACTACCCGAGCCTGAGCGTCTACGACAACATCGCCTCGCCTTTGAAGCTGGCGCGCATGGCGCCCGAGGAAATCCGCCGCCGCGTGCACGAGATCGCCGAGATGCTGCATATCGAGCAGTTTCTTGCGCGTCAGCCGGCGGAGCTGTCCGGTGGCCAGCAGCAGCGCACGGCCATGGCACGGGCGCTGGTCAAGGACGCCGACCTGGTGCTGTTCGATGAGCCGCTGGTCAATCTCGACTACAAGCTGCGCGAAGAGCTGCGCCACGAGATGCGCAGCCTGTTCGCGACCCGCAACACCATCGCCGTCTACGCCACTACCGAGCCCGGCGAGGCGCTGGCACTCGGCGGCACCACCACCCTGATGCATGAAGGGCGGGTGCTGCAGTCCGGGCCTACCGAGGCCGTCTACCATCATCCGCTGAGTGTCGAGGCGGCGAAGCTCTACTCCGAGCCGCAGATCAACCTGTTCGAGACCGAGGTGCGCGGGCGTGAGCTGGCGTTCTCCGGCGCGGCCAGTGCCGGCGAGCAGGGCAGTCGTTTCGTGTTGCCCGCGCCACTGGCGGGAATCGAGAGCGGGGCCTATCGCTTCGGTATCCGCCCCAGCCATCTGGGGCTGGCACCACTGGCCGATGATGATCTGGAGTTCGCCGTCACGGTGGATATCGCCGAGATCTCCGGCTCCGAGACCTTCCTGCATGTCAGCAATGCCGATCACTCGCTGGTCCTGCATCTGGCCGGTATCCATGACTTCGCCGTGGATGATGCCATCCGCGTCTATGCCCCCGCCCACAAGCTGTTCGTCTATGCCGCCGATGGCGGTGACGGGGCGGAACAGCATGGCGATGGGGCACTGATCCGCTCGCCCGAGCGACCCACCACGACTGGCGGAGGGCTGGCCTGATGGCGGAAATACACCTCAATGATCTGGCGCACAGCTACCTGGCGGCGCCCACCGCCGACAGTGATTACGCCATCCGGCGCATGAATCATGTCTGGCAGCAGGGCGGCGCCTATGCACTGCTCGGCCCGTCGGGGTGTGGCAAGAGCACGCTGCTCAACATCATCTCCGGGTTGCTGGCCCCCTCCGAGGGCGAGGTGCGCTTCGATGATCGCGTGGTCAATCGGCTGCCGCCGGAAGAGCGCAACATTGCCCAGGTGTTCCAGTTCCCGGTGGTCTACGACACCATGACGGTCTTCGACAATCTGGCCTTCCCGCTGCGCAATCAGCGCCAGCCGGAGCACAAGGTGCAGTCCCGGGTGCGTGAGATCGCCCAGGTGCTGGAGCTGGAAGACCTGCTGACGCGGCGTGCCAGCAACCTGACGGCCGACGAGAAGCAGAAGGTCTCGATGGGCCGTGGCCTGGTGCGCGATGACGTGGCCGCCATCCTGTTCGATGAACCGCTGACGGTCATCGACCCCCACCTCAAGTGGAAGCTGCGCCGCAAGCTCAAGCAGATCCATGAGCAGTTCAACATCACCATGGTCTACGTCACCCATGATCAGCTGGAGGCCTCGACCTTCGCCGACAAGATCGCGGTGATGTATGAAGGCCGCATCGTGCAGTTCGGCACCCCGCGCGAGCTGTTCGAGGACCCCGCGCACACCTTCGTGGGCTACTTCATCGGCTCACCGGGCATGAATCTGGCCAGCATCACGCTGGAATCGCAGGGCGTGCGGCTCGGCACGGGGGAGGATGCGCCCTTGCTGCATCTCCCACGGGCGCTGCTGGCGACACTGGCGGAGCGCAAGGGCGAGTTGAAGCTGGGCATCCGGCCGGAATTCGTCGAGCTCGAGGCCAGCGACAGCTCACCAGCGGCGGCGGTTCCCGACACCTGCGAGCATTGGCTGAGTGGTCAGGTCACGCTGGTGCAGGACCTGGGGACCTACAAGGTGGTGGATCTCGACATCGGTGGCGGCTGCCTGTTCAAGGCGCGTATCGAGGAAGATGCGCCGCTGCCGACAGGCCGCGTGCGCCTGCGTCTGCCCGCCCGCTGGCAGCGCTTCTATCTCGATGAACACCTGCTGGATCTGTCGCAGGCCGGCGCGCATGACAGTGGTGAGGCGGACAGCTTTGCCAGAGAGGAAGATGACGAGCGGCCGGGAGGAAACGCCTGATGCAACGCACACACAACAATCGCGCCTGGTGGCTGGTGCTGCCGGTAGTCATCGTGGTGGCATTCTCGGCCATCATCCCGATGATGACGGTGGTCAACTACTCGGTGCAGGACATCTTCGACCCCTCCACGCGCTTCTTCGTCGGCACCGAGTGGTATCGCGAGATCCTGCGTGACGAGCGCCTGCACGATTCGCTGATCCGTCAGTTCGTCTATTCATTCGCGGTGCTGGCCATCGAGATTCCTCTGGGGATCGCCGTGGCGCTCTCGATGCCGCGCAAGGGCTTCATGGTCTCGCTGTGCATGATTCTGCTGGCCTTGCCGCTGCTGATCCCCTGGAATGTGGTCGGCACCATCTGGCAGATCATCGGTCGTGAGGACATCGGTCTCTACGGCTGGGCGCTGGGCCAGCTGGGCATCGACTACAACTACGCCTCCAATCCGGCTGACGCCTGGGTGACGGTGCTGGTGATGGATGTCTGGCACTGGACGTCGCTGGTGGCGTTGCTGTGCTATTCGGGGCTACGTGCCATTCCCGATGTCTATTACCAGGCCGCGCGTATCGACCGTGCCTCGCCCTGGGCCGTGTTCCGCTACATCCAGCTGCCCAAGCTCAAGAGCGTGCTGTTGATCGGCATCATGTTGCGCTTCATGGACAGCTTCATGATCTACACCGAGCCCTTCGTGCTCACCGGTGGCGGGCCGGGTACCACCACCACCTTCCTGTCCCAGACCTTGACCCAGATGGCGATCGGCCAGTTCGATCTCGGACGTGCCGCAGCCTTCTCGCTGATCTACTTCCTCATCATCCTGCTGGTCTCGTGGCTGTTCTATACCGCCATGACCCATCAGGACAGTGACGACGCCTGAGGAGACGAGTGATGACCACACGCAAGCGTCTGGTAATGACGATCTATCTGCTGTTCCTGCTGGTGCCGATCTACTGGCTGCTGATCATGTCCTTCAAGTCGAATCAGGAGATTCTCGGCGGCCTGACCCTGTGGCCCGAGAACTTCACCTTCGACAACTATCGGGTGATCTTCACCGACCCCAGCTGGTACATGGGCTACCTCAACTCGATGAGCTACGTGGTGCTCAATATGCTCATCTCGTTGGCGGTGGCGCTGCCGGCGGCCTATGCCTTCTCGCGCTATCGCTTCCTGGGCGACAAGCATCTGTTCTTCTGGCTGCTGACCAATCGCATGGCGCCGCCGGCGGTCTTCCTGCTGCCGTTCTTCCAGCTCTATTCCTCGGTGGGGCTTTTTGATACTCCGCTGGCGGTGGCACTCGCGCACTGTCTGTTCAACGTGCCGCTGGCGGTCTGGATTCTGGAGGGCTTCATGTCCGGCGTGCCCAAGGAGATCGATGAGACGGCCTATATCGACGGCTACAGCTTCCCGCGCTTCTTCCTGACGCTGTTCATTCCGATGATTCGCCCGGGCATCGGGGTGACCGCCTTCTTCTGCTTCATGTTCTCGTGGGTGGAGCTGTTGCTGGCGCGAACTCTGACCTCGACGGAGGCGAAACCGATAGCGGCGGTGATGACGCGAACGGTCTCGGCCTCGGGCATCGACTGGGGCGTACTGGCCGCCGCCGGTGCCCTGACGCTGATTCCCGGCATTCTGGTGATCTACTTCGTGCGCAACCATGTCGCCAAGGGCTTCGCCCTGGGCCGGGTGTGATCGGCACCAGGCCGAGCGCCGCTGTCATTGCCGTCAGCAAGTCTCTGCTGGCGGCCCACAAGAGGACATGATGATGGAATGGATGGCCTGGACACTGCCCACGTCACTCTTCTTTGCCGGTATCGGCACCCTGCTGCTGGGCATGACCGCCTGGCAGTTCGTGACCCCGACGTTGAGTCGTCAGGGATTTCTGCCCATCGCGACCACGCGGGGCGACAGACTGTTCATCGGGCTGCTCTCCAGCGGCTGGCTGCATCTGCTGTGGTTGGGCTTTACCGATCAGGTGCTGTGGATGATCAGCACCGTGTGTGTCGTCTGGATGCTGGTGTTGATGAAGTGGGGATGAAGTAGGGATGACATGCGGGGAGTTGTGGAGAGGAGAGAGCGCTGACGACAGGCAGCGTCGCCCGCTGGCAACACGGAACCGGACAGCCTGAGGGGAGTCCCAAGCGGTTCTGGCTGGCATCCGCCAGTGTCATTCGCCGCTCTGGAATCTCGTTGCATGTCGTCATCTCGCTCACCGCATCGCTCGTCTACAGATAGTGCTTCAAAGGGCGCTTCACATGGCGACTCTCCCTCGCCGGGCCGCAAGAACCGCCGTCGTCTCTGGGCGGGCGTGATAGGGCTGAGCATTGCCTGCGTTGTCGCCCTCGGTTGGTGGGCCGGTACACCGCTCGACAACCCGGACGCCACGACGCCTGATCAGCAGGTCGGGGATGGCGAGGCGGGGCAATCAACATTGTGGCAGCAGTATCAGCGCGTGTGGCAGGCCAATCAGACTCGCCCACCCGAGGTGCGCAAGCCACTGCCACTGCCAGACGTTTCCCGCGCCGGCTACCACCAGGGCGAGGCACTGCCGGCGCTTGAGCTCGAGTCGCGTGATGCGGGTGAAGCGTCAGATAAGGGCTCGGCAGCAAAGGGCACGGCAGGTGAGAGCGAAAAGGGCGCGCTGCGCCGGTTCGATGTCACGGCCTACGGCGCGGATGGCAGTGACACCCTGAGTGATCGCCGCGCGATCCTCAAGGCGCATGCCGCCATGCGTGATTGGCAGCGCCAGGGCAGTGATGACGCTGACCGCCCGGCGCGGCGCGGCGTGCTGTATTTCCCGGCGGGGGATTACGTGGTGTATGGGGCGGCCGAGCGCGACTGGTTTTACTCCCGCCTGGTGGCACTGAAAGCCGCGGTGGCGGACGCAGAACACCAGCAGGCGCTGCGCGAGGCATTGCTCAAGATGCAGGGGTTGAGTCTGGCAGGCAGTCATTGGACCTTGATGGGCGCGGGCAGTGATGTCACGCACCTCAAGCAGACCCGGCCGATGCTGCCGTTGCACGCCAGCTGGTACTGGAGCACTCCCTGGCTGCTGCATCTGGGCAATCTGGCCGAGGGGGGCAAGCAGGAAGAATGGCAAGCCGTCACGCCGACGAGCCACCGGCAGCCGGCGGATACGCAGGACACGATCACGCTGGCGGATGGGGCCGATGGCGCAGCGCTCTCGCCAGGCGATGAGGTGCTGCTGGAGAGCATCGACAAGCGGCCTGAGGCAGTGGCGCGTGCCCTGGCGCCCTATCAGATGGAAAAGGACGCCAGCACCGGCGAGTCACGCTGGTTGATCGAGCGTGACGGAGTGATCAAGCGGGCGCGCTATCGCGTGGTGGCACGTGACGGCAAGCGTCTCACGCTCTCGTTGCCGGTGGTGCATGAGCGCTTTCCCGGTGAGCAGTGGCGCATCGCACGCCTGCACCCGGCGCGGGAAGTCGGGGTGCAGGGCATCACGCTCAAGGGCAACTGGCGGGGGCACTTCAAGCATCACCGCAGCGCCGAGGATGACAGCGGCTTCGGCCTTCTGGACCTGGATGGCATCACGGATGGCTGGGTACGTGACGTACGGCTCGACAGTTTCAATCAGGGGGTGAAGGTGCGCCACAGCTCACAGCTGACACTCGAAGACGTGACGATGACCGGCAAGCCCGGGCATATCGCGATGACGATCAGTGACAGCAATCAGGTACTGGCCCGCCAGGTAGTCGACCAAAGTCATGCCTGGCATGCGCCCGGGGTGGCCCGCTACGCGACCCATAACGTCTACCTTGAACTGGAGCACGCCGGTGACAGTGGTATCGAGCTGCATGGTCAGCAATCGCGCGACAACGTGTTCGATCGCAAGCGTGGCGGTCATGTGCGCGACCGCTGGGGCGCCAGTGTCGGCCATCAGCCCAATCATCTGCGCGGGCTGGTGCTGTGGAATCCGGTCAATACCGGCAAGCCGCATGCTGCCTGGCCTTTCATGCGCGCCGATTCTCACTTCGGCAAGGTGATCATGCCGACGGTCGTCGGGGCGACCGGGCATGCGCTGGGCATCGCCAATCGCCATGACTATGCCCGGGTGATGAATGCCAAGGGCGTGACCGAGTATGACTCCTTGCCGCCGATGGATGCCTTGCAGGCACGCGTCGAGTCACCGGGCGAGGCCGTGAAGCCTGCCTCGCTCTATAGCGCCCAACGCGAGCTGCTGCAGGAAACGCGAGAGTGACAGCAAGCCGCTGAGTATCAGTGCATCAGTGCATCAGGGCATCAGCGCAGCAGAGCAATCAGGGCAGCAAGGACAACAGGGCAGCAAGGACAACAGAGCAGCAGCCAACGACAGCCGATCGCAACGGCAGGAGGACGAGCAGCACCGACAGCAAACAAGGCGGCGAATCGCGCCGCGCGACACGTGATTGACGGAAGTGGTTGTTGGAAGACGCGACACAACAATAACGCCAATGAAGGGACATCCCATGAGTCAGCACATCATTCGACCCGCACGCCTGCGTTACGCCATCGCCTTCGCCACGGCGGCGGGGCTCGCCGGCCTTTCCAGTCAGGCCATGGCCGATCAGTATCAGGATGCGGCAAGGAAGTGGATCGATCAGGAGTTCTCACCCTCCACGCTGAGCAAGGACGAGCAGATGTCCGAGCTCGAATGGTTCATCAAGGCCGCTGAACCGCTGCGCGGCATGGAAATCAAGGTGGCCTCGGAAACCCTGACCACCCATGAATACGAGTCCAAGGTGCTGGCCAAGGCCTTCAGCGAGATCACCGGCATCAAGCTGACCCACGACTTGATCCAGGAAGGCGACGTCATCGAGAAACTGCAGACCCAGATGCAGTCCGGGCGCAATATCTACGATGGCTACGTCAACGACTCCGACTTGATCGGCACGCATTTCCGCTATGGCAAGGTCGTGCCGATCAGCGACATGATGGAAGGCGACGGCAAGGCCTTTACCTCGCCGACGCTGGATCTGGACGACTTCATCGGGCTGGATTTCACCACCGGCCCGGATGACAAGCTCTATCAGCTGCCGGACCAGCAGTTCGCCAACCTCTACTGGTTCCGTGCCGACTGGTTCGAACGCGAAGATTTGAAGAAGCAGTTCAAGGACAAGTACGGCTACGAGCTGGGGGTGCCGGTCAACTGGTCAGCCTATGAGGACATCGCTGACTTCTTCACCAATGACGTCAAGGAAATCGACGGTGAGCGCGTCTACGGCCACATGGATTACGGCAAGAAGGACCCGTCACTCGGCTGGCGCTTCACCGATGCCTGGTTCTCCATGGCGGGTGCCGGCGACAAGGGCCTGCCCAACGGCCTGCCGGTGGATGAGTGGGGCATTCGTGTCGAGGAATGTCAGCCGGTGGGCTCCTCGGTGACACGTGGCGGCGCGGCCAACGGCCCGGCGGCCGTCTATGCCACCACCAAGTATGTCGACTGGCTGGGCAAGTACGCACCGCCGGAAGCCCAGGGCATGACCTTCTCCGAGTCAGGTCCGGTGCCGTCCCAGGGCAACATCGCCCAGCAGATCTTCTGGTACACCGCCTTTACCGCCGACATGACGCGGGATGGCCTGCCGGTGGTCAACGACGATGGCACCCCGAAGTGGCGCATGGCGCCGTCGCCGCATGGCCCGTACTGGGAAGAGGGCATGAAGCTTGGTTATCAGGACGTGGGCGCCTGGACCTTCTTCGATTCCACCCCGGAGAAGAACCGTCACGCGGCCTGGCTGTACGCGCAGTTCGTCACCGCCAAGACCGTCTCGCTCAAGAAGACCCTGGAAGGGCTGACGCCGATCCGCGAGTCGGATATCCAGTCCCAGGCGATGACCGATGCCGCGCCGAAGCTGGGCGGTCTGGTCGAGTTCTATCGCAGCCCGGCGCGGGTGCAGTGGTCGCCGACCGGCACCAACGTGCCGGATTACCCGAAGCTCGCCCAGCTGTGGTGGCAGTACATCTCCCAGGCCGCCAGTGGCGAAGCCACGCCGCAGGAAGCCCTCGATGGCCTGGCCAAGGCGCAGGACCGCATTCTCGAGCGTCTCGAGCGCGCCAAGGTGATGGACAACTGTGGGCCGAAGCTCAACGAGGAGCGTGATGCGGAGTACTGGTTCGCCCAGCCGGGTGCGCCGAAGGCCAAGCTGGACAACGAGAAGCCCAAGGGCGAGACCATCGCCTACGACGAGCTGCTCAAGAGCTGGAAGGAGTAATCGCGACTGGCGCGACAGTGCGCCATCGAGCAGTCTCCTGAAAGACAGCAGTAACGACAACGCCCCTGCCGGTTTCCCGACAGGGGCGTTTTTGTGCCAGAGCGATCAGCGCCAGTGTTTCATCACTGCCTCATTGCTGGCTCTTAATCGCGGCTTTCAATCACGGTAGAGATCGATGCTCGGGCAGGAGCAGATCAACTGACGATCGCCGTGCACGTTGTCGACCCGGTTGACCGCCGGCCATTGCTTGGCGGCCTTGACGTGCTCGCTGGGGAAGGCACCGATCTCGCGGGAGTAGCTGCGCGTCCACTCGGCGTCCATCAGGTCGGCCTGGGTGTGCGGCGCGTGCACCAGCGGGTTGTCTTCCAGTGTCCACTCGCCTTGCTCGACACGGGTGATCTCGGCGCGAATCGCGATCATCGCCTCACAGAAACGGTCGATCTCGTAGAGCGACTCGGACTCGGTGGGCTCGACCATCAGGGTGCCCGCCACCGGGAACGACATGGTCGGCGCGTGGAAGCCGTAGTCGATCAGACGCTTGGCGATGTCTTCCTCGCTGATGCCGGAGGCGGCCTTCAGCGGGCGGATATCGATGATGCACTCATGCGCCACGGTGCCGTTCTTGCCGCGATAGAGCACCGGATAGTGCCCATCGAGACGCATGGCGATGTAGTTGGCGTTGAGGATCGCAAGCTCGGTGGCCTCACGCAGCCCCTGCGCGCCCATCATCTTGATGTAGGCCCAGGAGATCGGCAGGATCGCCGCGGAACCGAAGGCAGCGGCCGAGACGGCAGTGCATTCCGGCTTCACGCCTTCCAGCGGGGTGACCACGTGGTTGGAGACGAACGGCGCCAGGTGGGCCTTGATGCCGATCGGGCCCATGCCCGGGCCGCCGCCACCGTGGGGAATGCAGAAGGTCTTGTGCAGGTTGAGGTGCGAGACATCGCCGCCGAAGTCACCCGGGCGGCAGATGCCGACCTGGGCGTTCATGTTGGCACCGTCGATATAGACCTGGCCGCCGTGATCGTGAACGACCTGACAGGCCTCGCGCACGGTTTCCTCGAACACGCCGTGGGTGGACGGGTAGGTGATCATGATCGCGGACAGCTTGTCGCTGTGCTGCTCGGCCTTGGCACGCAGGTCGGCGATGTCGATGTTGCCGTTGGCGTCGCACTCGACCACCACCACCTTCATGGCGGCCATCGCGGCCGAGGCCGGGTTGGTGCCGTGGGCGGAGCTGGGGATCAGGCAGATGTCGCGCGCGCCTTCGCCGATGGAGGCCTGGTAGCGACGGATCGCGACCAGCCCCGCGTATTCCCCCTGCGCGCCCGAGTTCGGCTGCATGGAGATGGCGTCGTAGCCGGTGATCTCGACCAGGAAAGCGGACAGCTCATCGATCATCTGCTTGTAGCCGACTACCTGATCCGACGGTGCGAAGGGGTGGACGTTGGCGAATTCGGGCCAGGTGACCGGGATCATCTCGGTGGTGGCGTTCAGCTTCATGGTGCAGCTGCCCAGCGGAATCATCGCGTGGGTCAGCGACAGGTCCTTGTTCTCCAGACGCTTCAGATAGCGCAGCATCTCGGTTTCCGAGTGGTAGCGGCTGAAGGTCGGATGGGTCAGGAAGTCGCTGTCACGCTGGCAGGCCGCCGGAATCGCGCTTGCGCCCTTGGCCAGCAGGTCCTGGTCCAGCGCGGCGACGGACAGGCCGTGCTCCTCGCCGAGCAGCACGTCGAACAGCACGCCGACGTCAGCGGCGGTGGTGGTCTCGTCGAGGTTGATGGTGATGCGGCCGTCGCCGTGGTGGCGCAGGTTGATCTCGTGGGTCAGCTCGCGACCGTGGATCTTGCCCTCATCCACGCCGGTCACGGTGATGGCGTCGAACCAGCTGTCGTGGGCCAGTGCCATGCCGCAACGGCTGACGCCCTCGGCGAGAATGCTGGTCAGGCGATGCACGCGGGTGGCGATGCGCTTGAGGCCCTCGGCACCGTGATAGACGGCGTAGAAGCCGGCGATGTTGGCCAGCAGTGCCTGGGCGGTACAGATGTTGGAGGTCGCCTTCTCGCGGCGGATGTGCTGCTCGCGGGTCTGCATCGCCATGCGCAGTGCCGGGTTGCCGCGTGAGTCCTTGGAGACGCCGATGATGCGGCCCGGGATGGAGCGCTTGAGCTTGTCGGTGGTGGCGAAGAAGGCCGCGTGCGGGCCGCCGAAGCCCATCGGCACGCCGAAGCGTTGGGAGGTACCGACGACGATGTCGGCACCGAGACTGCCCGGCGACTTGAGCAGCACCAGGCTCAGCAGGTCGGCGGCCACCACGCTCATCGCGCCATTGGCGCGCGCGGCGTCCAGCAGCGGCGCGAGGTCGCGCACCTGACCGGTGTTGCCCGGATACTGGAAGAGGGCGCCGAAGATATCGTGCTCGCCGACGTTCTCGGCGGCATCGATGATCAGCTCGAAGCCGAAGTAGTCGGCGCGGGTGCGCATGACGTCCAGGGTCTGCGGCAGCACGTCATCGGCGATGAAGAAGCGCTTGCTCTTGCTCTTCTTGTTGCCGCGCTGACACAGCGCCATGGCCTCGGCAGCGGCGGTGGCCTCGTCCAGCAGGCTGGCGTTGGCCAGCTCCATGCCGGTCAGGTCCATCACCGCCTGCTGGAAGTTGAGCAGCCCTTCGAGACGACCCTGGGCGATTTCCGGCTGATACGGCGTATAGGCGGTGTACCAGCCCGGATTTTCCAGCACGTTGCGCTGGATGACCGCCGGCAGGTGGGTGTTGTGGTAACCCTGGCCGATATAAGTCTTGAACACCTTGTTCTGACGCGCGAGGCGCTTCAGGTAGTCCAGTGCTTCGGATTCCGTGCGTGGCCCTTCGAGATCCAGCTCACGGCCCAGACGAATGGCGGTGGGCACCGTGCGGTCGATGAGCGTGGCGATGCTCTCTTCGCCCAGCGTCGCCAACATGCGCGTCACATTGGCATCGGTCGGCCCATTGTGGCGGGAGATGAAATCGTCGTGTCCGGCCAGCTGGGCCAGGGTAAGCGTCTCGTGAGCCATGCAAGAAATCCTGTGCTGCAACGGGGACTGCAGAGGGCAGTCCGCGGGAGGAACATCACCGTGCCAGCGAGGAAGCGGCGGGCAGGGCGTCGGGAATCATGGGGGCATCGACATCACTGCCGAGCATGCTGCAGTTGCTTCACTCCCCGCGCGACCTGCAAGGGCAGTCGCGTCAGGGGTGTCGTGCCATCGAAACGGGGTGGCGCAGTCACGAGGGTGGCCGTGCGCGAGTGCAGCTGTATGCGAGCGCGGAAAGGCGCTGAAACCTCCTGCCCTGAGCGTCTGCGGCATGGACAGGAGGTTGACGGCGATCAGGCTTCGCTTTCGACCAGCTGAGAATAGGCATCAGCGTCGAGCAGCTTGTCGAGTTCGGCGCTGTCAGCGACCTTCATCTTCAGAATCCAGGCATCGTCATAGGGGCTTTCGTTGACGGATTCCGGCGCGTCTTCGAGGCTCTCGTTGACGGCGATGACTTCACCGGCCAGCGGCGCGTACAGATCAGAGGCCGCCTTGACGGACTCGATGACCCCGAATTCTTCTTCCAGCGCCAGCTCACGGCCGACTTCCGGCAGTTCGACGAAGACGACATCGCCCAGCGCTTCCTGGGCGTGGTCGGTAATCCCGATGGTCACGGTGCCATCACCGTTGTCCTGAACCCACTCGTGACTCTCGGTGTACTTCAGCGTGGCGGGAATATTGCTCATGAGTGTTTTCCTATGTGAAAAGATTTTCTGATTCAGGGAATCGGTACGTCATTATGCCCCAAGGTCCCGGCGTGTGGCAGTGGCAGACTGCCGCGTGATGCTACGACTTTGGGCGTGTATTGCTGACGGCCGTACCTCTATCGTGGTCTGTCACTCTTCGGGCGTCCAGTGTCTTGCGTGGTTCACTCATGAAGCCCGCCATCACGGGCCTGCCTGGCCCATGGCTGTACATCGCTGGCCAGGCCGCCCGGCGCCTTGCCAGCGCGCCGTGACACCTCGTGAGAGGTTGAGTGCATTGCAGCAGCGCGGGAGATCGGTCGCGCCAGTGGGCGAGGATGTCCGGGTCACTGTTGCGAGGCGCTCAAACTCGCGTTATGGTGCCGACAGTTTCTTATCGGAAACTTGTTTCCATGTTGTGTCGTGAAGGCTCGGCTGTCAATGCCTGATGCGTTCAAGCAGAGCGAACTTTATGAGAGCGCATGAGAGCGCATGAGAGCGCTGGAGGTGCTGAGAGAGTCTTTACCTGAGCGTGACCGCGCCGGGCATGCGGCTCGACTTTTGGTTCGACATTCGGCTCGGTTTGTTGTGAGACGTTTTTCGCCAGTCTCGAGATCACCCGGCGCAGGATCTGCTGCCAGAAGACACGATGAGGCGATGAAACATGCGAGTTGGCGCAGTCTCATCGTACTTTTTACGCAATGATTGCCTCACCTGCCAGCGTAAAGCCCTGTTGGGCTAGTGAAGTGAGATAGCTTCCGCTAATGTGAGCTGTCCCAATGGTGAAAATGCCGTGGGAGGCTCGTCGCGGGTCGATCACCCGCCTGGGGATGGCACCGCCACGAGTCACTGCGCATCGTGTGATAACAACAATTCAGCGGAGGAAATCTGCGTGGAAATGATCAGTTCCGTCTTTAGTGCCATCAATGGCGTCGTCTGGGGCCCATTGATGCTGATCCTGTTGCTCGGGGTCGGCTTCTATCTTCAGGCAGGCCTCAAGGGCATGCCGCTTCGCAAGTTGGGTACCGGCTTCAAGCTGTTGTGGAATGGTCGTGCGCCGGGCAAGGATGGCGACGGCGAGATTTCTCCTTTCAATGCCCTGATGACGTCGCTGTCGGCGACCATCGGTACCGGTAACATCGCGGGCGTGGCAACCGCCATCGCGCTGGGTGGCCCGGGGGCGATCTTCTGGATGTGGATCACCGCGCTGGTCGGCATGGCGACCAAGTACGCCGAGGCCGTGTGTGCCGTGCGTTATCGTGAAGTCGATGACACCGGCAACCATGTCGGTGGCCCGATGTACTACATCCGCAACGGTCTGGGCGCCAAGTGGGGCTGGCTGGGCGGTGCCTTCGCCTTCTTCGGTTGCTTCGCGGCCTTCGGCATCGGCAACACCGTGCAGTCCAACTCGGTCGCGGATGCGCTGGAAACGTCCTTCGCCATTCCGCACTGGGTCTCCGGTGTGGTGATGATGGTGCTGGCCGGCGCCGTGATTCTCGGTGGCATCAAGCGTATCTCCAGCGTGGCCGGCAAGCTGGTGCCGTTCATGGCCATCGCCTACTTCCTGGCCGGCATCATCATCCTGGTGATCAACGCCGACCAGATCGGCCATGCCTTCGGTCTCATCTTCACCTATGCCTTCAATCCGGTCGCGGCTACCGGCGGCTTTGCCGGGGCAGCGGTGATGGCCGCCATCCGCTTCGGTGTGGCGCGCGGCATCTTCTCCAATGAAGCGGGCCTGGGCAGTGCGCCCATCGCCCACGCGGCGGCGCAGACCAAGAACCCGGTCCGTCAGGGGCTGGTCGCGATGCTGGGGACCTTCATCGACACCATCATCATCTGCACCATCACGGCGCTGGCGATCATCACTTCCGGCCTGTGGTCTTCCGGGGAAACCGGCGCGGCCCTGACCTCGATGTCCTTCGATCAGGCGCTGCCGGGCGTGGGCAACCACCTGGTGGCCATCGCGCTGGCGGTCTTCGCCTTCACCACCATTCTTGGCTGGTCCTTCTATGGTGAGAAGTGCTTCCAGTACCTGTTCGGCACGCGTGCCATCATGCTGTATCGCATCGTGTTCGTGATCGCGATTCCGCTGGGCGCGATGGCCAAGCTCGACCTGATCTGGCTGATGGCGGACACCTTCAATGCGCTGATGGCGATTCCGAACCTGATCGGTCTGGCGCTGCTGTCGCCGGTGGTCTTCAAGCTGACGCGTGATTATTTTGATGGCAAGGAAGTGCTGGCTGGCGAAGATCGCTGAACGACGCTGATGACTCGCCTGGCCCTACCGTGCCACTGACTGCCTTCTGCATCGCTCGGGTCACCTGACCTTGGCGGTGCAGGCGCAGGGCGCCCTGTTCAAGTCGGCAGTGCTCTTGAGAGCAGTGCCCATGCCGGCAGGGCTCCTGACAGCAGTGCCCATGACAACAAGCCTCCAGAGAGCGTGTGCCATTCGGGTGCCATCTCTGAGAGTCATCGCAAGCCAACCTGGAGAATGACGATGTCCGATTCCGCCGCAGTGACGGGTCTCAAGCAGACCGCCCTTCATGACCTGCATGTCGAGCAGGGGGCCAGGATGGTCGAGTTCGCCGGCTATTCCATGCCCGTGCAGTACCCGCTTGGCGTCAAGAAGGAGCATGAACACACGCGCGCCAAGGCAGGGCTGTTCGATGTCTCGCACATGGGGCAGTTGATCCTGCGTGGCGAGAATGTGCAGGCGGCGCTGGAGGCCTTGGTGCCGACGGATATCATCGACCTGCCGGTGGGCATGCAGCGCTATGGCCTGCTGACCTCCGACACTGGCGGTATCCTGGATGACCTGATGATCGTCAATGGCGGTGATCACCTCTACGTGGTGGTGAACGCTGCCTGCAAGGATCAGGACATCGCGCACCTGCGGGTCGGCCTGCCGATGGATATCGAGCTTGAGGTGCTGGATGATCGGGCGCTGCTCGCACTGCAGGGGCCGATGGCTCACGCGGTGATGCAGCGTCTGTCGCCCGAGGCCTGCGAGCTGACCTTCATGCATCATGCCCACGTCACCATCGAGGGCATCGAGTGTTGGGTCAGCCGCAGTGGCTATACCGGCGAGGATGGCTTCGAGATCTCCGTGCCCGATGCCGACGCAGAGCGTTTCGCGCGTCTGTTGCTGGCGATGGAGGAGGTGGAGTTCATCGGTCTTGGCGCGCGGGACTCGCTGCGTCTCGAGGCGGGGCTGTGCCTGTACGGTCACGATCTCGATACCACCACCTCACCGGTGGAAGGCAGCCTGATCTGGGCGTTGGGCAAGGTGCGTCGTCAGGGCGGCGAGCGTGAAGGCGGCTTCCCGGGGGCCGATGTCATCCTGACCCAGATCGCCAACAAGGATCACACCCGCAAGCGGGTGGGGCTGGTCGCCCAGGGGCGTGCGCCTATCCGCGAAGGGGCTGAGCTCTATGATGCCCAGGACAACCGTATCGGTGTGGTGACCTCCGGCAGCTTCGGGCCGACCTATGGCAAGCCGGTGGCGATGGGCTACGTGGGCATCGCTCACAGCGCACTCGAGACTGAAGTGTTTGCCGATGTGCGTGGCAAGCGCCTGCCGATGACGGTGACGAAGATGCCGTTCGTCGAGCAGCGCTACTATCGGGGGTAAGCGCACCGCGGCCAGGTGAGCCACAGTCAGGCTCGCTGCGAGGCGTGACGACCCGTCGCGGGTAGCAGCGCCTTGAAGAGATGCGAAAATGGAAGAGAAACGAAAAAGGGACTGCCCAGGCAGTCCCTTTTTTCATGTCTGGCACTCGGGCATGCGGAGGGATGCGATACCCCGCGGCGTGCGCGAACGCCAGACGCAGAAAAGCCCGCCGAAGCGGGCTTTTCTGTCGGAGGAGGGGTTAGCCTCTTCCAGCTAAAATCAAAGCTTAGTCGATCAGCTTGATGTTAGCGGCCTGGAGGCCTTTCTTGCCCTGGGTGACGTCGAAGGAGACCTTCTGACCGTCTTGCAGAGACTTGAAGCCTTCAGCCTGGATTTCGGAGAAGTGTGCGAACAGGTCGTCACCGTTGTCGTCCGGAGAAATGAAGCCGAAACCTTTGGTGTCGTTGAACCACTTGACTGTGCCAGTTGCCATGATCGTAATTCCTTACTGATGATATTGCCGGGAGTTACCCGATAAACGTGGGTAAAACAAGGAGGATATACACCAGGTACCGAAGTGCTTCGATCACGACTGACGATATTCGACTTGCTAACCAACGAGAGCAATACTGCGCTGCTCGGGCGGCAAGGTCAAATGAAATATCAAAAACTTATCCTTTTGCCTAATAATCGTGCGCAGAATTCGCCCGCAAAGCCGTGCCAATAGTGCTGAGAATTTCGCCACACCTAGGGCAGGGAGTCCGCTTGTTTTTTATCCCGTTATCTTGGTGTGAGCGATGACGTCTGTAGGAAAAAGACCATAGTGCGGCTTTGCTTGTATAGGGGGTTGAATGGCGCAAAGCCCCGTATGGCGGGCGATGGACACAAAAAAGCCGGCAGCGATGGCAGCGCTGCCGGCGGATGGCGTCGAAGCCATCAAGGCTCTCGGAGAGAGGATGTGATGCGCCCATCACATCATGAGAGATTTTCCTCAAAAGAGTCGGCAAAAATCCGTGGGATGCCGGGGCCGTGTTTTGCCACCCTCGAGCGCAATTGTTTCGTGTGTCAAAAGTGGCTCGAAGGTCAAAAGCGGCGCGAGGGTGGCCAGTGCCCGGGGGCAGAAGGTGCCTCAGGCATCCAGCTGCATTTCCGGCACGTGTTCCGGGACGACCAGCTTGCCTGCGGTCAGACGCTCGATTTCCTCGACGCTCACGCCTGGCGCGCGCTCCAACAGGTGGAAGGCACCATCCTTGATCTCGAGGAAGGCGAGGTCCGTCAGCACGCGACGGATGCAGCCGGCACCGGTCAGCGGCAGTTCGCACTGGCTGAGCAGCTTGGATTCGCCGTGCTTGGAGGCGTGGGTCATGGTGCAGATGATGTTCTCGGCACCGGCGACCAGGTCCATGGCGCCGCCCATGCCCTTGACCAGCTTGTTGGGGATCATCCAGCTGGCGATGTTGCCGTTCACGTCCACCTCGAAGGCGCCGAGCACCGTGAGATCGACGTGGCCGCCACGGATCATGGCGAAGGATTCGGCCGAATCGAAGATGGCGGCGCCATCGATGGCGGTCACGGTTTCCTTGCCGGCGTTGATCATGTCGGCGTCGACTTCGTCTTCATAGGGGTAGCGGCCCATGCCGAGCAGGCCATTTTCGGACTGCAGCATCACCTCGATACCGTCGGGGATATAGTTGGCCACCAGTGTCGGGATGCCGATCCCCAGATTGACGTAGGAGCCGTCCTGGATTTCCTGAGCCACTCGCTGGGCCATCTGTTCGCGTGTCAAAGCCATGATTGTTTCCTTGTCTTGGGTGCCATCAACCATGAGGCACTGTGCCGTGTCGTGAAGGCGGTCGAGAAAGTTCGCCGTGGGGGCTGTCGCCCTGATGGCGGCGATTCATGCCGGCGGAGCCCTGGGCTCAACGCGAGCGGACGGTGCGTTTCTCGATGCGCTTCTCGAAGTTGCCCTTGATGACGCGATCCACATAGATGCCGGGCGTGTGGATGTCGGCGGGGTCCAGTTCCCCCGGCTCGACCAGCTCTTCGACTTCGACCACGGTGATCTTGCCGGCGGTGGCGGCCAGCGGATTGAAGTTGCGCGCGGTATGGCGGTAGACGACGTTGCCGTAGCGGTCCGCCTTCCAGGCCTTGACGATGGCGAAGTCGCCCTTGATGGACTCTTCCAGAATGTAGGGGCGGCCATCGAACTCGCGCACTTCCTTGCCTTCGCCGATCGGTGTGCCGTAACCGGTGGCGGTGAAGAAGGCGGGGATACCGGCGCCGGCAGCACGCATCTTCTCGGCCAGCGTGCCCTGGGGAGTGAGGATCACTTCCAGATCGCCGTCGAGCAGCTGCTTCTCGAACAGCGCATTCTCGCCGACGTAGGAGGCAATCATGGTCTTGATCTGTCGGTCTTCCAGCAGGATGCCGAGCCCGAAGCCATCGACGCCGCAGTTGTTGGATACCACGGTGAGGTCCTTGGCGCCGAGGCGCTTGATCTCTGCAATCAGGTTCTCCGGGATACCGCACAGGCCGAAGCCACCGGCGATTACCGTCATGCCATCTTCGAGGCCTGCCATGGCCTCCGCGTAGCTGGTCACCACCTTGTTGAATCCTGCCATGCGAATCTCCTTGAGTATCCAAGCTGTTGTTGTCGGGATGTCTTCATCATTGCCGACAATCCTGAGTCTGTATATATTTAATAAGTTTGTTTTTTCTATCCATTGATCAGTTTTTGATAAGAATTGATTCGCTACTTATCGAGCCTGCTCGCAAGGAAAAAGCCGGCCAAACCCCATGCTGGCGCGGCTGACGCGGTAGCGGGGCGGAATGGCCTGAGCTGAGCGGTTAGTCATGTGAGAGCTTCGTGGCTGTCATCTATGACCAATGGCCTAGATGCCCTGCAAGCGCCTGACCTGCGAGCGACAGACGACGAACTGCGCCACATCACCTCTTGTGACATCTCTTGTGATATCTCTTGAAACAACCCCGGGACAGGACACGACATGACTCTGAAACAGCTGAAGGCCTTCGTGGCCGTGGCGCGCACGCTGTCCTTCGCCGAGGCGGGCACACTGGTACATCTCTCGCAGCCGGCCCTGTCGTTGGCGGTCAAGAATCTGGAGGAGTCGCTGGGCGGGCGCCTGTTTCAGCGCTCGACCCGACAGGTCAGCCTGACGCCGGAAGGGCGCGCCTTCTTCCCGCTGGCCAGGCGTCTGCTGTCGGACTGGGAGCATGCCGAGGATGAGATGCGCCAGCGCTTCAGTCTCGGGCGCGGTCGGGTGGCCCTGGCCGCGATGCCGACCTTCGCCGGCAATCTGCTCCCCGGGGTACTGGCCGATTTTCGCCGCCAATATCCGGAGATCACCATCGAAGTGAATGACGTCATCGCCGAAGAGGTGGTCGAGCTGGTCACCGATGGTCGTGTCGAGCTGGGGATCTGCTTCGACCCCGGCGTGCGCCAGGACCTGGTGTTCGAGCTTCTGTTCGAGGACCGCTATGTGGCGATCATTCCCCCCGGCCATGCCTTGCTGGCAGAGGCGCCGACCTCCATCGCGTGGTCACTACTGCTCAAGGAAGACTTCATCACGCTGCAGCGGCCCTCGGGGGTGCGTCGCATGCTTGAGAAACGCCTTGAGGATGCGGGCATGGCGCTGCATGTCGCCTTCGAGACCCACCAGCTGGTCACCTGTGGGCGCATGGTGGCGGAAGGCCTGGGCGTCAGCGCGGTGCCGGCGATGAGCGTGGCGCAGATGAGTGCGCTGGGCTGTCAGTGCCTGCCGCTGACAGGCCCCGAGATTCAGCAGCGGGTCGGGGTGATCCGTCGCGGCCGTCATGAGCTGTCGGTGGCGGTACAGGCGATGCTGGAGACCCTGCGCGCGCGTTACCCGTCGGTGGATTGACCCCGGGGCGCAGTGACGCTGGAAGGGACAACAAAAAGGGACGATAAAGCAGGCGTTAGAGCAGGAAGTGAGCAGGAAGTGAGCAGGAAGAAGGCAAGAGGAGAGCGAGCAGAGAGCAACAAGAAAGATGACCTCAGCGCGAGGGCGTCAGCAGCTGGCGATAGGTCAGGCTGATGCGCAGCCCCTCGAGCTTGCGCGGCGGCAGCGCATGATGGAGGCGGTCCTGACAGCCACGGCCCATCACCAGCAGCGAGCCGTGCGGCAGCCACAGATTGAACGCCGGCGTGTCGGCATAGGGGCTGCGCGGATGGCCCTTGAAGCGCAGGGGGCGTTCTCGTCCCAGCGAGATGGCGAGCACGATCGGGCGAGTGCCCAGTTCCTGCTCGTTGTCGCTGTGCCAGCCCATGCGGTCGGCACCATCGGCGTAGCGATTGGCCAGCAGGCTGTTGAAATGCTCCGGGATCACGGGCTCGCTGCGTTCCAGGTCATCGCGTTGCGGGCTGAGCTCGTGATTGATGGCATGACGCGACAGCTCGCCCAGCTGCCAGGCGGTCATGTGCCAGGGGTTGGGTTCGAACAGGCTGCCGGAGTAGCGATAGCGGGCGCCGACATCGCCCATCCACACCTGGCGGCGTGGAATCGGATGCGTCTTGCCATGCACGCTCAGGCTGGGGCGCTGCCAGTCGAGATCGCCCTCCAGCGTGACGAGGGCCTGATCGGCCTGCAGCGGCGTCAGGGCGCGCGGCTTGAGATACAGCGGGTGCAGGGGGTGGCGGTACCAGCCGTGCGCGAGGGTGAGCCAGTCATCTGGCAGCTCGCGCGGGCGAGCTGCCAGGGCCGAGCCATCCGCCGCCGTCTGGCGCGCAGCTCCATCAGTCGCGGACGTCGAATCAGAGGTCGAGAGGGCGGCGAAGAGATCATCGCCAGCAGAAGGAGTCGTCATGCGGCGAGAGTGCCAGAGCCGCGTCAGGTTGGGCAAGTGGCTCTCGATTCGCGCCGACCCCGGGCTGACGCATGCCTCGCGAGCATCAGGTCGTCAGCAGCGCCTCGAAGGTCAGGATGGCCACCTCGGCAAGGCCCAGCCCCAGCAGCGCGCCGGCCAGCACATCACTGACGTAATGCAGGCCGAGGATCACCCGGGAAAGCGCGATCAGCAGCGCCAGCGGCGTGACGAGGATGGCAAGCTCCGGCAGCTGTTGAGCGGTCAGGCTGGCGAAGAGGGCAGCATGCAGGGTGTGACCGCTGGGAAAGCTGTAGCGGTCCAGCGGCGGCATGGTGCAGTTGATGGTATTGAAGGTGATGAACGGGCGTTCCCGACATAGCCGCGTCTTGAGCGCGCGGTAGAGCAGCGCCCCGGCGCCGGCCGCCAGGCCGAATTCCAGAAACAGCCAGCCGCCCATGGCATGGTGCAGCGGCAGGCTCAGCGTCAGCAGCGCCCACACCGGCCAGTCGCCCAGGCGCGAGACGATACGAAACAGGGTGAGTATCGGCCGGAACAGCGCCAGGCGCGCGACCTGGCGGCACAGGCGCCACTCCAGAAGGTCTAGTCGCTCAAAGACGGGAAGGCTGCGATCGTGCATCGGGCTTCTCCTCGGCGTGACGCAGGCAGGTCAGAAAGCCCTCGGCGATGCGGCTCCAGCCCAATGGTTCGACGCGCACGCGGGCGGCACGTCCCAGTCTGGCGATGCGGGCCGGCCGCTGGCAGGCCTCCACCGCCTGTTCGATGAAGCGCTCCGGCTGGCTGCAGGGCGCCAGCAGGCCCTGGTGATCGTCGCGGATCACCTCGGCGGCCGCCGCGTAATCGAAGGCGATCACGGCCAGTCCGCTGGCCATGGCTTCCAGCACCACATTGCCGAAGGTCTCCGACAGTGACGGGAAGACGAACAGGTCGGCACTGGCGTAATGGGCGGCCAGCGCCTCACCGGTCTGGAAGCCGGCGAAGATCGCCTCGGGCAGGCGCTGTTCCAGGCGCTCGCGCAGCGGGCCGTCTCCCACCAGCACCAGGGCGAGGTCCGGTTGCACGGCCAGCATGGCCTCATAGGTGCGGATCAGCAGCTCGATGTTCTTCTCGGCGGCCAGGCGCCCGACGTGCAGCGCGACGGGTTGCTGTGAGCTGACGCCCCATGACTTGCGCAATGCTTCGCTGCGATGACTGGGCGAGAAGCGCTCGCAATCCAGGCCGCGTCCCACCACCTGCACATGCTCGAAGCCTTGTTGCATCAGGCTGTCTGCCTGGGTGCGGGTCGGTACCAGCGTCATGTTGGCGGCGTTGTGGAAGCGGCGCAGGCCGCGCCGTACCAGCGGGCGTAGCGCCTTGAGCCGGTAGTGGGTGCTGTATTGATCGAAATTGGTATGAAAGCCCGCGACCACCGGCAGGCCCAGGCGGCGGGCGACCATCAGCGCGCTGATGCCCAGCGGGCCTTCGGTGGCGATATAGACGACGGAGGGGCGATGCTCGCGCCACATGCGCATCAGGCGCTGCGGTGCCGGCACGCCGACCTGCACGGTGTCATATCCGGGCAGGCGGAAGCCGCGTACCTGAAGCTCCTGCTGGACACGCGGCTCCAGGCTGCCATCTCGGGTGGTGGGACGAATGAGTTGGAGCTCACAGCCGCGTGCGATGAGTTGATCGCACAGATGACTCAAGGTATGAGCCACGCCATTGATCTCCGGATGCCAGGTTTCACTGACGAAGGCAATGCGCTCCATGACGTCTCCCTAGATGACTATTGTGGTCATTATCGAGAGAGGGAGTGACGGCGGCATAACAAGCAGGTGACGAAGCGATGACACACCCCCAACCCCTCACAACTCAGAGGTATGAGGGTTGTCTCATGAATCGTCAAGCAAGGACGACAGTCACCGGCGTGGCACCGGCGCTGTCGTCATCTGGCGGGGATTGGAGGTGGCGCCATGTCGGGCTGGCGCCGTGAAGCAACGCTGGTTCAGCGCTTCTCGAGAATCTCGCGCGGGTCGATCGGCTTGCCGCCGTGGCGCACGTCGAACAGCAATTCATGCTGACCGTTGTTGCCGCGTGCGACGCGACAAAGCGGCGTGCCCGGAGTGACCTGCTGACCCACCTTGACCAGAATCTCGCCGCACTGGGCCAGCACGCTCTGCAGGTTGCCGGAGTGGTGCAGGATGACCACGTTGCCCAGTTGGCGCATGGAGTCGGCGAAGCGCACTTCGCCCCGCGCCGGTGCACTGGCGATGCCGCTGGCGGCGGTACGAATCTGCATGGGTGCCAGCTGGCCATTGCCGTTGGTGCCGAATTCACGCGTCACGCTGCCGGCGGCAGGCCAGCGCCATGACTGGCCCGGCTTCTGCAGCGGGCCGGGGTCCGGGCGGGCGACCAGGCTGCCACCGCTGGCACGCGCGGCCGGGGCGCTGCGGCTCGGGCCACCGTTGAGCGGCACCGAGATCAGCATGCCGACATCGAGATCATTGGGGTCCTTGCCGGGGTTGGCGGCCTGAATGCGCTGCGGGCTGGCACCGAAATAGCGACCGACCTTGGAGTAGGTATCGCCGGGGCGCAGCTGATAGCGATACGGGCCGCCGGAGGGCGCTCGCTCACGCGCGGTGGGCACCAGGATGCGCTGACCGACCTTGAGGTCACGAATCTTGACGCCCGGATTGAAGCGCGTGAGGCGCAGCAGGGGAATGTCGGCATCGCGTGCGATCTGCCCCAGGGTATCGCCCTTCTGGATGGTGACCCACTGGCCGGCCGGCGAGCCGGAGTAGCTGCCGGTCGCGCAGCCGCTCAGCCACAGGCCGAGGCAGATCAGCGCCAGCCAGCGCAGCGCGAGGCCGGCCCGCTGCAGAAGTGGACGGTTCACGTCAGGTTCGGCCTGCGCTCGTGCCGAGAAGTCCGCGGCATTCAGGCCGTATTCAGTGTTCATCAATGTCATTCCCTGCACGTGACAGTCGGGCATCCTTGTCCTTCCAGACCTGATTGAGCCATTGCTGGAAGCGCTCGCGATAGGCGGCGTCCGCATGATAGTTGCCGTCCAGCATCCAGGGCTCCAAGGGCCGCTGAGTGATGACGAGCGTGATGTCGCCCCCGTGGCCGCACAGGAACTGCCAGAAACTGGCATCGGCATGTCGGTAATCGAGGGTGGCATCCAGAATACCGGAAAGTCGATCTCCAAGCGTGTTGATCACCTGGGCACTGCCGCCGGCACGCGGCCTGAGCAGGTGCTGGAAAGGGCTCTGCTGCTGGTTGTGCTTGGCGGGCGTGAAGCGAGTGCCTTCCACGAAGTTGAAGATCGCCATCGGCGCCTGGCGTGAGCGCTCGCACATGCGTCGCGTCGCTTCGCGATCACGCTCGGCGAGCCGCGGATTGCTGGCCAGTTTCTGCTGGCTGTAACGGCGCATGAACGGGAACTCCAGTGCCCACCAGGCAAGGCCGATCACCGGCACCCAGATGAGCTCCTGCTTGAGGAAGAACTTGGGCATCGGCGTGCGACGGTGCAGGGCGTACTGGAGAACGAAGATGTCAGTCCAGCTGCGGTGATTGGCGATCACCAGCCACCAGCGACGTCGGGCAGACCCCTCGCGCAGCGATGGCGGCACGTGGATGTCCCAGCGCGGGCGCAGCACATGGCGAATCCACAGGTTGTTGGTGCCGATCCAGCCCATGGCGAGGCGGTTGAGCCCCTCCAGCATGTGCAACTGCAGGCGGCGCGATGGCGTGATCAGCTTGAGTGCGGCCAGCAGGTAAAGCGGCAGCGCCCAGCACAGGGTATTGATGATCAGAAAGACAAGGCTGATGACACCTCTGATACTCGACATGCATGACTCCTTCATCAGGTGGCGCCATCGTAATTCACCCAAGAGTGGATGCCCACCCCGCTTGCGTGGGGGATGGCAACCCTGCGTTGCACGAAGCGAACGCCCCTCAGGTCGAATGGCGGGGCGCACGCAGCTGTGATGAGATGCATCGCCGGTCGTGTGACGGGTCGGTGCAAGGGAAAGGTCGTGGCAGGGCTCACGCTGAAGTCACGCCGGGTACCGTCAATCATCGCCGCCGCTGCGCGGCGATATCTCAGGGAGTGAGAGTGTCATGTGGTTGCAGGGACTGTTGATCGGGCTGGCGCTGGCCGCCTTCGTGTTGATTGCCATCGAGGATGTGATCCATCTCAACAAGGCCAAGACGACCTTGTTGCTGGGCACCTTCAGCTGGTTGCTGCTGTTCATCTTCGGCCCCGCGGCCCTGGCGGTGGATGATGTCCCCGAGGCCTTGAACGAGAACTTGCTCGAGATCGCCACCTTGTGGCTGTTTCTGATGGCGGCGATGACCTTCGTGGCCTTCCTCAATGCCAAGGGGCTGATCGCCAACCTGATCTACCGCCTGCTGCCGAAGCGCATCGGGGAGCGCGGCCTGCTGTATCTGACGGGGCTCTTTGCCTTCGCCTTTTCATCGCTGGCTGACAACATCACCGCGACGCTGGTATCGCTGACCCTGGTGCTGTCGCTGGGCCTGGCGCCGAAGAAGACGCTGCGCTTTGCGGTGCTGGCGGTATTCGCCGTCAACTCCGGCGGCGTGGCGCTGATCACCGGGGACGTGACCACGCTGATGATCTTCCTGGCGGGCAAGGTGCGCATCAGCGAGCTGATGCTGCTGGCGCTGCCGTCCTTCCTCAGCGTGATGCTGCTGGCGACGTTACTGCTGCCCGGGCTGGGAGGCGAGGTGAATCTGGTGCGCGAGCCGCGCGAGACCCGGCGTCTTGATCGTCTGGTCGCTTGGCTGTTTCTGGCCACCATCCTGTCGACCCTCGGGCTCAACGTGCTGTTTGGCGTGCCGCCGCTGCTGACCTTCCTGTTCGGGATGTCGTTGATGTTCCTGCTCGGGCATGTCGCCGAACGGCGCAGCGACAGCGAAGAGCGCCGCATACTTGATTACATTCGTATTATCGAATTCGATACATTGCTATTCTTCCTCGGCATCCTGCTGATGGTCGGGGCGCTCAAGGAAGCTCGTCTGCTGGAAGGCCTGGCACAGCTCTATGCCCTGATGCCGGCGATGCAGGCCAATTATCTGGTCGGGCTGCTCTCGGCGCTGGTGGACAACGTGCCGCTGACCGCCGCAGTGCTCAAGGCGGATGTCAGCATGAACGATGCGGAGTGGCTGGCGCTGACCTATGCCGCAGGCGTGGGTGGCTCGCTGCTGGTGATTGGCTCCGCCGCCGGGGTGATCGCGCTTTCCAAGGTGCGCGAGGTGAGCTTCATGAGTTATCTGCGCTTCTTCCCGGCGTTGTTGCTGGCCTACAGCGTGGGCTATCTGGGGGCATACTGGCTGGGCGGGCAGATCACGAACACGCCAGTGACATTGGCGCTGTCGTCTCTAGGCTGATATGGAGGGTTGCTGGGTGTGTTCACTACGGCCACAGCCGCTGCCACAGTGGCCGCCTGACCCACTGTCTGATGCACTGCCAGATGCGTGGTCGGAAGGGGAATTGGCGCTGTTTGCGGTCGACTGATCAATTTTTGATCAATCTGTCTGCGTTCGCCTGATCTCGATGGCGATACCTAGATGTACAGAGATTCTTCACAGCTTTTTCCACAGCTTCTGTTGATAACCTGTCTGCGACGTTAGGTTTAGAGGCTCAGACACAAGGCGCAGGCATGGCGGGGGAAAGCGGCGGGGGAAAGCGGCGAGTCGTGCAGTGATGACATCATGGGGTGATGCCATGAAGAGTGATGGCAAGAGAGGGTGTGAAGGGTATGGCATGACAGGTCATGTCACCCTCTGAACACAAGAGCCCCCTACGCATGCGCAGGGGGCTGAATGCGACTCATCTCATTGCGCAGTGCTGTCAAGAAGTTGTTACGCGCTGAGCTGGCACAGCGTATGTTCCGGCAGCAGTTGTTCTGCGGGACGCTGCTTTCCTTCTTGCTGAGTCGTCACCGGTGCCGTCGCCAGCAGGGCGATGCCACCCAGCACCACCATATGCTCGTCACCATCCGCGAACACCATGCGCTGGGCGTGGGCCGGGTAGTAGTGATATTGCAGCTTGGGATTGATGGGCAGTACCGCATGATGGCGCCCGGTCTGCGGTGCCATGCCGTAGGCCAGCATGCCCTCGCAGACCGCTTCCAGCGTTTCGCCAAGCTCTTCGGCATTGAAGCCGACATGGTGCAGGCGCGGCCCCATCACGGAGAGCCAGGCAGCCAGCGGGTTGGCCTCGAGCAGGCGCTCGAAGGTCGGCCAGTCCGGCATGTCCCACGGACGGCAGGGCGCGAGCAGGTTCTGTCCCTTGCAGTCATCACGATGACTCTGACTGATCAGGCGCTTGAGCAGGTCGCGGTGTATCGGCGGCAGGCTGTTGGCCTGCAGTTCCGCCAGCATGACGGCAGCGCCACCATCCGGGGGAAGCAGCAGATCGACCAGCAGGCCGCGGTCGGCCATGGCGTACTGTTTCACGCGGCGATAGCCCTGGTGATACAGGCTGGGTAACAGTTTCTCGCTTCTGAAAGGCCCCTGATTCAGCGTCAGGAACATCAGATATTCAGGGTTGATACTGTCTGGCCAGATATCCAGCGCCCCGATGTCGGGATGGCGATGGACGAAGTCCAGCCATAGCTGCTGTTGGAATTCCTTGCGTTGCATGATGCCTCCTTGGACGGCCCCTATGACCTCAGTGCTGGAGCGATTATAGGTAGTCGTGCAAAGGGGTATTCAACGCCATTATCCGTTTTTTCGCGTTTCTTGATCGGAGAGTAAAAATGCCAGTGCTGGTGGCGTATTGCGTGGTTCTCATGGTGTGGTCGACGACACCGCTGGCCATCTCGTGGAGCGCCTCGGGCTGGCTGCCTGCCTGGTCGGCGATGGGCAGAATGTTAATTGCCGCATGCCTCGGTTACCCATTGTTACGCATGATGGGGCTGAAAATGGACCTTTCGCGTGGGGCACTGCGCAGCTACTCGGCAGCCGCTCTGGGTATCTGGGGTGGCATGTACTTCGCCTACCTCTCTGCGGCCTGGTTACCAAGCGGTATCATGTCGTTACTGTTTGGACTGGCACCTTTGCTATCAGGGCTTTATGCACGCTGGTGGTTGAAAAGTGCTCCACTTGACAAGTTGCAGTGGATGGGGTTTGCGTTGGCATTGAGTGGACTGGCCGTCGCGGTCTCGGATTCCCTGGCGTTGCCGCCTGGCAGCTGGAAGGGAGTGCTGACCATGCTGCTGGCCGTCAATTGCTTCGCGGCCTCGGGGGTACTGGTGCAGCGCGAGCGGGCAGGACTGCATCCGCTGGTGCAGACGGAGGGTGCGCTGCTGGTCTCTCTGCCGCTCTATCTGGTGTGTGCGCTGATCGTCGATGGCGTGCCGCAGGCCCTGCCGGAGGGGCGCCCGATGGCGGCCATCCTCTACCTTGGCATCTTCGGCTCGCTGATCGGCTACCTGTGCTACTACTTCGTGCTGTCACGCCTGTCGGCCAGCACGGTGGCGCTGGCGACCTTGATCACCCCCATCTTCGCCATGAGCCTGGGCGCGGTGCTCAATGATGAGCTGGTCTCCAGCCGCGTGCTCGCCGGGGCCTTGCTGATCGTGATCGGGCTGTGCGCCTATCTGTTCGGCCCGCAGTGGCGGGCGCGCCTGACGTCCCGCCGCCTGTCGCAGGGCTGAGCAGGGCTCGGGCCGCTCGCCTTTCGAGGAAGCGGGTCTGCACGCAAGGTGTTGCCGAGTGCCCCAACGACAAGGGCCGCCCCTGCCGGGGCGGCCCTTGTGTCTTTTCAGGCGCCACGGAGCGCTCTGGCGAGTCGTGCGACGTCAGTCCTGATTGTTCTGGAACAGACGCTTGAGCTCTACCATGGCGGCCTGCTCGCTGTTGACGAGTGCTTTCTGGTCGTGACGGTGCTCGTAGTTCTGCTTGAGCATGTTGTCATCCATTTCCCGGAACGCACGCGCCACTTCCGCCGCGCGAGCACTGGGGTAGCCCATCGCCACCAACAATTCTCCGCCCATCTCCAGGCTGCTGGCATAGGTGTCACGAATCACGTGCTCCACGCCCAGTTCCATCAGCTCCCAGGCGTGGTGGCGGTTACGGGCACGCACGAACAGCTTCAGGTGCGGGAATTGATGGCGCACCATGCGCACGATGCCTGTCGAGGTCTCGGCATCATCGACCGCCACCAGCATGATCCTGGCCTGCTCGGCACCCGCTGCCCGCAGCAATTCGGCGCGGCTGGCATCGGCGTAGAAGATGCGCGACCCGAACTGACGCACGAACTCGACCTGGGTGATATTGGGGTCAAGCGCGGTGAAGTTGATGCCCTGGCTCTTGAGCATGCGCGCGCTGATCTGGCCGAAGCGGCCAAAGCCGGCGATCACCACCTGCGGCGTCTCCTCACCGAAGTCCTCATCATAGGGACGCTTGGCTTCGCTGGTGGCGCCGAGGTGGCGGGCATAGCGATAGAGGAAGGGCGTGGCAGCCATCGACAGGGTCACCGCACTGATCACCAGGCTGGTGAGGGTCTGATCGAAGATGCCGGCGGCCATGCCGGCGGTCAACAGCACGAAGTCGAACTCACCACCCTGTGACAGGACCGCGGCCAGCGGCAGGGCCTCGGCCATCTTGAGGCGTGCGACGCGTCCGACCAGCGTGATGACGATGACCTTGCCGAACATCAGCGCCAGCGTCAGCGCCAGCACGGTCAGCGGACGCTCCATCACCAGCGACACGTCGACCGACATGCCCACGGCCATGAAGAACAGCCCCAGCAGCAGCCCCTTGAAGGGCTCGATGTTGGCTTCCAGCTCATGGCGGTAGACGGTATCGGCCAGCAACACCCCGGCCAGGAAGGCGCCCAGGGCCATGGACAGGCCCACCCACTCCATCAGCAGCGCCGTACTGATCACCACGAACAAGGCCGCGGCGGTGAAGATCTCGTGGATCTCGCTGCGCGCGACCATCTTGAGCAGGCGCGGCACGACAAGGCGGCCGACGATGATGACCGCCGCGATCATGCCGATGCCCTTGGCGATGCCGATCCAGTTGGTGCCGGTGGAGGCATCGAAGTTGTCAGCGAACAGCGGCATCAGGGCCAGCAGCGGGATCACCGCCAGGTCCTGGAACAGCAGGATGGCGAAGGTCGACTGGCCGTGCGGCGTCGCCAGCTGCTGATTCTCGCTCAATACCTGCAGCGCGAAGGCGGTCGAGGACAGCGCCAGAATCAGGCCCAGCAACACGGCGGCGGGCAATTCCAGCCCCAGCCACAGGCCGACAGGGGTGAGCAGGGCGCCGCACAGCAGCATCTGGGCGCTGCCCAGGCCCGCAAGCTTGAGGCGCATGTCCCACAGGCGCTTGGGTTCCAGTTCCAGTCCGATCATGAACAGCAGCATGACGACCCCGAATTCGGCGAAGTGCAGCACTTCGCCAGGCTCCGAGATGAAGCCGATCAACGACGGACCCAGCAGTACCCCGATGGCCAGATAGCCCAGGATGGAGCCGAGGCCCAGACGCTGGAAAAGTGGCACGGCAACCACCGCGCACCCCAGCAGCACGGCGCCTTCCATCAACATGTTCATGTGCGTGTCCTTGTGCATACACGGGCGGAGAAGGCAGCGATTGTCGCTGGCCCCTCCTTTTGTCGCAAGCGGCAAGGTGCGCAAGACGCGACCTTGCGCACAGCGTTGTGGTGCGAGTAAGTGTCGTGACCAGGGGTGGGAGGCGGTGATGCAGGCACAAAAAAGCCCCCGCCAATGGCGAGGGCTTCAGCAGTGAAGCGGCTGATGGCGGCGATCAGGCCTGCGGCATCAGAGCTTCGTCCTGCACGTACTGGTTGAACTCGGTGAAGCCACCGATGTGGGTCTGATCGACGAAGATCTGCGGCACGGTCTCGACCGGCTTGCCGATGGTCTTTTCCATGTCGGCCTTGCTGATGCCTTCGGCATGGATGTCGATGTAGCGGAAGTCGAAATCATCGCGCTTGGCGGTGAGCTCTTCCGCGAGGTCCTTGGCGCGGACACAGAAAGGGCAACCCGGACGACCGAAAATGACTGCAAGCATGAGACTCTCCTAAGGTTCGTGACTCTCGTTCAGCCCGTAATGGGTGGGCCGAGAAAATGGCGCCGGCACTGCCGGTGAGTAATCGATGACCGCCATTGTGCTTGAGCCTGCCCGGGTTTGCCAATTGAGCCGTACTACCAAAGTCATTGTGGCAATCAATCACTGCCGTGCTGTGGACTAGCCCATCAGCAGCAGGTTGGCGCCAAAGCCACCGACGATCAACAGCGTGAACAGGATCAGCGCGAGCAGGAAAGGCTTCATGCCCAGTGAGCGCAGACGATCGATGCGAGTCTCGACGCCCAGGCCCGCCATGGCCATGGTCAGTGCCACGCTGCCGAGAGTAGAGAGGCTTGAGTGCACTGCCGCCGGGATCGCGCCGGTGCTGTTGATGCCAGCCATTGCGATGAACCCCAGCGCGAACCATGGAATCGTCATGCTGCCGCCGGTTTCGCGGTCATCGCCCTCGGCGCGGGCACGCATGGCCCACAGCTTCGGCAACAGCAGCAGGAAGGGTACCAGCATCATCACGCGCATCAACTTGACGATCAGCGCATTGGCCAAGGCGTCCGGGCCGACCGCTTCACCGGCGGCCACGACCTGAGCGACCTCGTGGATGGTGGAACCGATATAGATGCCGAACAGGCCTTCATGCATGCCGCTCAGCGGGTAGAGCAGCGGGTAGACCAGCATCGCCAGCGAGCCGAACAGCACCACCGTGGCGACGGCCATGGCGGTGGCCGCCGGGCGTGCCTTGATCATCGATTCGGTCGCCAGTACCGCCGCGGCGCCACAGATGGCGGAACCGGCACTGGTCAGCAGTGCGGTGTCGCGGTCCAGCCCCAGCCAGCGCGTGCCGATGTAGTAGCCGCTGCTCAGCACCGCGGTGATCACCAGCACATCGAGGAAGACGACGCTCCAGCCCAGGCCGAGAATCTGCTGCAGGGTGATGGAGAGGCCGAACAGGATGATGCCGAGACGCAGCAGCTTCTTGGTCGCGATATGCAGCCCCGGGGAGAGCGCCGCGGCGTGACGGCTGGTGATCGGCAGGTTGCCGACCACGATACCGCACAGCAGGGCGAAGACCAGCGGGCTGATGCCGGTGGAGGCCAGCGCCGGAATGGAATGCAGTGCCAGTCCCACCAGGGTCAGGCCGCCACACAGGGCGAGGCCCGGCAACATGCGGCGCAAGCGCTCGGCAGTGGCGGGGGGAGTCAGGGTCTGTGCGTCCATGAGTATTCTCCTTGAGGAAAGTGGCCTATCCCGTGCGGAACATGGCCTGTCTTGTTATGGGTCGTGCGCTGGCGTGGGGTGCACGGCTGTCATCGGCAAGGGCGCTTGAGTCTGCGTCGCTTGCTTAGTGTCTCTGGTTTGATGATTAGTCTATTCGGGAATATTATTCGGCAGTTAGTCGATTATTCTTTTATTACATACCGGAAAAACCGATATGCAGATCCACATCACGCTGCGCCAGTTGCAAGTGTTCGTGGCGGTGACCCGCCACGGCTCCGTCAGTGCCGCGGCGCGCGAGATCGGCCTGTCGCAATCGGCGGCGAGTCAGGGGCTATCCGAGCTTGAGCGTCATCTCGAGGTGCAGCTGTTCGAGCGTCTCGGCCGTCGCCTGGCCCTGAACGCCAATGGTCGCCGCCTGTTGGCGCGCGCCGAGCAATTGCTGGAACAGACCCACGCGCTGGAGCTGGAGGCGCGTGAGCCCGGCGTGGTGGATGGCAACCTGCGTGGTGAGCTGGAAATCGCCGCCAGTGCCACCATCGGCACCTGGTTGTTGCCGGGGCTGGCGGGGGCCTTCATGCGCGAACATCCGGGCACCGAGCTCAATCTGCGCCTGCGCAATACCCATCAGGTGGTGGAGGCGGTGCTCAACTATGACGCCGAGCTCGGCCTGATTGAGGGCGACTGTCATGCGCCGCGCCTGATGAGCCAGACCTGGCGCGAGGATGAGCTGGTAGTGGTGGCGCCGCCGAGCCATCCGCTGGCCGTGCGTGGCGTGGCGCTCAGCGACGAGGACCTCGCCACCGCCGACTGGATTCTGCGCGAGGGGGGCTCGGGCACGCGGGCGGTCTTCGAGCGTGCACTGCACGGGCGGATCGAGCGCCTCAAGGTGCGCATGGAGCTGGGCCAGCACGAAGCCATCAAGCAGGCCGTGTTCGCCGGGCTGGGGCTGGGGTGTCTGTCGCGGCTGTCAGTGGCGGCCGAGATCGCGCGTGGCGAGCTGGTGGTGCTGGCCACGCCCCAGCTCAACCTGAAGCGGCGCTTCTCGATGCTGTGGCACCCGGAGCGTTACCGCAGCCCGCTGTGGCAGGCGGTCAAGGTCTATCTGGAAGCCAGCCCGCGCTGAGCCGTCGAGGACGGAGCCGCCGCGCGCTTGATAGTTTGCTAACATAGGCGCTCCCCGCGAGCCGGCTGCCGCTGAGCCACGCCGCTGAGCCACGCCGCTGAGCCTGAGCTACTGCGCCTGAGCCACGGGGAGCGTAACGGTCTGTCTAGCGTCCATGGAGATGATGATGAGCACAACGGTCGAGCTTTATTACCACGAGAGCGATGCTCGTGATGGCGCCGAGGAACAGACAACGAGCCAGCAGGACGCGACGCCGCTGGTCATTCTTCACGGCCTGTTCGGCAGTGCCGACAACTGGCGTTCGCATATCAAGTCATGGTCGCGGACGCGCCGCGTGATCGCGGTGGATCTGCGCAACCACGGCCGCAGCCCGCACGTGGCCGGCATGAGCTACCCCGAGCAGGCCGCGGATGTCATCGCGCTGCTCGACCGCCTCGCCATCGAGCGCTGTGACCTGCTGGGCCACTCGATGGGCGGCAAGGTCGCCATGCAGGTCGCGCTCGAGGCGCCCGAGCGTCTGCGCAGCCTGTTGGTCGCCGATATCGCGCCGGTCGTCTATGGCCACGGGCATGACGATATCTTTGCCGCCTTCGAGGCGGTGCGTGACGCGCGCCCGGCCTCACGCAAGGAGGCCGACACGGTGATGGCGCAGCATGTCGATACCCCGGCCATTCGCCAGTTCCTCGCCACCAATCTGGTGCGTCTCGACGATGGCGCCATGGGCTGGCGCGTCGGGCTGGACCATATCGCGGCGGGCTACCCGCAGATCGTCGAGGCGCCGCACGGCCAGGGGCCGGTCGAGCTGCCGGCGCTGCTGCTGTGGGGCTCGCGCTCCAACTACGTGCAGGCCGAGGGCCTGGCGACGATGCGCGAACACTTCCCTGCGCTGGAAGATGACTCGCTGGAGGCCGGCCATTGGCTGCACGCCGAGCGTGCCAGCGAGTTCCAGCAGGCGGTGGTGACGTTCCTTGATCGCGTCGCACTCGCTTGAGTACGCCGAGCCGTCACTCCGAAAATTGTCAGCCGGCCGCGAGCGAGCGGGTCATCTCGCCGGTGACCACCCACGAGCGCCTGGTGGTGGCGCTGGTCACCCTGCTGCAGTTCGCCGTCATCATGGGCTTCACCATGGTGATGGCGCTGGGCCCCGACTTTGCCACCTCGCTGGGCATTCCGCTGGATCACCTTGGCTATATCGTCGGCAGTTATCCGCTGGCCGCCGCGGTGGGCACTCTGCTGTGGACGCGACACGCCGATCGCTTCGATCGCCGCTGGGCAGTGCTGGGCTTCCTGTTCGGCGCGGCGCTCTGTCACCTGATCGCCAGCTTCGCCACCGACTTCGAGACCCTGCTGGCGGCGCGCATGCTGGGCGGCCTGTTCGGCGGGCCGGCGGCGGCGACGGCGCTGGCCATCGTGATCGACGTGGTGCCGGGGGTACGCCGGGGGCGTGCCATGGGCCTGGTGATGGGCGCCTTCTCGGTGGCCTCGGTGCTGGGGCTGCCATTTGCGCTGTGGCTGTCGCAGGGCTTCGGCTGGCAGGCGCCATTTCGCGCCGTGGCGCTGTTGGCGCTGCTGGTGTGCGGGCTGCTGGCCTGGATACTGCCGCCTATCCGCGGCCATCTCGATAACCCCGAGACACGTCAGCGCAGCCGCAAGGGCACCACGATCCTGAACATCCTGGCCCAGCCCGACCATCGCCTGGGGCTGGCGCTGATCGCCACGGCGATGTTCAGCAACTTCCTGGTGATCCCCAACCTGGCAAGCTATCTGCTGTTCAATCTGGGCCTGCCGCGCGAGGATCTCGGCGGGCTCTACATGATCGGCGGCGGGCTGTCGCTGGTCGGCATGCAACTCACGGGGCGGCTGTGTGATCGCTATGGCTGTGTCTGGCCGGGCACCATCACCTGCTTGATGACGGCGCTGGTCGGCTGGGCCTTCCTGCTGCATTCGCCGGGACCGTCGCTGATCTGGATCGGCTTCGGCGCCTACATGCTGTTCTCGTCGGCGCGGCGTGTGACCCAGAATACGCTCAACAGCTTCATTCCCGCCGACCATGAGCGGGCAGCCTTCACCAGCACCCAGAGTGCCGTGCAGCATCTGAGTTCTGCCGCCGGCAGTTATGTGGGTGCCGGGCTGCTGGTCAGCACGCCGAGCGGCGCGCTGGAAGGCATGCCGCTGCTGGTCGCGGTGCTGATGATCGCGCTGGTGATCCAGCCGCTGCAGATCCTGTGGCTGTCGCGTCGCCTGGCACGCCGCTAGCGCTTGTCGAATAGGCACAAGACGGCGAGAGCGAGCCGGTCCTGAACCCAAAACGCCCTGTCGGAATCTCCGGCAGGGCGTTTTGCATGGGGCGCGCAAGTGCTCAGCGTTTCAAGAGCTCTGGGCGCTCAACGCCTCAGGGCGCGTTGACGTCGACGGCCAGATGGCTCAGCGACTGGCGCTTCTTGATCATGCCGCGCTCGAACAGGAAGTCCTCGAAGTCACGATAGCGGCCGGCATCCAGCGCGGCAGGACGCAGCGCGAAGCGCGGCAGGGTGGCGTACCAGGCTTCCTTGTTGAGCTCGGTATCCAGTGCCGGATCGGAGTCGCGGAACATCTCCCAGCCCTGGTCCGGGTGGTTGATGATCCAGGCAGTGGCTTCGCCGACGGCGGCGAGGAAGCCGGCGTACTGGGCCTGCTTGCGCTCGTAGCTGTCGCTGTTGGCGACGAAGATCAGCTCGTCATAGGTCGGCACGCCTTCTTCCTCGATGTAGAAGGCGCGGCCCTTGACGCCTTCCTGGGCCATCTGGACCAGCTCGAAGTTGCGGAAGGCGCCGGTGACGGCATCGACCTTGCGCGTCAGCAGTGACGGCGTCAGCGAGAAGTTGACGTTGGTCAGCGTGATGTCATCCAGCGTCAGGCCGCTGTGCTGCAGCATGGTGGAGAGCAGCACTTCCTCGACACCGCCGACCGAGTAGCCGACCCGCTTGCCCTTGAGGTCGGCGATCGACTGGATGTCGCTGTCGGCGCGCACCACCACCACATTCAGCGGCGTGGCGACCAGGGTGCCGATACGCACCAGCGGCAGGCCCTGATCGATCTGCAGGTGCAGCTGCGGCTGATAGCTGATGGCGATGTCGACGCGCTCGGCGGCGGCCAGCTTGGGCGGCACGCTCGGATCGGCGGGAGCGATCAGCTCGACATCAAGGCCGTGCTTCTTGAACAGGCCCAGCTCCTGCGCCAGCACCAGTGGGGCGTGGCCGGGGTTGGTGTACCAATCGAGCATGACCTTGAACTGCGTCAATGGCTGCTCGGCGGTAGCAGCGTCCTTGGCAGAGTCATTGGCAACGTCCTTCGAGTCAGCATCAGCGCTCTGTTCGTCGCTGGCGGCTGGCGAGGCATCCGCGGTCGGTTCAGCACCGTTCTTCGCCTGTTCGGCGGCGCCGGCGGTCGCTTCGACGGCTTCCTGGCTTGCCACCGGCGCGGAGGCGGCCGAGTCGCCGTTCACTCCGACTTCGGCCTGCTGAGCGACGATTTCCGGCGCTGACTGGGTGCTGGTGGCGGGTTCTGCGTCGGCGGCGTGGGCCGACATGGCGGTGGCTGGCAGGCTGCTCAGACACAGCGTGGTCAGCAGGGTGGCGAAGGCGGTGGACAGCAGTGAGGCTCGCGGTGAGCGTGTCGGCTGCGTTTTGCGCCGTGGCGCCGATGACGAAAGAGACATGGCGGAGTTCCTTGTGATCACAGGGTAGTGGTGCTGCCGTTCGTGGGCGGCAGTCGTCAGGCTCATGCAATTTGTGTCGAGCGTCGTTGCGTCTTTCGGTAACGCGATTTTGCGATCTTGCGGTCATGCGGTCATGCGGTCATGCAGTGTCTGCCCGGAGCCCTGAACGCCTCAGCTCAGGCGTGTCAGTCGGTCGCGGTGCCAGGGCATCAGGGCGCGCAGCAGCGCATCCAGCGAGAAATAGAGCAGCAGGGAGAAGGCGACCAGCACCAGCAGGGCGGCGAACATCAGGTCGATCTCCATGCGCGCGTTGGCGTTGAGCATCAGATAGCCCAGCCCCTGACTGGCACCGGCCCATTCCCCGATGACGGCGCCGATGGGGGCGGCGGTCGCGGCCATGCGAATGCCGGAGGCCAGTGCCGGCAGCGCGGCGGGCAACTGGATGTGGATCAGTCGGCGCCATGGACTGGCGCCCAGGGTATGGGCAAGATCCAGCCAGCCCTGCTGGGTCTGACGCAGGCCGTCGTAGCCGGTGGAGGCGACCGGGAAGTAGATGATCAGCGTCGCCATCACCACCTTGGACAGCATGTCATAGCCGAGCCACAGCACCAGTAGCGGCGCGATCGCGAACAGCGGTATCACCTGGCTGATCAGCAGCATCGGCAGCAGCGTGCGGCGCAGGCGGGGAATGAAGGCCAGCGCCAGCGCGGTGGCAAGGCCGAGCAGAATGCCCAGCACCAGCCCGGCCAGTATCTCGCTGATGGTGACGCCAGCGTGATGGGCCAGCAGCGGCGCCTTCTGGATCAGCACCTCGAGCACGGCCTGCGGCGTGGGCAGAATGTAGGGCGGTACGGCGGTGACGGCAATGATCAGCTGCCAAAGCCCCAGCAGGAGCAGCGCGCTGATGACGAGGTGACGCATGGCGTGCAGACGTTTCATGCGGCCTCCTCGCTATCACGCAGGCGGGCGATCAGTTGCGCCTGCGCCGGTGGCAGGGCCGGGTCATCCAGCGGCACCGGGCGTGCGGCGCCAAGCCCCGGCAGGCGTTCCAGCTCGGCGCCGTGGCCCGGGAGGCTCGACGGGCGCAGCACCAGCAGTTGATCGGCGAGGCGCAATGCCTCCAGCGGGTCATGGGTCACCATCAGGACGGTGCGGCCCTTGAGCAGGCGGCTGGCCAGATCGTGCAGCTCCAGACGGGTGATGGCATCCACCGCCGAGAACGGCTCGTCCATCATCACGACCGGCGCCTGCTGGTAGAGCGTGCGGGCGAGGGCGACGCGCTGGCGCTGACCGCCGGAGAGGGCGTCCGGCCAGGCCTGCTCACGGCCCTCAAGCCCGACCGCGGCCAGCAGTTCATGGGCAAGTTCGCGATTGCGCGGCCGCCGGCGCAGGTCATCGCCCAGCCACAGGTTGTCGATGACGCGCCGCCACGGCAGCAGCAGGTCCTGCTGCGCCATCCAGGCCACGCGGTCGGTCAGCGGCTGTCCGTCATCGGTGGCGAGGTCGAGCTGGTGGAGGTCTGACATCTCCAGACCGGCCAGCAGGCGCAGCAGCGAACTCTTGCCGCAGCCGGAGCGCCCCAGCAGTGCCGTCCAGCTACCGGCTTCCAGACGCGCGGAGATATCGCGGAACAGCGTGTGGCCGGCGTAATCGATTCGTGCGTTGTTGAGGGTGAGTCCCAGCGACACAGGCAATTCCGTGGTCAGGCGGCGTGCCGGCAGGAGGAAGCAGGTGACGCGCCGTGCAGGGCGCGCGTCGGGGATTCCCTCCGCCGGTATCAACCGGATCAGGTTCCAGGGGTTGTCGCGCGACGTATCGCTGCGGCTCTCAGCCCATCCTCGGGCACCCCCATCCAGGCCGACAGTGTAACGTCACTGTCTTGCCGGTGTCTTGTCCGACGCGGGTCAGGGGGCGGGTCAGGTGGGCGGGTCAGGTGGGCAGGGCAGAGGTGGCGTGCGAAACGGACTATGCCGATGTGCCACGCCTTGGGTATGCTGAGGATTACTGTAACAAGACGTGTAGCCCAAGGAGATCATCATGCCCGACACACCGGATCTCTCGACCTGTTCCAGTTATCCCGTTCCCCCACGGCGGCCGAGCACGGCTGAGGCCGTGGGCGAGCCGCGTCCCGTGCCCAGGGGCTGGCCCGAGGAGTCACTGACCCGACGGCTCTCGACCTATCTGGGCCAACCGCTCGAACCGCTGGCACTCGCCTGGCCGGATAGCGCCAACTGGCTATGGCGCCAGCGTGGCGGCACGCCCGGCCTCATCAAGCTGGCGCGCACCGGCCCAGACCATGACCCCTTCTGGCGCGCCATGCGCGGGGTCTTCGGCGCAGATCGCTGGGCGACGCCGGAGGGCCTGACGCGACTGGCGGGCGCCTTGCCCGCGCGTCTGCCGATTCCGCCACTGCCCCTGACCTTTCTGGGGCGTCTCGATGGCGCGCCCATCTGGCACCTGCCGTGGTCCAGCGGGCAGCCGAGTGATCTCAGCATCACCTTCTGTGAGCTGCTCGGCGACCAGCTCGGTCGCCTGCATCAGGATACGGTGTCGGGCTTCGGTCAGCCGCTGGCGCAGTCGATGCCGTTATTGCACTGGAATACCCGCGTCACGCGCTTTCTCGCCCATCACCCGCGTCGCGCGGAGCTTGGCACGCTGCTCAAGCGCACCTTCCCGGCACCGACTCGCGCGGTGTGGTGTCTGCCGGACATGCGCGCCGATCAATATCTGTGCGCCGCCACTGGCTGGGTATGGAGCGATTGGGAAGCGCTGGTGTGGGCGCCGATCGAGTTCGACTGGGCGCTGGTGGAGTTGCTGCTGGAAACGCCGGAGCAGCGTCAGGCCTTCATGAAGGGCTATTCGCGCCATGGGCGCATGATCGATCTCGATGGCCAGCGTGAGCTGTGTCGTGCGCTGTTGTGGGCGATGGAGGCCTTCGGTCCGCGGTCCTATGCTGAGCTTGCGGCAGCCCCTGCCTGGGTCTCGCCGCGCAGCCTGGCGTGAAATCCGCGTGCTGCACGCTGCAAGTACATGAAAGGTGTGAAATTTCTCTGCAGCCCCATCGCTAACATGGAATACTGTGGGTGAGTCGTCATGGACGTCACTCGAGATCTGATGTAGGGCTTGGCGGGGGAGCACTCGTGGTAGAGAACCTGAATTATTATTTCTTGCTGGCAGGCACGCTGATCGCCTTGAGCGTGTTGGCCAGCCGCGTCTCGGCGCGTCTTGGCATGCCGCTGCTACTGCTGTTCCTCGGCCTTGGCATGCTGGCGGGTGAAGATGGCGTACTGGGCATCCAGTTCGACGACGCCTCATCCGCTTACATGATCGGTAACCTGGCGCTGGCGCTCATCCTGCTCGATGGCGGCCTGCGCACGCGGCTGTCCACGTTTCGTGCTGGCCTGAAACCGGCACTGGTGCTGGCCACCGTCGGGGTCTTCATGACCAGCGGCCTGGTGGGCCTTCTGGCCATGTGGCTGTTTGATCTCACCCTGATCGAAGGCCTGCTGGTCGGGGCCATCGTCGGCTCCACCGATGCCGCGGCGGTCTTCTCGCTGCTGGGCGGTCAGGGCGTTCACCTCAATGAGCGTGTCGGTGCGACGCTGGAAATCGAGTCCGGCACCAACGACCCGATGGCGATCTTCCTGACCATCACGCTGGCCGAGATCCTGACCGGTCAGCTCTCCGGTGTCGCGTCGGGCATCATGAGCTTCCTGCTGCAGTTCGGTGTCGGCGCCGCCATGGGCATCGCCGGCGGCTGGCTGATCGCCCGTCTGATGCGCTATCTGGACCTCGCGCCCGGCCTCTATTCGCTGCTGGCACTGGCGCTGGGCCTGAGCCTGTTCGCCACCACCAACGAGATGGGCGGCAGCGGTTTCCTCGCCATCTATCTGTGCGGCCTGATGATCGGCAATCACCCCGGCCGGCATCTGGAGCACATCCTGCCGGTGCATGATGGTCTGGCGCATCTCTCGCAGATCGTGCTGTTCCTGATGCTGGGCCTTTTGGTTTCGCCCTCGACCATGCTGCAGTTCGCGCTGCCGGCCGCCATCCTCAGCGTGGCGCTGATTCTGGTGGTGCGCCCGCTGGCGGTCATCCTGTGTCTCAAGCCGTTCTTCCGCTTCCGCTGGCGCGAGCTGTGGTTCATAAGCTGGGTCGGGCTGCGAGGGGCGGTGCCGATCGTGCTGGCGATCTTCCCGGTGATCACCGGGGTCGAGAATGCCGGTCTCTACTTCAATGTCGCCTTCTTCGTGGTCATCATCTCGCTGCTGGTGCAGGGCTCGTCGCTGGCGCCGATGGCGCGCAAGCTGCGGGTGGTGGTGCCGCCGGGCGCACAGCCCAGTCGCCGCAATCTGCTCGGCATCATGCCGGTCAATGACTACGAAATGCTGGTCTATCGCGTCGACAACACGGCGCTGGAAGGCGTGGCGCTGCGCATGCTGCGCTTCCCGTCGGGGGCCAAGGTCGGGGCGCTGTTCCGCAACAAGGTGCTGATCCACCCCAAGGGCAGCACCTGTCTGCATCAGCAGGATGTGTTGTGCGTGGTGGGGCGCTCGTGTGATGTGCCGAGTCTCAACCGCATGTTCAATGGCGAGAGTCTTCAGCACGAGCAACGCGCCTTCTTCGGGACCTTCACGCTGGAAGGCGATGCCAACATGCAGGATATCGCCGATGTCTACGGCTTGACGCTCTCCCAGGGCGAGCACCACCTGACCATCGCCGAGTTCATCACCCGTCGAGTCGGTGGGGTGCCGGTGGTCGGCGACGATGTCGACTGGCATGGCATCCACTGGGTGGTGAACGAGGTGGAAGGCAATCGCATCACCAAGGTCGGCCTGCGACTGCACTGAGCCTGAATCTGTGTCAGGGCCTGAGCCTGCGCTTCACACACTACGACGCCCCCCATTGCACTGCGTGTAATGGGGGGGGCGTCGTGTTTGGACTCATCAATATCGTATTCTGTTGATGTCAGGCCAATTTGTCCGTGACAGCGCCTGGCCACCGATTGTGGCCAGCGACAAGGAGGTGACTACATGGCCAGCCCACATCCTCATCTCGCGGGCTTTCTGCGACGATTCGAGCAATTCCCGCCCGGGCTCACGGCGGATGAGAAGACCTTTCATGCCACCTTCAACATGGTCTACGTGCTGGCGGTCAGCTGCCATCTGCTCTACGCCATCCTGCTGCTGTGGCTGTGCGAGATGGGCATTCTGGCGCTGAATCTGGCGATGCTGATCGTCGATCTGGTCTGTCTGCAGCTGCACCGTGCTCGCCGTGAAGCCCTGGCGGCCACGCTGATGGCGCTGGGCACCTGCGCGCAGATCAGCTTCTCGTTGCGCTATTTCGGCTCTGAGGCCGGCTTCGACTACTTCTACTTCGGCGCCTTGCTGTGCATCTACTCGATCCGCATGTCGTTCATGCGGCGCGTTATGCTGTGCGCCGCCTGCCTGAGCATGCCGCTGCTGGCCTACATCATCCTGATGTTGGAAGGGCCGACCAATCCGCTGCCCGCCGGCTGGATGCTGGCATTTCGCATCATCAATCTGGGCGTCTTGACCATCTTCTTCACGCTGGTGCTGGTGCAGATGGGCTGGTCGGTGGAGCGCCTGCAGCAGCGTTTCGAGACGGGAGGGCGCTTCGATGCACTGACCGGCGCCCTGAGTCGCGCCGAGCTGGTCGACAGCGGGCGTGGCATGTTGATCAATAACGGGGCGCTGAGCGTGATGATGGTGGATGTCGACCATCTGGCGCTGATCAACGAGACCTGGGGTCGCCAGGCCGGCGATCAGGTGCTCAAGGAGCTGGTGCGGCGCATGCGCAGCATCCTGCGCGGGGAGGACCTGGTCGGGCGCTATGGCGGCGAGGAGTTCGTGCTGTTGTGCCCGGGGCTGCATGGCGAGCGCGTCGATCAGGTGGCAGAGCGCCTGTGCAAGGGCGCCTCGGCGTTGCCGTTCGTCATCAATGACGGCCTCAACAGTCTGGATGTCAATCTGTCGATCGGTGTCGCCCAGCGTCAGTCCGGCGACAAGGACCTGGAAGGCCTGATCGCCAAGGCTGACGTCAATCTGTTCCGCGCCAAGCAGGACGGCGGCAATGGCTTCGTCAGTGACACCCAGCTGGGCCCCGTGGGTGGGCCGGGCATCGCAGCCATCAATTGAGCGCAATTCACTGCGCGCAGAGTTTTGTGCACAGAGGTTTGCGTATAGAGATTTGCGAACAAAGCTTGGTATACAACCCGGCACGCCCCCGGAGAATGACATTCATGTCTCCGGGGGCGTGCGTGTGTCAGGGCGTCATCAGGCTTGCCCTGAGAAGAGTCAGCGGCGGTTGGGCTGGCGACGACGGCCCTTGTTTGCGGACTTGGGGGCGTAGTCGCTGTTCGAGGCCGGTACCGCGAGCTTGGGCACAAAGCCTTCCACGACTTCGCGCGTCACGAAATAGCCCAGGTGCTGCTCGATGGCGCACAGGTTGCGGAAGTCATCACGCGAGACCAGCGAGATGGCTTCGCCGCTGGCCCCGGCACGACCGGTACGCCCGATGCGGTGGACATAATCCTCGGCGGCGTCCGGCAGGTCATAGTTGACCACGCGCTGCAGGTCATCGATGTCGATGCCCCGCGCGGCAACGCCGGTGGCCACGAGATACTTGATGGTGCCGGCCTTGAAGTTGGCCAGCAGCTGCTCGCGCATTGCCTGGCTGCGACCGCTGTGGAAGGACTCGGCGGTGATGTCACGCTTCTCCAGCTGACTGACCAGCTTGGCGGCGCCACGCTTGGTCTCGATGAAGATCAGCGCCTGCTGCCACTGCTTCTCGTGAATCAGATGGCTCAGAAGGGCAGACTTGAACTCCTTGTCGACCGTGATCAGATACTGGCTGATATCCGGCGCGGTGACGTTCTCCGGTGCGACCATGATCTCGACGGCGTCCGTCACTGCGGTCTTGGCGAGCACGCGCACCTGGGCCGAGAGCGTGGCCGAGAACAGCAGGTTCTGGCGCTCCCTGGGCAGCTTCTCGACGATCTTGTTGATGTCGGCGATGAAGCCCATGTCGAGCATGCGGTCCGCTTCGTCGATGACGAGGGTGCGTGTCTCGTCGAGATGGATCGCGCGGCGAGTCAGCATGTCCAGCAGGCGGCCGGGCGTCGCCACCAGAATGTCCACGCCCTCGATCAGGCGCTGCTGCTGTGGTTCGATCTCCACGCCGCCATACATCGCCATGGAGCTGACTTCCAGATACCTGGAGTAGTGCTGGATGTTGTCTTCGACCTGGATCGCCAGCTCCCGCGTCGGCGTCAGGATGACGGCATGTACGCGCTTGGCGCGTACCTTGGGCGCCTGCTGCAGGGTCTGCAGGATGGGCAGCACGAAGCTTGCCGTCTTGCCGGTACCCGTCTGGGCGGCGGCGATCAGGTTGTCACCGGCCAGCACGACGGGGATCGCCTTCTCCTGGATGGGAGTCGGGGTCTGGTAGCCTTGCTCGGTGACGGCCTTGACGATGGAATCGCTCAAACCAAGGGCAGAAAATGGCATGGTGTCTCGACTTGTCTAAAGGGGGGGGGGCAAGCGCACATTCTGCGGCAAGGAATGTCTGGCGCAGTGATGCTCACTGTAGCCGAAAGCCCGCTGACGGCCCGGCGCATCATTGGCCATCGCTGCTCAGGCCGGGTAGCGAAGTGGCGGCGATGGGCGCTGCGCGGCAACAATGAAAAAGCCCCGCCTACCTGAAGTAGACGGGGCTTTCGGAATTCAAGGTGGTGGAGGGACAGGGATTCGAACCCTGGGTAGGCTATTAACCTACGCCGGTTTTCAAGACCGGTGCATTCAACCGCTCTGCCATCCCTCCGACTCACGGAGCGAAATACTACCGAACCTGATGAGAATAGCAAGGGGTAGGCGAAGAAAAATCTTCGGAAAAGCCATCGCGGACAATCACTTGCAGCAGGATGGCGCCGGGGTGAGGCCGCCGGAGCCGCCTGCTGGCACCAGACCATGAATCAGGTCATATGTCAGGCCACGAAAAAGCCCCGCCTACCTGAAGTAGACGGGGCTTTCGGAATCAAGGTGGTGGAGGGACAGGGATTCGAACCCTGGGTAGGCTATTAACCTACGCCGGTTTTCAAGACCGGTGCATTCAACCGCTCTGCCATCCCTCCGACTCACGGGATGAAATACTACGGATTTTTCAGTCAGGGTCAAGGGCTTAGCGTAAATTTCCTTGTCGTTCAGATGCTTGAAAGGTCGCACATGCCACAATGGCTGCGGAGACTGACGATGTCGTTGCCTTGCACGCGCCGGATGGTTGCCTCAATAGGGCTTTTCATCGTTCTGTCTCTTGATTAGGCAAACCCCTGAGGGCATGCTGGGGTCAAATCGATGAATCCATCGTAGCAACCTGAGGATAGACACCATGGCTAACAGCTCCTGGCAGGTCTCGCAGGATACCGCGAGCCGCTCGCTCAGTACTCACAAGGTACTGCGCAACACTTACATGATGCTGGCAATGACGCTGCTGTTCTCCGCGCTGACCGCTGGCGTGGCGATGAGCATGGGCGTCGGCCGCATGAACATCTTCGTGCTGCTGATCGGTGCCTACGGCCTGATGTTCCTGGTCCACAAGACCGCGAACTCCACCGCCGGCATCTTCGCGACCTTCGCCTTCACCGGCTTCATGGGCTTCACGCTCGGCCCGGTACTGAATGCCTACCTGAGCCTGCCCAACGGTGGCCAGCTGGTGATGACCGCGCTCGGCATGACCGGCATCACCTTCGCCGGCCTGTCCGCGGTGGCACTGGTGACGCGCAAGGACTTCTCGTTCCTGGGCAACTTCCTGTTCGCCGGCGCCATCGTGCTGATTCTGGCGATGCTGGCAGCGATGATCTTCAACATCAGCGGCCTGGCACTGGCTGTCTCCGCCGGCTTCGTGCTGTTCGCCTCCGCGGCGATCCTGTTCGAGACCAGCCAGATCATCCACGGCGGGCAGACCAACTACCTGCTGGCGACGGTGAGCCTGTACGTCTCCATCTACAACATGTTCGTCAGCCTGCTGGCCCTGCTGGGCTTCGCTTCCGACGATTGATCGTCAAGCGAAGGGACATGAGACCTGCAAACGACCCCGCCTCGGCGGGGTCGTTTGCGTTCGGGTGTCAGGTGGCGTGACTCGCGCTAGAATGGCGCCCATTCATGAGCAGTCACACGAGGTTCGCATGCGTTATGCTCTGGCCGTCTACGGCGGCCCCTACAGCCAGCAGGCCAGCCATTCGGCGCTGCGCTTTGCCGACGCCCTGCTGGCGCGCGGCCATCAGTTGACCACGGTGTTCTTCTATCACGATGGCGTCTACAACGCCGCCAACATGATGGCGCCGCCCCAGGACGAGCCGCATCTGCGCGATCGCTGGCTGTCACTTGCCGAGAATCACGCCACCCGCCTGCAGGTGTGTGTCGCGGCGGGGCTGAGACGCGGCATGCTCGATGAGCGCGAAGCGGCGCGGCATGGCAAGCAGGGGCATACCCTCGAGGCGCCGTTCGAGCTGACGGGGCTGGGCCAGCTGGTCGAGGCGACGCTGGACAATGACCACCTGATCACCTTTGCATGACGTCATTTCTTGTCGTCACTGATGATGATGTCACTTATCGAATGAGGAGCAGGCCATGAGCGATGTGATGACGGCAGCCCCGGCAGGCGATGACGCCGGGATAGCCGCTGGTGATCTGCTGGTCATGCTGCGCCATGGCCCGCATGGCAGCAGCTGGCTGCGCGAGGGACTTGAGGCGGCGATGGTCGCGGCGGCCTTCGGGCGCGAGGTCGGGCTGCTGTTCACCGGCGATGGCGTGATGGCGCTGCTGGAAGGGCAGCAGGTCGGGCCGCTGGGACAGAAGGGCAGTGACAACCTGCTGGCGGCGCTTGAGATGTATGACGTCGAGCGCTGCTACGTCGATGCGGCGGCGCTGCGCGCACGGGGCCTGACAGCGCAGGATGTCACGCTGTTGCCGGTCACGCTGCTCGAGCACGACGAGGTGGTCGCGCTGACAACCGCGTTCTCGCGCGTGCTGAGCTTCTGACACGTCACTGCCGCCAACGCTGGCGACTGATATGCTCGCATCAGTTTCCTGATGCCATGTCATTGATATTGATTGATGGCCAGTGGCAGTCCCAGCTTCCCTTGCCTGGATAATTGCATGAATCTACATCTACTCAATCGTTCGCCATTCTCCAGCCGCATCCATGATGATGTGCTCAATGCCATGGGTCCGGAAGATCAGCTGTTGTTGATCGAGGATGGCGTCAATGGCGCCCTCGACAACGCCGAGCAGCACCTTGCCGGGCTTGAGGGGCGGCTGTTCGCGTTGCGCGAAGACCTCGAGTCCCGCGGCCTGCTGGGGCGCTGCGCGGAGAACGTCATCGTGGTCGACGTCGACGGTTTCGTCGCCCTGACCGAGGCCGCCGACAAGACCGTCAGCTGGTTCTGAGGCGCCAGACGCTTCTCCCTTTCAATTTTCATGCAAGACAGTGAATCAGGATCTGTATGGCCAGTAGTGAAGCGGTGCGCACACTGACGCTTGATGGGCGTGATATCGGACTGGATGCGGAAGGTTATCTGGTCGATCTGGATGACTGGAGCCCGGCGCTGGCGGAAATGCTGGCCGCCGAGGAGGGGCGTGAACTGACGCCGGAGCACTGGGAGGTGATCGAGGTGTTGCGCGACTTCTATCAGCGCTTCTCGCTCTCGCCGGCCATGCGCCCGCTGAGCAAGGCGATGACCCAGCGGTTTGGCCCCGACAAGGGCCGCTCGCTGCATCTGATGCGGCTGTTCCCGGACAGCCCGCCCAAGGTGGGCGCGCGCATCGCCGGGCTGCCCAAGCCGACCAACTGTCTGTGACGGTCAGCCGCATGCATGAGTCACCTTGCCCGTCGTGGTGCGCTGCGCTCAACGCGCAAGACCCGGCAGGGATGGCGACGTACGGCGTTGTCTGCGTTACTATTCGTCACAGCGTTGCGGTGTCGGCCAGGAGGCCGATGCTGCTTCAGGTCCCGCGACATGGTCGCAAGGGCATTTGAATTCAGGCGGACAAGAGTCGACTTGCATGGGAAGAGCATTCCAGAACCGTAAAGAATCAATGGCGCGTACCTCTCTCAACAAGGCACGCGTGTATTCACGTTACGGGCGCGAGATTTACGTCTCGGCCAAGAGCGGTGGCCTCGACCCCAACGGCAACCTGAGCCTGCGTCGTCTCATCGAGAAGGCCAAGAAGGACCAGGTGCCGACTCACGTCATCGACAAGGCGATCGACAAGGCCAAGGGCACCGGCGGCGAAGACTTCGCTCTGGCGCGCTATGAAGGCTTTGGCCCGGGCAACGTCATGGTCATCGTTGATTGTCTGACCGACAACAACAACCGCACCTTCGGCGAAGTCCGCACCTGCTTCAACAAGGGCAAGGGCAAGCTGGGCGCGCAGGGTTCGGTGTCGCACATGTTCGACCACCGCGCCATCCTGGCTTTCAAGGGCGCGGAAGAGGACGAGGAAAAGGTCCTGGAAGCGCTGATGGAAGCCGACGTCGATGTCAGTGACATCGAGCTCGACGAAGGCATCATCACGGTTCTCGCGCCGACGACCGAGTACTTCAAGGCCAAGGGTGCGCTGACCGACATCTACGGTGAAGACCTCGACTTCGAAGTCGATGAGATCAGCTTCATTCCGCAGATCCATACCGAAGTCGGCGGCGATGACGCCGAGCTGCTCAACAAGATGCTCGAGCTGCTTGACGATTGTGAAGACGTGCAGCAGGTCTATCACAACGGCGAGTTCGTCTAGGCCAGCGTCTTGAACGTGATGCGACTGACGGCTTCACGCTGACTGGGATGCGAATGACAGTGTGAAAGGGTCAGTCAGAGAAAAGCCCCGTCGGCATGCCGACGGGGCTTTTTCATGTCTCAACCCTCAATACTCAACACTCTGCGCGCCTCAGCAGTGCGCGCGCTTCAGCAGTGTGCATGGTGCTGCGCTTGCGGGTCCGTCTCGCGTGGGTCCGCCATGCCCCCCTTGACGCCGTGTTTCACCAGCCAGACGTTGACGGGCCAGGCGGCGAGCAGCCCCAGACTCAGGGAAATGATCAGCGAGTTCCAGAACAGCGGCTGATGCATGCCGGCGCCGCCCGCAAGCCAGAGGTCCACGGAAATCGCCACCAATTCCATCACCACGATGGAGGCCGTCTCGCTCTTGAAGGCATCACGAATTACCTGCGGCTTGTCATCACTGCCGCCCTGCAGCATCGGGCCGACCGTCAGCAGGAAGCCGAACAGATAAGCGAAGAGGAAGGTGATGATCGCGGTGGAGATATTGCCCATGGCCAACAGGCCCACCGCCAGGCTGACGCCGACGAATTCCCCCAGTCCGCAGCCTGAATAGCAGTGCGCGACGCTTCTCAGCCCCTTGCGGGCATCACCGTTGGCGGCGATCTGGCGACGACCGGCAAAGCGATAGACCAGCAGGCCCACGACGCCGGAGTAGAGCGTGGTCAGACCCCACACCCACTTCATCATCGGGGCCAGGTGAGCATTCTTCGTGGTCAGGTCACGCACGACCCAGATCAGCGCCGGTACCATCAGCAACAGCCAGCACAGCAGCAGGCTCCAGTGGGAAAGTGACTCACGTAATAGATCTTGCATGGTGACCTCCTGCCGAGTGGATGTCGCAGATGGCCGTGCGCCGATAGCAATACGCTGATGACGCGGCCCTCCTTGATAGCTGGTGGGGGCAGCGCGCCATATCAAGGGTGGCCTGTCATCGCCTGCTCGCAACCGGCCGTTGCTTTCGCCTGACAGGGTGACAGGCGAGGGTGTGTTCTCACGCCTTGTTAACCTTGCCGCAAGCCTCCATGGTGAAGGATGTCGGGCATTGCCCTTGCAATGTCGCCACTTTTCCCAGGAGTCACCATGTCGAGACACGCTGCTACATCCCTTGCGCGCGCCGCCCGTCAATTCGCCGGTGTCGGCTTGATTGCCTCGCTCGCTGCGCCAGCCGTGGCCCAGGCGGCAGACGACAAGGTCTTCGGCTGGGTGGAAAAGGCGACCATCGAGCCGTGGGGCGTGATGGTGAAAGCCAAGCTGGATAGCGGCGCGCTGACCTCCTCGATGCATGCCGAGAATATCGAGACCTTCGAGCGTGATGACGAGGAATGGGTGCGTTTCGATGTGGAAGTCGAGGACGAAGCCAAGGGTGACAAGGTCGAGAACACCTTCGAGCGCCCCCTGTATCGCGACCTGACGGTGTCCGGTGCAGGCGGACGCGATACGCGCCCGGTGGTGCTGATGACGCTGTGCATGGGCGGTGAGCGCTACGAGGAGCAGTTCAGTCTGCGCGATCGTGATGGCATGAATTACCCGGTGCTGCTGGGGCGCCGCACCATCCAGAGCCTGGGGGTACTCGATGTGCGCAAGACCTTCCAGACCAGCCCGGACTGTGCCGAGGACGCGCCGCTGCATCGCTATGAAGACAAGGAGTATTCCGACCGCATCGGCGCGGCGTCCTGATCTGATGTCGCTCTGAACGCTCATTGAGGAGCGCGTACCGCGCACATTCATCACAAGAGGGAGGCCAGCATGTCGGGTACCGCCAGCCAGCAACCTCAACGTGACGGTTTGCCACTCATCAGGATCTACTACGACGCGCGCTGCCCGGTGTGTCGTCGTGAACGCGCCCGCTACGAGCGGCTGTCGCGCCAAGACGCCAACGTCGAGTGGTGGGATGCGACGGATAACGCCGAGCATCTCGCCGCGCGCGGCATCGGCCTTAAGCAGGCATTGCTGTCGTTGCATGTCGAGACAGCGCAAGGGCAGATCTGTGAGGGCATGCCGGCGTACCGCCTGCTGCTTGCGCGCATCCCCGGTCTTGCCTGGCTGGGGTGGCTGATCACGCGGCCGCTGATCGAACCGGCGCTGACGCGAGTCTACGATGCCTGGGTGCGTCGTCGGCTATGTCGGGACGGCAGGCTGTGAGTGCTGGCGAGCCCGACGCAGCCCGCTGGAACCCCCGTTGCAAGCCCTGCTGGTTCATCATGCTTTTTTGATATGCAAATGCTAATAGTTTTCGTTAGTATGTGAGGCACTGTCTGTTTCTTCACGTCTGCGAGCTTCCCGATGATCGACGCGCTTTCCCCGCTCTTTGCCGGTCCGATGGTTGCCTATCGGGACCTGATCACTACCTACGCTCAGGTGCAGGCGGGTGATGAGGCGTCGCTCCAGCGTGTCGTGCCGGCGCGCGATGTGCTCAGCCCCGGGTGGCTGGCGGCGTGCATCGCCGCGCATGGCATGCAGTACGAGACCGGCCCGGCAGACGCCGCCTCTCCCCACAGCGCCCCCGATGAGCAGGCGCTGCTTTCCCAGTGGTCCAAGTACCTGTTGTCCTCGATGGTGTCGCTGCCGCTGGCGGCCAACCTGCTGCTGGACCATCAACTGCCATTGGAGCTGCGGCATCTTTCGCTGCGCCTTGGCGAGCATGGCGTGGTCACGCAGCTGATACTCGATGATGCAGCGGGGCAGGGCGCAAGCCTCCCGGCGGAGATCGAGTCGGCCGATGAGACGACGCGGCTCCAGGCGCGCTTTCAGGGCTACCTGGCGCATCTTGAGGCCGTCATCGAGCGCCTCGTGCCGCACACTGCGCTGGGGCCCAAGGTCTTCTGGAGCAACGCGGCACATTACTTCGTCTATATCGTCGGCATGCTGGAAGAGCAGGGCTGGGTCGCGCAGGCGGCACCGGCACGTCAGCTGATGGCGACCAGAATTCTGGCCGACGGGCGGCGCAATCCGCTCTATCAGCCGGTCAGCGACGTGATGGACCGCCATGGCGAACGGCATACGCCGCGCAAGGTGTGCTGCGTGCGTTATCGCATCGAGTGTCTGGGCTATTGCAGCAATTGTCCGCTGAGCATCGAGCGCGCCACGGCACGTCGCGCCCAGACACGTCGGGTCGATCAGCGTACCAACTCGCGCGCAGCGTTGATCGGTAGCGACCTGTCCTGATAGGTAGCGTCCTGAGCGTCAGCGGTCTGTGTTGATCGGCACCCTCTGGTAAGATGGCGACCCCTGTCATTGCCCGGTATGTCGTCATGTCCTCGTCTTCGCGCCGCCCACGCGGTGCTTCCCTCGCCAAGTCCGGCGCATCCTCCCGACACGACTCGGCTGACAGATGTCAGCAGGCCGCCCCGGCTGACCGTCGTGATCCGGCCGCCCGCGAGAAGCCCAGCGCGGCCAAGGCACCTTCCGTCAAAGCGCCTGCCATCAAGGCGCCTTCTATCAAAGCGCCTGCCATCAAGGTGATTCCGGCTCGCAAGGGTCAGCTGCATCCCCGCAACCCGCACCGTGGGCGCTATGACATGGCCGCGCTGGTCGAGGCGAGCCCGGCACTGGCGGCCTTCGTGATCAAGACACCCGCTGGCAGCGAGTCCATCGACTTTGCCGATCCCCTCGCGGTCAAGGCGCTCAATCGGGCCCTCTTGAGTCGCCATTACGGTATCGCCCACTGGGACATTCCCGCCGGCTATCTGTGTCCGCCCATCCCCGGGCGCGCCGATTATCTGCATTATCTGGCGGACCTGATCAGTGAAGCGAATGGCGGTCAGCTGCCGGCGGGTGAGCACGTGCGCGCGCTGGATATCGGCACCGGCGCCAACCTCATCTACCCCCTGCTGGGCAATCGCAGCTTTGGCTGGCAGATGGTCGGCAGTGATATCAGCGCGCAGGCGATCGACTCGGCTCGCGCGATTGTGAGCGCCAATCTGCGCCTCAAGGGCCAGATCGAGGTGCGTCTGCAGGCCGATCGCACGCGCCACTTCGCTGGTATCTGGGGCGCGGATGAGCGTTTTGACCTGGTGCTGTGCAATCCGCCGTTCCATGCCAGTGAAGCCGATATGGCGCGGGAATCGCAGCGCAAATGGCGCGGGCTCGACAAGTCGCGCCAGCAGCGCGGCAATGCCTCACGCAAGGGGCGTGCACGCAACGCGCCAGCGCTGAATTTCGCGGGTCAGGCGGCCGAGCTCTGGTGTCCGGGCGGGGAAGAAGCCTTCGTCACCCGCATGATCCAGGAGAGCCGCAACGTCGCCACGCAGTGCCTGTGGTTCACCTCGCTGGTCGCGCATTCGGCGAGCCTGACCGGCATCAGGAAAGCCCTCAAGCGCAGTGGCGCCAGCGAGGTCAGGGTGATCGAGATGTCCCAGGGGCAGAAGGTCAGCCGCTTCGTCGCCTGGTCGTATCTCACGCCCGACCAGCGTCGGCAGTGGGGGCGGGATCACTGGCAAGGGAAGTGAAGCGTCTGTCATAGCCGTATCAAGAGAGTCTTCGACTCAATGATGTCTTTGCATTGAAGCCCCCGTCGCCCAGCGCGACGGGGGCTTCTTGCATTGGCGGTTGTCATCCGCGCTTCACTTAAGCCTGCCTTAATAGTTTGCGGGCAAACTTTCTGCCAGAAACGCGCAGCCTGCCGGTTCCGATCGCTGCAGGATCTGACATCTATCCGGCTTGCTCGACGCCCAGTCATTGCTCAGGAGTTATTCCATGAAGTCCGCGATCACCATGACATCGCCTGGTCCAGACCACCCCTCGGCGCAGGGCGAGGAGCCCTTGTGCGGAGGAGTTTCGGTGTTGATACCGGCTCGTGATGAGCGTGACAACTTGCCGGGCCTTATTGCCGAGGTGCATGAGGCGCTTGCGGGGCAGCGCTACGAGATCATCGTGGTGGATGATGGTTCCAGCGATGGCAGTTGGAGTTGGCTCAAGCAGGCTGCGCAGGAAGATTCACGATTGCGTCCCTATCACCACGGCACCAGTTTCGGACAGAGTACTTCGCTGTGGCAGGCTGCCCGGCTGGCGCGCGGTCGATGGTTGGCGACCCTGGATGGCGATGGCCAGAATGATCCAGCGGACTTGCCGGACATGTTGTCACTGGCAACGCTCGAAAAGCTCGACCTGGTAGCTGGTCATCGCACGCAACGCCGCGATGATGCCGTCAAGCGTGTGTCATCACGCTTGGCCAATGCCATCCGACAAGCGCTGCTGCACGATGACACGCCAGATACCGGCTGCGGAATCAAGGTCATGCGTCGTGACGTCTTCCTTCGGCTGCCGTATTTCGATCACATGCATCGTTTTCTTCCGGCGTTGGTTCGCGCTCAGGGTGGCAAGGTGCAGTCATTGGCAGTCCGTCACCGCGAACGAGTGGCAGGAGTATCCAAATACGGCTTCTTCGATCGGCTCTGGGTCGGTATTGCCGATATCGTCGGAGTGATGTGGCTTGTGCGTCGCTCGCGTCTACCGTCACCGCTCGAGAATATCTTTGGCCATGCTGCCAGTGAGGCCATCGACCATGGTTCGCTGCCGTTGGTGGGGACGCACGTGTCGACGCCCTCTGCATCCGCGCCAACAAGCCTGTTTGATTCCCCCTCTAGATATCAGGCTGACGGTCACGATGCAGCAGCAGGTGACAGCAACCCGGACCAGGCCGACGTGGCGCGGGGTGCCTGCTGATGGATGCCAGTCCGTGTTGGGTCGCTGTCGGTTTTGGAGGCCAGGCGCTGTTCTCGGCGCGTTTCATCATTCAGTGGCTGGCCAGTGAGAAGGCGCGTCGTTCCATCGTTCCTCGTGCCTTCTGGTGGTTCTCGCTTGCCGGTGGCATGACGCTGCTTGCGTATGCCATCCATCGCGAGGACCCGGTATTCATTGCCGGTCAGGGGGCAGGGCTTTTCATCTATCTGCGTAATCTGAGCTTGATCAAGCGGGATCGCCGGTCACTCACGTCGCCTGGCAGCGAAGCGTCGTCCCGGGCACCGCAGGAGTCCACTGTCGTCGAACACGCTTGTGGCAAGACGGAAGAATGCGAATTGGGCACTGACGACTCCCTGAAGGCCAGGCTCGCGTCGCTGGAGATAGAAAACGCCCGACTCAAGACTGAAGTGGCACACCTCCATGCCAATCCCGTTCAGCACCAAGGGACAGGCGCATGAAGGCAATGACGCCAGCTGGCGGTGTGTACCGAAGACTTTCCCGCCATCCCTGGTGGGTCCTGGGGGCGTTGTATCTATCTGTCTCTGCCATCGGGCTTGGCATGCGTATGCCGTGGCCTGCCGATGAGCCACGCTTCGCGCTCAATGGTCTCGAGATGTGGATCACGGGGGACTGGTGGTTGCCACACCGCGCGGGAGAGCTTTATCCCGACAAGCCGCCGATCTTCATGTGGCTCAGTGCCTTGTCCACTGGCTTGGTGGGGGATATCCGCATCGGCTTTGCCCTGCCATCGCTGGTGGCCGGGGCCGCGACTCTGGGGCTGAGCGTGGACCTGATTCGCCGCCTGCATGGCCGGCACACAGCCTTCATTGCCGGGCTGTGGTTGCTCGCGTCAGTGCAGTTCATCCTGCAGGCTCGTACGGCTCAGATCGACATGCTGGTCACGGCTTTCATCCTGCTGGGTAGCTGGGGATTGTTGCGGCATGCATTGCTCAATGATGGCGTGCGCTATTTCTATCTCGGCTGCTTTGCGATGGGGATTGGCATCCTCACCAAGGGGGTCGGGTTCCTGCCGTTGCTGATGTTGCCTTTCTGGCTGATGGCTGCGCGTCACGCATCGACTTGGCGCAGCAGTGGTCGTCGCGCAGGGCAGCTGACATCACGCGAGCTGCTGATCGGACTCTGCTGGATACTGGCGGCTCCGCTGCTCTGGGTAGGGCCGATGCTGGTGATGTCCTTCGTGTCCGGCGATTCGGAGCTTGCCGCCTATCGCGACAACATCCTGCTCAAGCAGACCGCTGAGCGATACACCGACAGCTGGCATCATCTGAAGCCTTGGCATTACTTCCTGACCAGTGTGATTCCTTGGGCATGGATGCCGCTGCTGCTGACGCTACCCTCGTGGCCGAAGGCACTCGCTCGCCGCTTCTCGCGCCGCGATCTACGAGTCTGGCTGCCCCTGGTGGGTGCGGCATTGATGGTGGTCTTCTTCTCGTTGTCTCTAGGCAAGCGGGGAGTCTATATCCTGCCGGCGCTGCCGCTGTTGGTGATCGGCCTGGCACCCATGTTGCCGGGGTTGTCACGTAAGCCTCATGTCTCCTGGCTGGGGTTTGCACTTTGCGCCGGACTGGCAGGCATCTTCCTGATCGCGGCACTGCTCGGTGTCTTCGGGTACCCGGCATTGGTGACGCTTGCTGCAAAGGAGGGGGTGGTGCCGTGGGGGTGGTGGGGGCTGCTGGGTGTCAGCGGTATCGCGCTCTGTGCCTGGCTGAAACCACGGAACGGCTTGTTGGCCTTGGGGATTTGGCTCGTGGTGTTCTGGAGTCTGTGGGGCACCTGGGGGGCACGATTGATGGACCCGGTTCGCAATCCTGCCGTACTGATGGCGCAGGTTGCCGAGAAGAGCGATTACCAGGCATTGGCTATTCCCGATTTTCGTGAGCAATACATCCTGCAGGCGCGTCAGCCATTGTGGCACTTCGGTTACAAGACGCCGGAGGAAGACCAATTCTCGCGCCTCTATGCATGGCTGAAGGAGGCCCCGCAGAACCGCTGGGCCTTGTTGACACCCCGCAAGCTCAAGCGGCATGCCTGTCTGGATGGCGCACAGGCCATCACATTGAATGAGCCGGATGAGCAATGGGTACTGCTACCTGGCAGCGCGGCTGTGAAATGTCAGGGCAATCCCGATGCTGCGCCGATGTATCTGGCACCGACCTCGGTCTCGAATGAAGCGGCACAGCTGATCGGACTTCCCCAGCGACATACTCTGATGCCGGAGGTTCAGCCATGAAGTGTCAGAAGCAACTTTCATGTGCGATATCCCTGGTGGGAAGAGGCTCCCATTCGTTGATCAACCTGAATGCCAGCGAGCGAATATGTTGGACGCTATGGGGAGTGTTGCTGATGTCAGCAGCGCTGGCACGACCCTATCTGCCCATCGATGAAACTCGCTATGTCTCGGTGGCATGGGAGATGTGGCATGCCGGCAGTGGGTTCGTCTCGACCATGAACGGGGCGGCCTACGCTGACAAGCCGGTACTGTTGTTCTGGTTGATTCACGCCGGATGGGGGGTCTTTGGAGTCAATAATGTCTGGCCAAGATTGGTGATGCCGCTGGTCAGTCTGCTGGGTATCTGGCAGATAGGGCGTGTCGCCCGCACCCTGTGGCCGGCCACTGGCCTGGCCGATGCCGAACGGCAGAGACATGAACTTTGGGTACGCATGGTGCGTTGGATACTCGCCGGTTGTCTGATGTGGGTGCTCTATAGCCAGGCCTTGATGTTCGATGTGCTGTTGACGACGTGTCTACTGGGCGCGTTGCGTCCCTGGTGTACACCACAGGGAGCGCAGCCGTTCAGCCTGAGCGTCGTGCTCGAGAGTGGTGTGTGGCTGGGGTTGGCCTTGCTGGCCAAAGGGCCGGTCGCACTCTTGTGGTTTCTGTTGGTGGTCGGCTCGCGCCCCTGGTGGACGCAAGCACAAGCCCGCGAGGTGTGGGTCTGTGAGTGGCGCGGTTGGGTGTTGAGCCTGCTGCTGGGCATCGCGGTGTTGTGCATCTGGTTGCTTCCCGCTGTCATCACTGGCCCTCCCGACTATGTCGAGGATCTGCTATGGGGCCAGACGGCAAACCGCGTCGTCTCCGCGCAGGATCATGCTCGACCGCCATGGTGGTATCTACCGTGGCTGGCGGTGTTGATCTTCCCGCTCAGCCTGCGCCCGCGATTGCTGATCGAGGGGTTTCTGGCCTCGGTTGCTCGGCGGCCAGCGTCAGAGCAACCCTTGCTGAAGCTGGGACGCTTCTGGGCACTGGGCGCACTGCTGGTCTTTTCACTTATCTCCGGCAAGCAAGTGCATTATCTGATGCCGCTACTGGTACCGGTGAGTCTGCTGCTGGCCTGGGCTGCTCTGCGCCAGCCTCCGGCTCGCACATCGCTGAAACTGCTGGCGATGATCAGCGGTGGCCTGGGACTGACAAGCCTGGCGTTGTCGGTCATCGTCATGCCCGCAGGCTGGCTGACTGATGCCTCATTTCTGCCGACCCATGCAGCGCTGGTGGCTTCGGGCAACGCAAGCCTTGCGTGTCTCATGGCAGGAGCTAGCTTGCTGGCCTTGATGGTATGGCTATGGCCTTCCGTGGATGAGGCGAGACGCTCCATCACGGCTCAAACACCTGCCGCTGAGTCACTGGGCAATAGCGCGCTGAATGCTCAGCGGCGACTGGCGCTGGGTAGCGTGTTGCTGGTGACCTGCTTGCTGGCCCTGACATTACGTCCGTTATGGCCACGTCTGGATCAGACTGCCCTGGCTCAATGGGTTCAGCACCATCAACAGGAAGGCCAGGAGGTGGCCGTCGTTGGCTGGGACTATCAGGCAACCTGGCAATTTCTGGGGCGACTGACCCAACCGCTGAAGCAGTTGAAGCGCGATTCGAGTCAGCTGGATTCCTGGCAGACAGCGTATCCCGATGGCTGGCTGATAATCGAGGCTGACAAATGTCTGCGTCTACCCGACACGCGAGGCCCTCTGGCCGGCATGCGTGATTGGTGTCAGGCGGCAGTAGACGATGGAGCCAATGCCACGCCGGTCTTTCATCAGGGACGCCACCGATTATTGACGGTACCCGCAGCGGCATTGGGCGGCCCCTCATCAGCACCAACGGCGTTGGTCATGACCGCTCAGGAGAAACGATGAGCATGAAGATACTGGTAACTGGGGCTGCAGGTTTCATTGGTGCTGCTCTGTGTGAGCGACTCTTGAAGGAAGGCCTGCAGGTCGTCGGTCTCGACAATCTCAACCCCTACTATCCGTTGGCGCTGAAGCAGCACCGCCTGACACGTCTCGAAGCACTTGCCAGGCAGTGCGTTGCTGCCCCCGGGAATGAACGCCGGCTGGGCAGCTTTCGCTTCGTCAAGCTGGATCTTGTCGAACGTGAGGCGCTTCGCACATTGATGCAGGAAGAGGAGTTTGATGTCGTCGTCAATCTGGCGGCCCAGGCTGGGGTGCGCCACTCCATCACTCAGCCTTTTGATTATGTCGACAGCAACCTGGTCGGCTTCGTCAATCTTCTTGAGGCTTGTCGTGACACGGCCCCGAGCCATTTGCTCTATGCTTCCAGCAGTTCCGTTTACGGGGATGATACCCGTCAGCCTCTGCAGGAATCCCAGGCGGGTGTACGCCCGCTCTCGCTGTACGCTGCCACGAAGCGCTCAAATGAATTGATGGCTTACAGCTACGCGCATCTCTATGGTTTACCGGTGACAGGGCTACGCTTCTTTACCGTTTATGGCGCCCGCGGGCGCCCGGACATGGCGCCACTTCGTTTCGCACGCAAGCTGCTGGCCGACGAGGTGATCGATGTCTACAACCATGGACAGATGGCACGTGATTTCACCCATGTCAGTGATATCGTGGAGGGCATCTACCGGCTTATGCACCTGCCGCCGACGCAGGAAATGAATGCCGCTCCCTCGCGTGTCCTGAACCTCGGGCGTGGTGAGCCCATCGCATTGGGGAACTTCATCAATGGCCTCGAGGCAGCGCTGGGTGTCCCGGCTCGCAAGCGTCTGCTGCCGATGCAGCCAGGGGATGTCGAGCGTACCTGGGCAGATACCTCGACACTCGAGACGCTGACCGGCTTTCGCCCCAGTGTCAGTCTTGCGACAGGGCTTGAGGAGTTGGCTGGGTGGGCGCAGCAGTATCCGTCACTGCTGAGAGAAACCGATGATGAGCAATCGCCCCGGGTGGGATGTCCTGACGAAGCAGGCGTCGCTCCAGGTGGACATTCTGGACGCATGACAAAGGCCGGCATGACCGCCATGACGGCCTTGGCCTTCAGTAGTGGAACTCTCTTGAAGGCCTGAGTGGGATCAGTGGCTGTATATCTGAGGTCAGGTCGAGAAGAGACCAGTTCCCAACGCAAGGAGCCCCGCCAGTGACTGGCGGGGCTCTTTGTGTCTTGCCTGTCAGCCGCTATCAGCAGCGACCCTCGCAGTTGGCAGGCTTGTCATTGGCGATGCGCCAGTCTTCCTCGTTGGCCAGCGTGGCCAGCGGCGACAGCATCGAGAAGTCGAACTCGGTGAGGCAGGTGCCGCGTTGTACGCGCTTGGGCCAGTCATGATTGGCCAGCGCCGAGCGACCGATGGCGACCAGATCCGCGTGCTGCAGGGCGGCCTGCGCCTTCGCGACGCTGGCGACATTGCCATTGGTGATCAGACTCACCTCGGCGGCCTTCTCGCTGCGCACCTGTGCCGCCAGTGCGGTCAGGCTGAGACTGCGCTCGCACTCGTCGTCTGCCTCGGGGAAGGCGGGGGCATCGACATCACTGCCGGTCAGGTGCAGGAAATCCAGCCCGGCCTCCATCAGCTTGGCGAAGCGCTCGCGGGACTCGTCAGGTCCGCCCTGCCAGGTGAGGTTCGGTTCGGTCACGGTGCCCTGGGACAGGCGCATGCCGATGGCGAAGTCGGCGCCGACCGCCTCACGCACGCTGCGGATGACTGCCAGCGGGAAGGCCAGACGCGCGATGGCGTCGCCGCCCCAGGCATCGTCACGCTGATTGAAGCGCTCACTGATGAACTGGTGGATCAGGTAGCCGTTGGCACCATGCAGCTCGATACCATCGAAGCCGGCTTCCTTGGCGCGATGGGCGCTGGTGGCAAAGCCGGCGATCGCGTCATGGATCTCCGCTTCGCTGATCTCGCGGGCCAGCGGGAAGGGGCCGGAGCCACCGTAGAAGCTGAGCATCTCGCCACTGGCGCGGCTCTTGGAGGGGGCGACGACCTCATCCTTGAAGCGGTTGTGCTGGGTCTGGGCGCCGGCATGCATCAGCTGGGCGATGATACGGCCACCTTGTTGATGCACGGCGTCGACCACCGGACGCCAGCTGTCCTGCTGCGCCTGGTTGGCCAGCCCCGGCTGGTTGGCGTAGCCCTGGCTGAAGGCTTCATCGGTGTAGATGCCTTCGGTGATCAGCAGCGAGAAGTTGCCCCGCGCGAAATCGCGATAGTAATCGACCATGTCGAAGTGCACCTGGCCGTCATCCTGCGCGCTGGTACGCGTCATCGGGGCGAGCACCAGGCGATTGCTGAGCTCAAGCCCTGCGAAGGCATGGGGGGTGAACAGTGCGGTGGTGTCTGTCATCTAGTACGTCTCCCGCGGAAAGCATTCCGCTGTCGTATCCGGTCGTAGGCCCTGAGCGTCTGCGTGCACAAAGAGGTGAAGATCGACGCAGTGCGGTGGCCTGAATGAATGATCGACGGATCATCTGCATGCCCTATATCGTGCCTGCCGCACCTGGGTGTCACAAGCCGGAACGCTGGAAGGAGAGTGTTGTCGTTTTGACAACCTGTGCATGTAATTGACTGAATTTGCGAGATTTTTTCTCAAATAATTCAGGGTTGCTGCATGAAGTGGCAACGCAGTGCTGCTTTCCATGCACATAAGCATATGCGCGCAACGACGCAGGCCCCGCAACCGTGGGTTGCGGGGCCTGCGTCATCAGCGCCAATCGTGCCTATGGCGAGTGCTCAGTGCTGACGATCACTTGCCGTCGCACTGGGCGTTCTGCTTGCTGCTGCCGGAGGGCGGGCAGCCGAACCAGTTCTCGGTCGGCTTGGCCTGGCCGGTATTGGCGTGTCGGCCGCCCTGGCTGCCGATCTCGCCGCCATCGAGGCTTTTCTGTACCTGGCGCGTGGCGTTGTCCTTGTCTTGCTGACTTGCTTCGGGCTGTTCGTTCTGTTGATAGTGCGCGCCGTTGTCAGCTGCGCCGTCAGCTGCGCCGTCTGCGGTGCGCTTGGAGTGGCTGGGCGTTGGCTGGCCCTGCGAGGAATGCTGGGAAGAGGCCGCGCCGCTGGTCCCAGTCTCGGTGTTCATCTCGTCGAAGGCCTGGGCCGGGGAGAGGCCCAGCAGGCCCAGCATCACTGCGGCGGCGCCGATGCCACGGCGCAGGCGGGTGCTCGCGGCAGGGCGCTTGCCTGAGAGCAGACCAGAGCGCTGGCCATGGAGAGGGGCGTTGTCGTCAGTGATGTCTGTCGAGGTCTTGTAGAACATGATGAGGGGACTCCTTGCGGGTCTGGCTGCCGGTGTCGGCAGCCGCGCGGGTGAGGGATTCACCGGCGACGTATGAGGTGTCGGCGAATGCTGCGCCAGCTTGCGAGCGCACGATGCCAGACATGAGAGGATGACGTGAGTGATTGCACTCGGCGTTGCGCGCCAGGTAATCGATAGAACAGTTATCGGGGCACGCGGCGCGAATTCAACTCTTGTTCAATAATTGGGCCGTGGCGGCCGGCGCACTCGCCGGGGTGGGTGGCGTGTCTTGCTCACTCGATTGAGGCGCAGCCGACACGCGATCGATCAGACACTTCTGATGGCAAAAGGGCAGGCGCCCCTTGAAGTCGCGACGCGCCATGACAATGTGATTGGTACAGGGCAACGGCCCTGAGTGTTCACCCAGGTCAAGGAGACAGGCATGACGATCAAGAAAACCGGTTCCGCGCATTGGGAAGGTAGCGTCAAGCAGGGGAAAGGCACTGTCAGCAGTGAAAGTGGTGCGCTCAAGGATCAGCCTTACGGCTTCAATACACGCTTTGAAGATGGCGCCGGCACCAATCCCGAAGAGCTGATCGGGGCTGCTCACGCCAGCTGCTTCTCGATGGCGCTCTCGATGATGCTGGGCGAGGCGGGTCATGAGCCCAAGGCCATCGATACCACCGCCACCGTCCATCTGGACAAGGACGACAGCGGCTTCAGCGTGACCAAGGTTGCCCTGGTGACCAAGGCCGATGTGCCGGGCATCAGCGAGGCAGACTTCCAATCCACCGCCGAGAAGGCCAAGGGCGGCTGCCCGATATCCAAGCTGTTCACCGCCGAGATCTCGCTGGAAGCCTCGCTGGTCAACTGAGGCGTCGACCACGACAGAAACGACTCGCGTGACCTCAAGTTTCATCTCTGCGATGCGAGCATGAAAAAACCGCCCTTCGGGGCGGTTTTTTTCGTTGTGTGCGGTGAGCTTTCCGAGGGCGTGTACTAGCGCTTGTCCGAGCCGCTTTCTGAGTCGTTTTCTGAACCACTGCCTGACCCACTGCCTGACCCCCTGTCTGGGTTCATTGCCATTTCCTCATCCTCGCTGACCTCGCCGGCATGCTGCATGGCATTGCGGCGGGATTGCAGGCGCGTCAGTGGCTTGCGATCCGGCGTGCGGTACCAGCGAATATTCTCGCGTGAGCACTGCTCCAGTTCGGCGATCACCTGGGCGCCGAGCAGCAGGATCACGGCGCCGATCTCCAGCCCCAGCAGCAGCACGATCAGCGTCGCCAGCGAGCCGTAGACGGCACCGACGAAGGACAGGTGGGTGAAGTACCAGCTCAAGGCGAGACGCGTCAGCTCCCACAGGGTGGCCGCGACCAAGCCACCGACCAACGCGCGGCGGGTCGAGACGCGGGTCTGGGGCAGTATCTTGTAGATGGCGCTGAACAGCCCGAACATGCCGACGATGCTGATCAGATAGATTACCTCGCTGCCGGCATCGCCCAGGGTCAGCTCGATACCGGTCAGCAGTGTCAGGGCGTCATTCATCGCCGAAGCCAGCGCCACCAGCAGGGTCAGCGCCAGCAGGCCCGCGCCCAGCACCATCACGAAGGCGTAGGGCAACAGGGCGGAAATCCAGGCGCTGCGCTTACGAATCACCGGATGCTGATGGAAGATCAGCGCGATGGCGTCTTCCAGCATGCGAAAGGCCAGCCCGGCGAAGAACAGCAAGCCGCCCATGCCGATCCAGCTGATCACCTCGCGATTGGCCAGCAGCTTGCGCACCGCGTCCAGCAGAATGTCTTCCTGGCCCGGCCCCAGATGCTGGACCTGAATGGCGATGATGCTCATCAGGCGCGTTTCATCCACCAGGTGCGTCAGCAGTACGCAGAGCAAGGCGAACAGCGGCACGCTGGACAGCAGGATGTTGTAGCCGACGCCACCGGCCAGCAGCACGCCACGGTTGGCAATGAACTGTCCGATGACGCGCAGGGCGAAGGCCAGCAGGCGCGGCAGAAAGCGCAACAGGCGGCTGCTCACGGAGTCTGCAGCAGGGTCTGGCATGGCTGGGCATCCTCGCTTTGGTTCGTGGTGTCAGTTCAAGGGTGATGTCAGCCGCGCTGCCGGGCGCGATGCTGGAAAAATGTTGAGGCGGTATAGAGCGCCAGACCACTCCAGATCAGCACGAAGGTGATCAGCATCGTCGGATGCAGGGTTTCCTTGAAGATCAGCAGCGCGATCAGAAACTGCATGGTCGGGTTGATGTACATCAGAAAGCCCACCGTGGCGAGGCGCAGGCGACGCGCCGCGCCGGCAAAGGCGAGCAGCGGCAGCGCGGTGAGCACGCCGCTGGACATCATCAGCACACTGGCGGGTAGCCCCAGCGGGCCGACATCGCTGGCCGTGAAGTGCGATTCGCCGGAGAACCACTGACCGCCGATCAGCAGCAGCGCGAGTGGCGCGAGCATCATCGTCTCGACCAGCAGGCCCGACAGGCCATCCAGCGCGATGCGCTTTCTGAGCAGCCCGTAGGTGCCGAAGGTGACGGCCAGCGAGAGCGTGATCCACGGCAGTTTCGTCAGGCCGATCAGCTGCAGGCTCAGGCCGAGAACGGCCAGCCCCAGCGCGAACAGCTGCACGCGCGTCAGGCGCTCCTTCAGGAACAGCATGCCCAGCCCGACATTGACCAGCGGCGTCATGAAGTAACCCAAGCTTGCCTGCAGTACCTCATGCACCTCCACCGCGTGGATGTAGATACCCCAGTTGAGCGCGATCAGGATCGAGCAGGCCAGCACCGGCACAAGCTTGCGGGGTTCGGCGAAGGCGGCGCGCACCGGCGACCAGCGTCGGATGGCGCTGATCAGCAGCACCATGAACACGCAGCTCCACAGGATGCGGTGCAGCAGCACTTCCCAGGCGGGAATGCCCTCGAACAGCGCGAAGTAGAGCGGAAAACAGCCCCACATCACATAGGCGCCCAGCCCGAAGCCGACACCCTTGGCGCTCTCGCGGCGCGCCTGCGCCAGACTCTCGGCGCAGGGGCTTGCCTGCTCCCGCCTCATGCGGAGTCGCTCGAACCATCCTGCGCCAGTGGCTTGTCTGCGTTCTGCGCCAGTGGCTTGCTTGCTATGTAGTAGCCCGAAGGTTCAAGGGCGATGAAGAAGCTTTCGGCCTCCGGGTAGCCGGCCTCATTCATGGCCTGCGCGATGGATTGGGCGCACAGGTCGCGCACCTTTTGGCCACGTTCGAACCACAGCACCTCGACGAAGGGGAAGGCATCGACGAGCTGACCATCGAACACATACTGGGTGGTGATGCATTCCAGCGTGAATTCGTCGCGCGCGGTGGCGGTCGCTTCGCTCAGCTGATCGATCAGTGCGCGCGAGACAGGGGCAAGACGGGCAGGCGTGACACCGTGGAAGCGAAGCTGAGGCATGAAGCTCTCCTGTGAGTCGGAATGGGAAGGGGGCGAGCAAGCTCGCGGTGAACTGGCGTCGCCGCAACCTGGCGTGGCGACTTTGCGTTCATCGCCAATATATCACTGGCTTCTGATGCTCACACCCGCCGCCGGGGATTCGTGCGCACGCTGAGCGGTACGGCGACGACAGATCATGCTTTGCCTCTCACATCTGATCGCCACAGACGGTAGAATGAGCGCTTTCAAGGCGTGGCACGACCAGCGGCAGGGTGGGCAAGGCTCACGCCGCCGCGAATCCGCCAGTTGCCACTCAAGCGTCCATTCAGTCAGCAGGGAGGCACGACGACCATGACGACACAGCCACAGGCGACTTCCTCGCAAGCGAATGCTGGCGATGCCTCGCGAGGGGCGACACTGCGTGTCAGCCTGGTGCAGGCGGACCTGCGCTGGGAAGACCCGGCGGAGAACTGTCGCCTGCTCGGCGAGCAGCTGGATGCCGCTGGCCTGGTCATGGGCACCGATGGCCGCAATGCCGCAACCGATCTGATCGTGCTGCCCGAGATGTTCGCCACCGGCTTCACCATGAATTCGCGTGAGATGGCGCAGCCGATGGAGTCCAGCGAGAGCGTCGACTGGCTCAAGGCACAGGCCATCACCCGTGGTTGCGTGATGACCGGAAGCATCGCGGTGCTGGATGACGGCGAGTGTTACAACCGCATGCTGTGGGCCACGCCCGACGGTGAAGTGACGCACTACGACAAGCGTCATCTGTTCCGCATGGCCGGTGAGCATGAGCGTTATGGCATGGGCTATGAGCGGGTGCTGGTCGAGCTCAACGGCTTTCGGATTCAGCTCTCGGTCTGCTATGACCTGCGCTTCCCGACCTGGCTGCGTCAGCGTCCTGTCATCGGTGGCGTGAGTGCCGCCGAGACCGCCGCCGACAGCGCCTTTGAATATGACCTGCTGCTGTGCGTGGCCAACTGGCCGGGCGTACGGCGTCACCCCTGGCGTACGCTGCTGCAGGCGCGCGCCATCGAGAATCTGGCCTACGTGGTGGGCGTCAACCGTGTGGGTGACGACGCCAACGGGCTGCACTATACCGGCGACTCCATGGTCTGCGACTTCAAGGGCGAGCCCATCCTCGACCCTGCGCCAGACCAGCCCTTCATCGAGACCGTGACGCTTGAACGCGGCGCGCTCGACGAGTTTCGAACCAAGTTTCCGGCGTGGATGGACGCCGATCATTTCACTCTGGAGGCCTGATGCGCCTGGACAAATTCCTTGCCGAAACCACGGATCTCAGCCGTAGCGATGCCAAGAAGGTCGTGCACCGCGGCGATGTCACCGTGGATGGTGAGGTAGTCAAGAACACCGCGAGCGCCGTCAAGGATGGCATGCGCGTCGAATGGAATGGCGAGCACTTGGAGCTGATGGGGCTGCGCTATCTGATGCTGTACAAGCCGGCCAATGTGGAATGCACCAGCAAGCCGGGCCTCTATGAGCGCGCGCATGACCTGATCGATCTGCCCAATGTCGAGCGCCTGAGCATCGTCGGGCGTCTCGATGTCGACACCACCGGCCTGGTGCTGATGACTGACGATGGCCAGTGGAACCACCGCGTCACCTCGCCCAAGAAGGCCTGTGCCAAGCGCTATCGCGTCACTCTGGCGCGCCCGTTGGAAGGCGATGAGCTGGCGCGCGCCGTGGAGGACTTCGATCACGGCCTGATGCTGGATGGCGAAGAGAAGCCGACCCGTCCGGCGCGCCTCGAGATGGAAACCGCCACCGTGGGCCTGCTGTGGATCACCGAAGGCCGTTACCACCAGGTGAAGCGCATGTTCGCTGCCATCGGCAATCACGTCGAAGCCCTGCATCGCGAAGCCATCGGGGCTGTCGAGCTGGACCCGGAGCTGGAGCCGGGCGAATGTCGCTTCCTGCGTCCGGAAGAGATCGCTAGCTTCTGATCGCTAGCTTCTGAGCTGCGCATGCGTCATGAAAAGCCCCCGTCATTTTTCACGAATGGCGGGGGCTTTTTCATGCGCGTCGTTGGCTGCCGAGCCTTGTATCGTTCCAACGATCGCGCTTAAGGTAGTGATTCGTCTGCTCGTATTGTGAATTCTTTGCGGGAAGCGCGTTTTGCAGAAGTGAAGTGGACCCCATCCTTTGGACCACCTGACGGGTCGTCTAAGCTCGGATCAGGTCATCATCGGCGTCAGGCCGCCTGGATCAGTGGTTGAGAGAAGTACACTTCATCAGGTGTAGCATCGTCTA
>NZ_JADPPY010000140.1:0-253 GCF_018340035.1 Cobetia sp. MC34
GCGACATCCGGAAACTCGATCTGCCGGAGATAGTGCATCTGAATCCGGAGCGGGATCCGGCACCGCAGGCAGTAGGATTTTAAAAAGCCAGAACCACTTCATGTGCCAACTATGTTGACAGATTCCGCGATGTCTGTCAAGCTTGTTGGAACCTGTAATCAGGCGGCTTCTAATCGCTGATCCTGTTGAACCAGCGGGTCTTCCTGGTCGGGGTTCAGCCAGACTGTCCGGCGCGGTGTCCAGTTGCGGGTGG
>NZ_JADPPY010000141.1:0-253 GCF_018340035.1 Cobetia sp. MC34
TGGACGATGCCACACCTGATGAAGCGTACTTCTCTCAACCACTGACCCAGGCGGCCTGACGCCGATGATGACCTGATCCGAGCTTAGACGACCCGTCAGGTGGTCCAAAGGATGGGGTCCACTTCAGGGTGCCGCCTTGGCAATGGCATCAATGGCGTCGCTGAAATGCATGAGACCTTCCCATAATAAGTGTACCTGGCACAGGAAGGTCTCATGATCAGCTTATGGAGAATAGGCTTAACTGACTGGCATT
>NZ_JADPPY010000142.1:0-253 GCF_018340035.1 Cobetia sp. MC34
TAGACGATGCTACACCTGATGAAGTGTACTTCTCTCAACCACTGATCCAGGCGGCCTGACGCCGATGATGACCTGATCCGAGCTTAGACGACCCGTCAGGTGGTCCAAAGGATGGGGTCCACTTCAGTGCTGGTCCACGATGGTCTGGGCATCTGGCTGTGCGCCAGGCGCCTGAACCAGGGCAAGTTCCACTGGGCTGGCAACCGGCATGGCGATTGCGTCGAGCTCTGCCCCGAGCAGGCCATGGCACTGG
>NZ_JADPPY010000143.1:0-253 GCF_018340035.1 Cobetia sp. MC34
GCGTGGCAACCGCATGAAGGTGCTGGTCCACGATGGTCTGGGCATCTGGCTGTGCGCCAGGCGCCTGAACCAGGGCAAGTTCCACTGGGCTGGCAACCGGCATGGCGATTGCGTCGAGCTCTGCCCCCGATGTCTGTCAAGCTTGTTGGAACCTGTAATCAGGCGGCTTCTAATCGCTGATCCTGTTGAACCAGCGGGTCTTCCTGGTCGGGGTTCAGCCAGACTGTCCGGCGCGGTGTCCAGTTGCGGGTGG
>NZ_JADPPY010000144.1:0-253 GCF_018340035.1 Cobetia sp. MC34
TGGACGATGCCACACCTGATGAAGCGTACTTCTCTCAACCACTGACCCAGGCGGCCTGACGCCGATGATGACCTGATCCGAGCTTAGACGACCCGTCAGGTGGTCCAAAGGATGGGGTCCACTTCAGCCTGCGTGACCATTTTTGCAATGCTGCGAGCGCCGGCAGAGCCGTTACTGACGGTATGCGCCTCGACAACCTGATCCAGCAGCTTCTGCTCAGTCTCACAAGGTCTTCTATCCCGACTACGCCAAG
>NZ_JADPPY010000145.1:0-253 GCF_018340035.1 Cobetia sp. MC34
TAACACCGGCACAGCGCCACGCTGGAGAAGATACCGAGGTGCTGGCCAAGCGCCATGCCATCAATCAGGCAGCCCGTGAGGCCAACCCCGCCCGTTGGAGCGGCAAGACCCGCAACTGGACGCCGGTCAGGGAAAATGCATGAAAAACCGCTCTACGACGGGCCTCGTAGCGCTTTACCAAAAGGACCTCATGTGGTCATTTAGCAGCTTTCGCTCATGGATGATCCGATGCTGACACCGTCTCTTATGCACC
>NZ_JADPPY010000146.1:0-253 GCF_018340035.1 Cobetia sp. MC34
GGTGCATAAGAGACGGTGTCAGCATCGGATCATCCATGAGCGAAAGCTGCTAAATGACCACATGAGGTCCTTTTGGTAAAGCGCTACGAGGCCCGTCGTAGAGCGGTTTTTCATGCATTTTCCCTGCGCACCTGGGTCGGTAAGTAGGTCACGTCCCAGCTCCAACAGGCATTGGGGCGTGTCACCCGGTGTCGCTGGGGGTCGCCCTTGGGACGTGGAGCGCGAGCGCGGCCACGGTGGTGCTGCTCACCAT
>NZ_JADPPY010000147.1:0-253 GCF_018340035.1 Cobetia sp. MC34
GCAACTGGACGCCGGTTGGCACCGTGTCGCTTAACCCGGAGCGGGAGCTCCAGGTCACCGTCGCCGAACCGGAAAAACAGGCGGCTTGAAGGAACTCAGAGGCGACAGATTTCTTGACAACTACCGATTGCGGGCCATCACGTCCTGGACGGTGGAGGCACCGCGATCGGTCGACGAGAGATGCACGTCGAGCGCCGACTTCACCTCGCCCATGTGCGCTTCGGCGCTGCCGCGCTTGCGATAGAGTGCCAGG
>NZ_JADPPY010000148.1:0-253 GCF_018340035.1 Cobetia sp. MC34
CGCTGGCGGAAACCGCCGCACTACTGACATTGCGAAAAAAGGCCCGAGCGATCTGGGGGGACGAGGACGAATGATCAGCACCACAGATCGCCAGGACGCCATACAGCTGATCGATGAGGCGCGTGCCAGGGAAAATGCATGAAAAACCGCTCTACGACGGGCCTCGTAGCGCTTTACCAAAAGGACATTATGTGGTCATTTAGCAGCTTTCGCTCATGGATGATCCGATGCTGACACCGTCTCTTATGCACCA
>NZ_JADPPY010000149.1:0-253 GCF_018340035.1 Cobetia sp. MC34
GGTGCATAAGAGACGGTGTCAGCATCGGATCATCCATGAGCGAAAGCTGCTAAATGACCACATGAGGTCCTTTTGGTAAAGCGCTACGAGGCCCGTCGTAGAGCGGTTTTTCATGCATTTTCCCTGAGTTGTCACCTAAACGGATTGAGAGGTGATCAACGTGCGTTATTCCACAGAGCGTAAGGAAGCCATCCTCAAGAAGATGGCGCCGCCTATGAGCATGACCATCCCGGAATTGGCCAAACAGGAAGGC
>NZ_JADPPY010000014.1:0-96628 GCF_018340035.1 Cobetia sp. MC34
CGACAGAAGAGCAGCATTTGGGCATGATTCAGCGGGCCGTTACGGCGTAGATAGCGCCCCTGGTGCGAGAACCCAACGGCCAGCCACTTCAAGCCGCCTGATCAGGGCACTCGTGAATAAGGCGGGGAGATGGCATCGTCTTCATGTTCGACATTGAAGGCAGCGATCTTGTCGATATGGCTCCATCGCATCATCTGGGCCAGACTGCACTGGGTGCTGTCGATCAGCACCAGGCAGGGAGATGACGGCAGTGGGGCTTCATGGTGGCAGGCCTCGACGACACATTTCAGTGTCTCTTGCAGGTACTCGACGAACAGTTCGGTCTGCGGTGAAGGGCTTGTCACGAACAGGACTCTGGTAGCAGTCATGGGGCGCTCCTGTCGCAAGCGTTTTGGGGGGCTCATCATCAGCAGGCTGAGGCGGAGACATGAATCCACGGTGATTCGATGGTTGTCTTGAAGTCTAGTCGAGTGACACCTGGGGGCTGGCGCTGCGCATAGTGTTAGATGGCATAACGCCCATTTCTTTTATTTCCCACTTAAAGGCTATACAAAACATCGAGTTACGGGTTTTTTTCGGTTGATGTTTACTTGCTTGAGCCGCGAGGCACAGACAAATCCTGCACAGGCATTAGCCCGCGCTGAGGCAGATAGCCTGTATCGGCCTGTCAGTCTTCAAGTTGAGCACATGAGTGACATCGGCCCATGACATCATGGATCTCAGTCGTGCCTGGCGCAGACCCCTCGCGTGTACGCACCGGACTCACGCGCTAGAATGGGGTGCTGCAAGCGCCTCGCCCGTGTGACTCACACGCGGCCGCATTCTCGTTGTTCCTACCCCGGAGATTCACATGTCCGCTTCTTCTCTCGTACTGGCCAGTGGCAATGCCGGCAAGCTACGTGAATTTTCCCACTTGCTCGCACCGCTGGGGATCGAACCGATGCCTCAAGGGCAGCTGGGAGTGAGTGACGCCGAAGAGACAGGGCTGACCTTCGTCGAGAATGCGTTGATCAAGGCGCGCCACGCCGCAGAGGTCACCGGCCTGCCGGCGCTGGCAGATGATTCCGGGATCGAAGTCGATGCGCTGGGCGGGGAGCCGGGCATCTATTCCGCACGCTTTGCCGCGCGGCGTCAGCAAGGTAGCGGTGATGGTGACAACAACGCCGCCCTGTTGGCAGCGCTTGAGGGCGTGCCTGAGCAAGCGCGTACGGCGCGCTACTGGTGCGTGCTCGTCTATCTGCGCCATGCGGCAGACCCGGTGCCGATCATCGTTCAGGCCAGTTGGGAGGGACGTGTCCTTGACGCGCCACAAGGCGAGGGTGGCTTCGGCTATGACCCGCTTTTCTGGCTGCCGGAGCATGGCATGACCGCCGCGGCCCTGGATGCCGAGACCAAGAACCGTCTCAGCCACCGGGGACGTGCGATGCAGCAGTTGCTCGAGGCGCTTGCCGCGCAGAGCGGTCAGGCGTGATGTCCGCCGCGAACCTGCCGCCTCTGTCGCTCTATATTCACGTGCCGTGGTGCGTGCGCAAGTGCCCCTACTGTGACTTCAACTCCCACGGGGTCGGGCGTGATGCCGGCTTGCCTGAAGAGGAGTACATCACGGCGCTGCTGGCCGATCTCGATCAGGACCTGCAGTTGTTGCAGGGTCAGCCCGAGCGTGAATTGCAAAGCATCTTCATTGGCGGCGGCACGCCGAGTCTGCTGAGCGGGGCGGCTTACCAGCGACTGTTCGATGGCCTGCGGGCGCGCATGACGTTCTCTGCCGACTGCGAGGTCACGCTGGAGGCCAATCCCGGCACGCTGGAGCAGGGCCGCTTTGCCGCCTATCGCGCCGCCGGCATCAATCGCTTGTCATTGGGCGTGCAGACCTTCCAGCCGGAGCAGCTCGAGGTGCTGGGGCGCATCCACTCCGCTGAAGAAGCCGGGCGCGCGGTGGCCAGCGCACGGGCGGCGGGCTTCGACAATTTCAATATCGATCTGATGCATGGCCTGCCGGGCCAGACATTGGAGACCGCGCTGGATGATATCCGGCGTGCCTTGGCACTCAAGCCGACCCATCTGTCCTGGTATCAATTGACGCTGGAGCCGAATACCGAGTTCTATTCGCGCCCGCCGGTACTGCCGGAAGATGATCTGCTGTGGGATATCCAGGATCACGGTCACGCCGAGCTGGAGGCTGCCGGTTTCCGTCGTTACGAGATTTCCGCCTATGCCCTTGAAGGGCGCAGCGCGCGTCATAACCTCAATTACTGGAAATTCGGTGATTACCTGGGCATCGGAGCGGGCGCGCATGGCAAGTTGACGTTGTTGAAGACCGACTCGGCAGGGAACTTGAACGGCGAGTTGCAACTCCAACGCCATTGGAAAAGTCGTCAGCCTGAAGCGTACTTGCGCAGGATGCAGGACCCTCGCGGGTTCGTGGCGGGTCAGCAGGAAATTGACCGCGATGAGCTGGCGCTGGAGTTCATGATGAATGCACTGCGCTTGACCGGGGGTGTCAGCTTCGAGGATCTGCGCCGCACGACCGGGCTGGATCGCGAGGCATTGGAGCCGGGCCTGAGCCAGGCGCGCGCGCGCGGGCTCATCGTTGAGGATGACGTGCTGTTGCGCGCCACGCCCCAGGGCTTATTGTTCCTCAATGACCTGCTGGCCATGTTCGACACCTGATTGATCAGGCATTATCGGAGGTATGACGATTATTTGCGCAATTGTCGTCTTGCCTTTAATGAGTGTGTAGATAGGGAGCGTTACCATGAAGAAGTCTGTACTCCTGGCCCTGCCGTTGGCAGCCGCCGTCGCGATGGCGGGTTGTTCCACGACCAACCCGTATACCAATGAGCAGCAGACCTCCAGTGCGGCGAAGGGTGCCGGCATCGGCGCGGTCGTCGGCGCAATCGCCGGGGCGACCAAGAGTGGTAACCATCGTCTCGACAAGGCGCTGATCGGCGCCGCTGCGGGTGCCGCCGCGGGCGGTGGTATCGGCTATTACATGGATGTTCAGGAAGCCAAGCTGCGCGATCAGCTGCAGGGCACCGGTGTCAGCGTGACTCGTGTGGGCGACCAGATCATCCTCAACATGCCGTCCAACGTCACCTTCGGCTCCGACTCCAGCACCCTGTCCGGCCAGATTCAGCCGGTCATGGATGGTGTCATCACCGTGCTCAAGGAATACGACGAGACTCGCGTCAACATCGCGGGCTATACCGATTCCACCGGTGCCAGCAACTACAACCAGAATCTGTCCGAGCTGCGTGCTCAGGCCGTCGGCAACTATCTGGCCAGTGGTGGCATCGCCTTCAACCGTCTGAACATGCTCGGTTATGGTGAAGCCAGCCCGGTGGCATCCAACGACACCGCCTCCGGGCGCGCCCAGAACCGTCGCGTCGAGATCACGCTGACGCCGATGGAAAGCTGAGACCCATCAGCTGTCATGGCGACATGATGGTGAATGACCACGAGGCCTGCGCATTTGCGTGGGCCTCGTTGCTTGGCAAGCACGGCTTTTGGGGTGACAAGTGATCATCTCTGCTATCCTTCAGCCCCTTCGGCGGCCTTGTCTGGTTTTCCTCTCGTCGCCGCCCCCCGATTTCTATCTGCTGCCTCGCTGGATGTGGCAGATATCGCCGTATCAAGGAGGCGCTCTTGCTCGCCTATCAGCACGCCTATCACGCTGGCAATTTTGCCGACCTGCACAAGCACCTGCTCGCCACCACCCTGGCCGAGCAGCTATTACGTAAAGAATCCCCCGTTACGTTTATCGACACTCACGCCGGTCGTGGCTGGTATCCGCTGGCGGCCCGCGAGACGGAACAGCTGCGCGAATACGAGCAGGGCGTTCTGCCGTTGTGGCAGGTGCGTGATCGCTGGTTGACCGATGCGGGTGAGCCGAAATCCCCGTCAGCTGACAAGCCGCTGGCTCGCTGGCTGGCACGGCTGGCGGACATGCAGCCGGATGCCGCCAAGGGCAGCGCCAGCGAGCTGAGCGTCTATCCCGGTTCGCCCTGGTGGCTGAGCCAGTCGCTGCGTCGCGGCGATCGCCTGTTGGCCTATGAGCTGCATCCGGGCGAGATCTACCACTTCGATCAGGCGCCGGTGCAGCGTGACAGCCTCGGCAAGGTCATGCGTCGTCAGCAGGATGGTCTGTCCGGTCTGTTGGCGGCCGTGCCGGTCACCACGCCGCGCGTCGCCGTGCTGATCGACCCCAGCTATGAGCTGAAGAATGATTATCGTGATGTCGCCGAGGTCGTGGTCGAGACCCTGCGCAAGTCACGTCATGCCACCATCATGATCTGGTATCCGCTGCTGCCGGCGGGTCGTCAGCATGATCTGCTCGAGCGTCTCAAGAAGCATTCGCCGGCACCGATGTGGCGCAGTGAGCTGACGATCGATTCGCCGGAAGGCGAGCACGGCATGTACGGCTCCGGCATGCTGGTGATCAATCCGCCGTGGCAGTTCGATCGTCAGTTCTCCACCGCCATGCAGGAAGTGGTCGAGGTGCTCAAGGGCGCGCTGCCGGCTCCGCAGTCGGTTGCCGTCGAGCACAAAGGCCTGTGGTGGTTGTCGGAGGAGGTCGCCCGCGAACGCAGCGAGCCCAAGCCGATGCCGCGTGAGCGCCTGCTGTCACTGCGCAAGCTCAACCAGAAGGTCAAGCGCGACAGCGATGTCGAGGTGACCCAGGCCAAGCCCAAGCGCGAGAAGCTCAAGCGCGGTGAAGGCTGGGCCAAGCCTCGCGTGCGCAATGACAGTGCGACGCCCAAGGCCAAGGGCAAGCGTCATTCCGCGACTGCCAAGCCCAAGACCAGCATCAAGGCGCAGGTCAAGGATGAGGTGCATGGGCATTCCGCGCCGAGCCAGAAGCGCGTCAGCGAGAAGCCTGCCGAGCGCAAGTCGACGGCCGCTGTCGAGCCGACTCGTCCGCGTGGCAAGGGCGAGACGGCAGGCAAGGGAGCGGGCAAGGACTCTGCCAGCTGGAGCGACTGGTCCTCCAGCGTGCCGGGCAAGGGCCGCCGCGAAGGCTCCACGCGGGTCAGCATGCGCAGCACGCCGGCGATCGGTCGTGATGGTCAGGTCAACCCGAACAGCACGACCAAACTGCCCAGAAAGTACGCGGCCAAGCAGCGACCTGAAGACAATAAGGATGTCGGCAAGCCGCTGGATGCGCGTGAAGCGCGTGCCCTGCGTGAGAAGCAGGAAAGCAATGCCATGAGAGGCAAGGCAGCCCCAGGCAAGGACAGCTCTGGCAAGTCAGCGCCTGGCAAAGACAGCTCTGGCAAGACTCAGGGCACCAAGCCACGCGGCCCGCGCAAGCCGTGATGACAGGTGTGAATGCAGAACGCTGAGTGCCATATCATGAGCTCGGATTGACAACGCCCCCATAGGCCATGCCTGTGGGGGCGTTTGCATTGTGGGGCGTCTAGATTGTGGGGCGTCTAGATCGCGGGGCCGCTTGCATCGTGGGGCGTTTGTATTGTCGAGGATGTTGGCCTGCCTGATCAGTGCGCGATGTCTTCTCGCCATAACCGCCGATAGAGGCCGGGTTCTGCCATCAGAGCATCATGGCTCCCCAGCTGGGTGATGCGGCCCTGTTCCAGCACCAGCAGGCGGTCCGCATCGCGCACCGTGGCAAGCCGGTGTGCCACCACGATCAAGGTCACTTCGCCACGCAGCTCATGCAGTGCCTGCTGCAACAGGGCTTCGGTATGGCTATCGATGCTGGCGGTGGCCTCATCCAGCAACAGCACGCGTGGTGTCGTGACCAGTGCGCGTCCGAGCGCCAGCAATTGGCGCTCGCCCGTGGAGAGACTGAGGCCGCGCTCGCCCAGCAAGGTGTCGAGCCCCAGCGGCAGACTATCGACCAGCGGCGCCAGATGCGCTTTGTGCAGGACCCGTGACAGGTGCTGCTGGCTGATCTCACGCCCCAGCAGCAGGTTGTCGCGCAGTGTCGTGGCGCGGATGAAGGGCTCCTGCGGGACGACGGCTATCGCGGTAGCGCGTTGTTGAGCCGACCACTCCATCAGCGGACGACCATCCAGCAGCAGCTGAGATGCCGGGGCAGGGCGCTGCCCGCTGAGCAGGTCGAGCAGGGTGGACTTGCCGCTGCCCGTCGGGCCGACCACGCCGAGAAACTCACCGCTCTCGATGGCAAGCGTCAGTCCATTGAGGGCCGGGCCCTCCGCACCCTGATGGCGAAACGTCAGCTGCTCGAGTTGATAGTGACCACTCGCTATCACGGCATTGTCCGTGTGCCCACGCGTGGCTTTCCTCGCGGCGCGCGTGTCTGGCTCAGGCGTCTCGCGTGGCCGGTCCAGCACCTCTTCCAGCCGGCCAGTCGCCACCAGCGCCGACTGGAAGACCTGCAGTCGCTGCGTGATCTGGATCAGGGGCTCGCTGATGCGCCCCAACCAGGCGATGAACGCGTAGAGCACTCCCAGTTCCGCACCGCCCCCCAGTTCGCGCAGCCCGAACACGGCGACCAGCGAGAGCGTGATCAGCATCGCCATCAGGTCGATGGCCGAACGCAACAGCAGCCCCGACACACGCACCGTGCGCATGCGCGCCTGATACTGGGAGACGTTGAGGTGGTGATAGCGCTGACTGAAGCGTTCGGTCTGGTCGCTTGCCTGCAGCACACTCATGCCGCCGATCGCCTCGGCGATTCTGGCATTCTGCAAGGCACGCAGGCGGCGCACCTCGCGTGCAGCGCGCCCGGAGAAGCGCTGATACAGCCAGATCATGCCGATGGAGAGCGGCACCAGCGCCGTCGCGATCATCGCCAGGGTGCCATCCATCAGGGCCATCGCCGACAGGATGCCGATCAACAGCACCACATTGCCGATCAGTGTCGCCAGCACCCCGATATACAGCTCCTTGAGCGACTCGGTGTCGTTGGTCACACGGGCCACCAATTCACCGGCGGCGATATTGTCGAGGGTCGATAAGGGCTGATTCAGCAGGTGTGTGAAGACTCGCTCACGGATATCGCGCACGCTGGCGAGGGCCAGACGGGAAAAGCGCAGCTGCTGGAAATAGCGCCCGGCGGCGGCGCCCAGCTGGGTGATCACGTAGATGGCCACCAATCCGGCCAGGGCCTCGGGGGCGAGGTTGCCGGGAATCAGGTAGTCATCCAGATAGCGCTGAGTCAGCCACGGGCCGAGAACATCCAGTACGGTCGCCGCGATTAGGATCAACAGCGCGCGCAGGACCTCTGCACGGCGCCTGCCCAGCGGTTGCCAGAGCAATGCCAGGCGCCGTCGGCTGAGCAGGCGAGTGCCGCTGAGGGTGTCGGGGCGTGTCGCGGCATCGTGGCTCATGAGCGCTCTGCCTTGGCATCGTCTTCGCGGTTGACCTGCTGGGCCTGCCATAGTCGCCAGTAAGCGCCGCGCGCGGCCAGCAGACTGGCGTGATCGCCCTGTTCCAGGATACACCCGTCCTCGAGCACCAGAATCTGCTGGCAGGCCTGTACGGCAGACAGACGATGGGAGTTGATGATCAGCGTGCGCTTGAGGCCGTGGTGATCGGGTTGCTGCAGGCGCGCGAGAGTCTTCAGCAGGGTGCGTTCGGTGACCTGGTCGACCGCCGACAGGGTATCGTCCAGCAGCAGGATCGGCGCCTCGCTGAGCAGGCTGCGTGCCAATGCCAGCCGCTGACGCTGGCCGCCGGAGAGTGTGATGCCTCGCTCACCCACCAGCGTCTCCAGCCCCTGGGGGAGGCGGCGCAGATCTTCCTCGAAGGCTGCGGCGCGCAGCGCCTCTCGAATTCGCTCGTCGGAGGCCTCGGGGCAGGCGAGGGCGACATTGTCGGCTACCGAGAGCGCAAACAGGAACGGATCCTGGGGGACCAGTGAGAACTGCTGGCGCCAAGCCGATAGTGTGTACTCACTCGCTTCTCTGCCGCCGAGCGTCAAGACCCCTTGCTCAGGCGTCAGAGGCCAGCTGCGCGACAGCAGACGCAGCAAGGTGGACTTGCCGCTGCCGGTCGCGCCGACGATCCCCAGACTCCCCCCTGCCGCCACCTGCAGGGAGAGGGGGCCAATGGCACGTTGCTGGCTACCCGGATAGTGGAATTCATTGATCTCAAGGCGTAGTGAATGGTCACTGACCTCGTCCAGGGTGCCGCTGTCCTCAAGGGCTTGTGGCGCGGCGTGGAAGGTGGCCAGCCGCCGTGCGGCTGCCGCGCCGCGCTGCAATATATTCAGGCACCAGCCAAGCGCGAACATCGGCCAGATCAGCTGCGCCAGATAGAGCGTGAAGCTGGTCAGTTGGCCCAGGGTGATGGCGTCATCCAGATAGCGCCAGCTGCCCACGCCCAGCGTCAGCAGCGTCGCCGCCGAGAGTGCAATGAACACCACCGGATCAAAGGCCGCCTCCAGCTTCTGGACGCGATAATCGACGGTTTCGGCGGCGGCGGCACGCTGCGAGAATCTTGCGCCTTCATCCTCCAGCAAGGCATGGCTTCTGAGCATGCGAATGCCGGCGAAGGCTTCCTGGGTCTGGTCATTCAGGTCCGAGAAGCGCTCCAGCGATTCGCGGAAACGCTCTCCGATCCGTCGTGAGATACGTGCGAAGGCCCAGGCCATGAAGGGGAAGGGCAACAAGGCGAGCAGCGTCAGTGGCACATCGATGGCGATCAGCATGATGCCGAGCACCAGCACGAAGGTCATGGCGCCATCGACGCTGGACAGCACACCTTCCGCGGCGGCCATCTCCACGGCATCGATGTCCTGACTGGCGTGCGCCATCAGGTCTCCGGTGCGGTGGCGCTGATAGAAGCCGGGGTCCAGGCGCGTCAGCTTGGCATGGAAGGCATCACGCTGCTCCGTCCCCAGCTGATAGGCGGTGCCGAACAGCGTCACGCGCCAGGCATAGCGCAGTGCATAGAGCGCGAGCCCCGCGCCTACCAGCCACAACAGGCGGCTCAGCAAGGCCTCGTGGTCGAGGCTGCCGTCACGCAACGCATCGATGGTGGCGCCGATCGCCCACGGCAACAGCAGATTCAGCCCCGCGACCCCGATCAGGAACGCGATGGCCAGCAGATAGCGGGGCCAATGGCGGGTGAAGAAGTCGAGCAGCAGGTGGCGCAACGGGGCCTCGGGGAGAGGCCCGGTAGTCAGCTCGGCGGCGGGGGCCGGCGGGGGAGAGGCACTGGAGTCACGGGACTCGCGATGGGCATCCTGCGGTCTGTTCGATGTCGCGCGTCCCGCCATGTCGGCTCCCGGTCTGCCCCTGCCCGCCTCCGCCACTCGGAGGGGTCGGCAGAGGCAGTATAACGAGAGGGAGACAGCCAGACGCAAGCACTGTCGGCAAGAGAGCCCGCCTGTGGGCGGGAGTCAGCTCGGCGCGATCACTTGCCGATGCAGAAGCTGCCGAAGATTTCCCCGAGCAGATCATCGGCGGAGAATTCGCCGGTGATCTCGGACAGCGCCATCTGGGCGGCGCGCAGGTCTTCGGCCAGCAGCTCGCCGGCGCCGGCGCCATGCAGCTGGGCCTCGCCGTTGTCGAGAGATTCGCCAGCGCGCTCCAGCGCATCCAGGTGGCGGCGGCGGGCGCTGAAGCGCCCCTCTGCCGTGCCGGTGAAGCCCATGATGTCCTTGAGGTGATCGCGCAGCGCATCGAGGCCCTGATTGTCGCGTGCCGAGATGCGCACCACGCTGGCCTGGTGGCGTGCCAGCTCGGCATCGCCATCCTGCGTTGCGGTGATGGCGGTCAGCCCCGGCGTCTCGCCGCTGGTGTCGATCTTGTTGCGGACCAGCGTCAGGCGGGATGGGTCCGGCAGGCGCGCGACGAATTCCGGCCAGATCTCCATCGGGTCCGTCGCCGAGGTGGTCGCGGCATCGACCAGCAGCAGGACGCGGTCCGCCTTCTCGATCTCGTCCCAGGCGCGCTGCACGCCGATGCGCTCGACGGCGTCCGGCGTGTCGCGCAGCCCGGCGGTATCGATGATATGCAGCGGCATGCCGTCGAGATGGATGTGCTCACGCAGCACGTCGCGGGTGGTGCCTTCGATATCGGTGACGATGGCGGTGTCCTGCTCGGTCAGCGCATTGAGCAGGCTCGACTTGCCGGCATTCGGGCGGCCGGCGATCACCACCGTCATCCCCTCGCGCATCAGAGCGCCCTGGTTGGCAGCGGCTCGCACGCCCACCAGCTCGGCCTTGACCTCATCGAGGCGCGCCGCGACATGGCCGTCGGCCAGGAAGTCGATTTCCTCTTCGGGGAAATCGATGGCGGCCTCGACGTAGATGCGCAGCTCGATCAGGCGCTGTACCAGCGCGCTGACGCGCGTCGAGAACTCGCCCTTGAGCGAGCGCAGCGCATTCTCGGCCGCCGCGCGTGAGCTGGCGTCGATCAGGTCGGCGATGGCTTCGGCCTGGGCGAGATCCAGCTTGTCGTTCAGGAAGGCGCGCTCGCTGAATTCACCGGGGCGTGCCAGGCGTGCGCCCAGCTGTACGCAGCGCTCCAGCAGCAGGTCCATGATCACCGGGCCGCCGTGCCCTTGCAGCTCCAGCACGTCCTCGCCGGTGAAGGAATTCGGGCCCTGGAAGTAGAGCGCGATGCCTTCGTCGAGGGCGATGGGGTTGCCCTGGGTATCGAGTCCCATGAAGGGGCCATAGTGGGCGCGGCGTGCCGGCGGGCATTGGCCCAGCATGGCCTGGGCGATGGCCTGACAGGCCGGACCGGAGACACGGATGATGCCGACGCCACCACGGCCGGGCGGAGTGGCCAGGGCCGCGATGGAGTCAGGCTGGTAGGCGGTAGACATGCACAAACCTCGGGCGCGAAGCCGGAATGAAGATGAAGGAGATGGCCGCTATTGTCGCGGCTGGAGGCCCGTGACAGCAAGCGGGGTGATGGGGGAAGGCGCCTTGCGGCGGGAGTGTCGGCGCAGCCCCCGGAATCAGAGCCCTGAAACGCCACGACCCCCGCCGAGGCGAGGGTCGTGGGTGAGTCATGTCAGGCGAACCTGAAAGGCATCATGCGCCTTTCTTGGCTGGCTCGGCATTCTCGATCTGACGGGTGATGACGTACTGCTGAGCGATCGACAGCGTGTTGTTGACGATCCAGTACAGCACCAGACCTGCCGGGAACCACAGGAAGAAGAAGGTGAAGACGATCGGCAGCATCTTCATGATCTTCGCCTGGGTGGGGTCCGGAGGAGTCGGGTTCAGCTGCTGCTGGATGAACATCGTCAGGCCCATGATGATCGGCAGGATGAACAGCGGGTCCTTCACTGACAGATCCTGGATCCACAGCATGAACGGCGCGTGGCGCAGTTCGACGGATTCCATCAGCATCCAGTACAGGGCGATGAAGACTGGCATCTGGATCACGATCGGCAGACAGCCCCCCAGCGGATTGATCTTCTCCGTCTGGTAGAACTTCATCATCTCCTGGGAGACCTTCTGGCGGTCGCTGCCGTACTTCTCCTTGATGCGCTGCATCTCGGGGCCCATCTTGCGCATCTTGGCCATCGAGCGATACGCGGTCGCGGACAGCGGGAACAGCACGACCTTGACCAGAACGGTCAGCAGGATGATGGAGGCACCCCAGTTGCCGACCAGCGCGTGGATGTGCTCCAGCAGCCAGAACAGCGGGTTGGCCAGGAACCACAGCCAGCCGAAGTCGACGACCAGTTCCAGGTAGGGAGCGGTCGCTTCCAGCTGGTCCTGATCCTTCGGGCCGACGAACAGGGTCGCGCCGAGCTCAGCCTGCTGACCCGCGGCGATCTGGGTCGTCGGGCTCGCGAAGGCGGCGACATTGCGGTTCTGCTTGTCGACGTTGGCGTAGTAGAGGTTCTTCTGGTTGTCAGCCGGCACCCAGGCAGACACGAAGTAGTGCTGGATCATGGACACCCAGCCACCCTGGACGTCGACATTCTTGAAGCTGCCGTCCTGGATGTCTTCGAAATCGACCTTCTGGTAGTGGTTCTCTTCAGAAGAGAACGCTGCACCCAGATAGGACTTCATGCCCATGCCGCCACCGGAGGTCGGGTCCGCGCTGTTGTCACGGGCCAGCTGACCGATGAAGCGAGCATTGACCGGCTGCTGTGACTGGTTGTCCAGCAGGTAGTCGACCTTGATCTGGTAGCTGTCCTGGCTGACGGTGAAGCGCTTGATGACCGCAACACCATTGATGTCGGCCTTCAGGTCCACTTGCAGGCTGTTGTCACCCTCGGCAAGGGTGTAGCTGTTGCTGTCGGCAGAGAAGGCGATACGGCCCTTGTGGCCATCCAGCTGCAGGCCGGACTTGGCCACGTAGCTGCGTGACTGATTGTCGGACAGCAGCACGAAGGGCGACTCGGAAGCGTTGTTCTGCTTGTGCTCGAGCAGCGCTGCATAGACCACGTCACCGCCCTGCGGATCGATACGCAGGTCCAGCACGTCAGTCTTGACTTCAATCAGGTTGTTGCTCGGGGTGCTTGCTGCGCTATCCGGCGTGGAGAGGCCGGTATCGCCATTGGCAGTCGTGCTGCTGCTTGGGGCTTCAAGGCCTTGCGCAGTGGCATTGGCGGCCTGAGAGGCAACCTGGGGAGCCTGTGTTTCCGCAGCCGGCTGGTCGTAGTCCTTGTTCCACTGGACCACCATCAGATAGGCGACAACCGCAAGCGGAATCACGAGGAGTAATCGTTTGACGTCCATGGTGTATACCCGTTGGAGGGTGAATCAATCTGGCGGGGAGTCAGATGAGTCCGGTCACGAACGGTAGGGCGTATAACGAAAAAAACGCCACATGCCGGACGCACCGGGCAGGTGTCGCGTCAGGCAGGTGGCGTTGACTTGGCCGCTTTCTGGCGTCTGGCGTCCTTCTCCAGACGAGCCCACATGCCGTCCAGCTGGCGATGCAGAGTCTCGTTGTCCAGCTCGGTCACGCCTCGCTTGGCCAGTACGACGATGTCGACGGCCGGAAGGCGCTGCTGGCGGAGGCGAATGGATTCGCGCGTCAGACGTTTGAGGCGGTTGCGATCTACGGCACGGCGCACGTTCTTCTTGCTGAACACCAACCCCAGGCGGGCATGTCCCAGGTCATTCGGACACGCCAGGGCCAGAAGCCCCTTGCCGTGTACCTTGAGGGTGGTGTGATCGAAGACGTGCCGGTAATCCCCGGCAGTCAGCAAGCGAAGCTGCCGGGGAAATCCCTGACGGGACATCCGGGCCTCGATCAGGCGCTCAGACGCTTACGGCCTTTCGCACGACGACGCTGGATGACCTCACGGCCACCTTTGGTCGCCATACGAGCACGGAAACCGTGTGTGCGCTTGCGCTTCAGGACGCTCGGCTGAAATGTGCGTTTCATAGCTGCTTCTTCCCACGTGGTTGTTTGGAAAAGGTCAACGAATGTTGCCCTGTATCCACATGAGGACAGGGCAGATTGGTCAGGGGCAGGGATTCTAGTGAATCTGCAAGTGGCTTGCAATGTCGCGTTGGAAGTTGTCCACAGCCCGTTCGCGGCATTTGACGACAGATATCGTCTACGCCGCCCGCCATATGGCGCTTCGTGTCTCACGCGGATCACGCGCAAGACAGGCCTTCGGGCACAAAAAAAATCGATTTGGCGTCCTTGAGCCTACAGGCACCGATCGCCAGGCAAGCGATCAGCGCTTTTTCAGCGCTCAGTGGGGCTGAGTGATTGGCATCGCCCGCCATGGCGATGCGCAGGAAGGGTGCAAGTCCTGTGTTCGGTCGTGAGCCTCAAGGATTCGCGTTTCTGGCGAGTGGTTGAGCACTCCCGACCCTGGCGTGTCAGGCGTGCCGAAAAGTCGCAGTGGATAACCCGGGTTTCTGTCGGCGCGATCACAGCCCCTCGCACCTCGCGTGATTCGAAGATCGCGGGGCTGCTGTCATTACTACAGAGAAGTAGTTCTGAATAACCAATAACTATTAAGGAAGGCAGTTGCTGTGGATAACCTGTTTTTTCCTATCTTGCTCAATTGCATGTCGATAGGACAGCTCTGGCGATAAGTGGTGGGCAAACTGAGTTCAGCCTGTGCATGGCCATGTGCATAACTGTCGTCTTGTCCACAATGGAAATCTTGTGCGCGGATGCTCCCCAGCCTGTCCCGATGCGGATACTTGAAAAATACCGATGTTGTCCACAGTGCTTTTTGCGGCAGATGTCGTGTGGATAACTCGTGGCTTGGCCTATACAATGGCCGCCCCTTCGACAACTGGATGTGAGGTCGCGTGTCGCTCGCACTTTGGCAACAATGTCTTGACGCCCTGCAAGACGAGCTGAATTCACAGCAGTTCAATACCTGGGTTCGTCCCCTGCAGGCTGAGGAAGGCGACAGCGGAGAGCTGTGCCTGCTCGCCCCCAACCGCTTCGTGCGTGATTGGGTCAATGACAAGTACCTCAAACGAATTCACGAGCTGCTGCGTGAGCTGGCACCGGGCAAGCCGCCCAAGGTCGAGCTGAGCGTCGGTAGCCGCCGGACCGTCTCGAACCCGCGTCCAGAAGGCGCGGCTGCGTCGCCGGTATCTGCCCAGGCGCAAGCGCCGGGCCAGATGCCGAGCCCGCGTGCCCCTTCCGTGCATACGCCACCGCGGGGCAATTTCGCGGAAGAGCGTGAGATGGCCGGCGATGGCGCCCGGGAACAGGCACCGCGTCGCAACACGCGCCAGGTGCAGGTAGAAGGTAGCCTCAAGCATTCCAGTGGGCTGAATCCGAACTTCACCTTCGAAACCTTTGTCGAAGGCAAGTCCAACCAGCTGGCTCGCGCGGCTTCGCGTCAGGTCTCCGAGAATCCCGGCGGCGCCTACAACCCGCTGTTCCTGTATGGCGGCGTGGGTCTGGGCAAGACCCACCTGATGCACGCGGTGGGCAATCATCTGGCCAAGCAGGGCGGCGAGAATGCCAAGGTGGTCTACCTGCATTCCGAGCGCTTCGTGGCGGATATGGTCAAGGCACTGCAGCTCAATGCCATCAATGACTTCAAGCGTTTCTACCGTTCGGTGGATGCGCTGCTGATCGATGACATCCAGTTCTTCGCTGGCAAGGAGCGCTCCCAGGAGGAGTTCTTCCACACCTTCAATGCGTTGCTCGAGGGTGGTCAGCAGATGATTCTGACCTCGGACCGCTATCCGAAGGAGATCAATGGGGTCGAGGAGCGTCTCAAGTCACGCTTCGGCTGGGGGCTGACCGTCGCCATCGAGCCGCCGGAGCTCGAGACGCGCGTCGCGATCCTGATGAAGAAGGCCGATCAGGCCAAGGTCGATCTGCCTCACGATGCCGCCTTCTTCATCGCGCAGAAGATCCGCTCCAACGTGCGCGAGCTCGAGGGGGCCTTGAAGAAGGTCATCGCCGACTCCCACTTCATGGGGCGCGCGATCAATCAGGACTTCATCCGTGAATCCCTGAAGGACCTGCTGGCACTGCAGGACAAGCAGGTGGGTGTGGACAATATCCAGCGTACCGTGGCCGAGTACTACAAGATCAAGATTTCCGATCTTCACTCCAAGCGTCGTTCGCGCTCCGTCGCCCGTCCGCGTCAGGTCGCGATGGCGCTCGCCAAGGAGCTGACCAACCACAGCCTGCCGGAAATCGGCGATGCCTTCGGCGGGCGAGACCACACCACGGTGCTGCATGCCTGTCGCAAGGTGGCCTCGCTGCGAGAAGAGAACGCCGATATCCGCGAGGACTACAAGAATCTGCTGCGTCTGTTGACCAGCTGATCGAATTGCAGCGGCAGGTCGGGTTGGCGACAATCACGCTATCGGCCTGCTGTGCTCCGGGCTTGCCTGTCGCGGCCCCGAATTTCTTTTGCGTGCGCGCTGCCTGTCAGCGAGCATTGCCCCGTTTCCAGAGAGTGGAGTCTCCATGAAATTTGCCATTTCGCGTGAAGCCCTGCTGCGCCCGCTGTCCCTGGTGGCGGGTGTCGTCGAGCGTCGCCAGACACTGCCGGTGCTGTCCAATGTGCTGCTTGAAGTGTCCGATCAGCAGCTGTCGCTGACCGGGACTGACCTTGAGGTCGAGCTGATCGGGCGCGTCGAGCCCAGCCGTGTCGATGAGCCGGGTTCCGCGACGGTGCCGGCGCGCAAGCTGATGGATATCTGCAAGTCACTGCCCGAAGGCAGCGAGATCATTCTCGCGCTGGAAGAAGGGCGTGCCATTCTGCGCAGCGGCCGTTCACGCTTCACCCTGTCGACCTTGCCGGTGGCCGAGTTCCCGAACATCGATGATGGTCAGGGCGATATCACCGTCAGCCTGCCGCGCGGCACCCTCAAGCATCTGATCGACGCGACCTCCTTCGCGATGGCGCAACAGGATGTCCGGTATTACCTCAACGGCATGCTGCTGGAGCTGACCAGCAATCTGGTGCGTACCGTGGCGACCGATGGTCACCGCCTGGCCGTCTGTGAGCAGGCCGCTGACATCAGCGTGCCGGAAGCGCAGAAGCTGATCATCCCGCGCAAGGGTATCCTTGAGCTGACGCGCCTGCTCGATGGCAGCAATGAGCTGATGACATTGACGGTCAGCGGGACGCACGTGCGTGCCCAGACCGGCGACTTCACCTTCACCTCCAAACTGGTGGACGGCAAGTTCCCGGATTATGAGCGTGTTGTCCCGCGTGGCGGTGACAAGGTCATCGTGGCCGAGCGTGCCGAGCTGCGTCAGGTACTGTCGCGCACCGCGATCCTCTCCAACGAGAAGTACCGTGGCGTGCGCCTCTATCTGGAGGCCGGCAACCTGCGTGTGCTGGCCAACAACCCCGAGCAGGAAGAGGCCGAAGAGAATATTGCCCTTGATTATCAAGGGGCTGGCCTCGAGATCGGCTTCAACGTCGGTTACCTGATCGATGTGCTGGGAGTGCTGGATGCCGATCGTGTGCAGCTGACGCTTTCCGATGCCAACAGCTCAGCGCTGCTGGAAGAGCCGGGTGGTGGCGATGCACGTTACGTAGTGATGCCGATGCGCCTGTAATATCGTAATTTCTATTTAAATCAGTATCTTGAATCGTAATTGTGACGCAGTTGACGCGCGCAATCGCAGAATGAGCCTCGACAACACCCGCCATTTTCACTCCTGAATGGCGGGTGTTGTCGTATTTGAGCCCCGAAGGCGGCCATGGCTCTTTTTCTCTATCGAATGAGGCCGTCATGGCGCTTGAACGACTCCAATTCCAGAATCTGCGCAACCTGGCGACAGTCGATATGGCGCCGGGAAAAGGGGTGAATCTGGTCAGTGGTGCCAATGGCAGTGGCAAGTCGAGCCTGCTGGAAGGTATCCATGTGCTGGGGCTGGCGCGCTCTTTCCGCACGCACAAGCTCAAGCATGCCATTGCGCATGACACGGCGGGAATGACGCTGTTTGGCCGCCTGGCAGGCGATCCGCCGCGCCCCCTGGGGGTAAGGCGTGATCAGGCGGCAGATGGGCTGGAGATGCGGCTGGATGGCGAGAAGGTAGAGCGAGTCGCCCAACTGGCTCAGGCCTTGCCGTTGCAGCTGATCAATCCGGATGCCTTCCGGTTGCTGGAGGGGTCGCCCTCTGCCCGACGTGAGTTCCTCGATTGGGGTGTGTTTCACGTGAAACACGACTTCTTCGACGTCTGGCGCCGCGTGCGTCGGGCGCTCAAACATCGGAACGCACTGCTCAGGCATGGTAAGATGGACGTTCAGGCACTTAACGTCTGGGATCGAGAGTTTGCTCACTGGAGCGAGCGTCTTGATGCCCTGCGCATGGAATATATGCAGGCGCTGGCGCCTCTGTTTCAAGCCACGCTTGCCGAGCTGATTGATTTACCCGAGCTGACTCTGCGCTATCAGCGCGGTTGGGATGCCAAGCGCCCTCTGGGCGACGTGCTGGCAGCAGGGCGCGACAGTGATAGCCATATGGGCTTTACCCAGACTGGCCCACAACGCGCCGACTTGCGTATTCGCCTGGGGCGACGCCCTGCAGTCGAGGTGTTGTCTCGCGGCCAGCAGAAGCTGGTGGTCAGCGCTCTCAAGCTGGCTCAGGGTCGCTTGCTCGAAGAAATGAACGGACGTACCTGTGTCTACCTGATCGACGATCTGCCGGCGGAACTGGATGGCGAGCATCGCCGTCTGTTCTGCCAGCTGTTGGCAGGCCTCGAGTGCCAGGTCTTCGTGACCTGCGTCGAACCCGAAACATTGGATCGGGTATGGTTGCCGAACACTGATGTCAGGATGTTTCACGTGGAACACGGGCGACTGCACACGGAATGATTTCACGACGGAGAAGCCAATGAGCGAACAGGCTTACGACTCATCAAGCATCAAGGTCCTCAAGGGCCTGGATGCCGTACGCAAGCGCCCCGGCATGTATATCGGTGATACCGATGACGGCACGGGGCTGCATCATATGGTGTTCGAGCTGGTGGATAACTCCATCGACGAGGCGCTGGCCGGTCACTGTAGCGAAGTCCGGGTCGTTATTCATGCCGACGAGTCAGTTTCCGTCAGCGACAACGGTCGTGGTGTGCCGACCGAGATCCATGAAGAGGAAGGCGTCAGCGCAGCGGAAGTCATCATGACCGTGCTACACGCTGGCGGTAAGTTCGATGACAACTCCTACAAGGTCTCCGGCGGTCTGCACGGTGTGGGTGTCTCGGTCGTCAACGCGCTATCCGAAGAGCTCAAGCTGACCATCTGGCGTCAGGGCAATGTCCACGAGCAGATCTATCGCCATGGCGAGCCGCAGTCGCCGCTGGGCATCGTGGGCCAGACCGAGAAGACCGGTACCCTGGTACGCTTCAAGCCTTCCCCGCTGACCTTTGCCAATATCGAATTCCACTACGAGATTCTGGCCAAGCGTCTGCGCGAGCTGTCCTTCCTGAACTCCGGTGTCGCCATCCGTCTGATTGACGAGCGCAGCGGCAAGGAAGAGCTGTTCCATTACGAAGGTGGCCTCAAGGCGTTTGTTGACCATATCAACACCAACAAGGCGCCCTTGAATCCGGTGTTCCATTTCGAGATGGAGCGCGAGGATGGCATTGCCGTCGAAGTGGCGATGCAGTGGAATGAAGGCTTCGCCGAGAATATCTTCTGCTACACCAACAATATTCCTCAGCGCGATGGCGGGACGCACCTGGCCGGCTTCCGTGCGGCACTGACGCGTACGCTCAATAGCTATATTGAGGCGGAAGGTCTGCTCAAGAAATCCAAGGTCGGTACGACCGGGGATGATGCCCGTGAAGGCCTGACCGCGATCATCTCGGTCAAGGTACCTGACCCGAAGTTCTCTTCGCAGACCAAGGACAAGCTGGTCTCTTCCGAGGTCAAGACAGCCGTCGAGCAGGAAATGGGCCGTCTGTTCTCCGAGTATCTGATCGAGAAGCCCAACGAAGCCAAGGGCATCGTCAACAAGATGCTGGATGCGGCGCGGGCGCGTGAAGCTGCGCGCAAGGCGCGTGATATGACGCGTCGCAAGGGCGCCCTGGATATCGCAGGCCTGCCGGGCAAGCTGGCTGACTGTCAGGAGAAGGACCCGAGCCTCTCCGAACTGTACCTGGTCGAGGGTGATTCCGCTGGTGGCTCCGCCAAGCAGGGGCGTGATCGTCGTACCCAGGCGATCCTGCCGCTGAAGGGCAAGATCCTCAACGTCGAGAAGGCGCGCTTCGACAAGATGCTGTCGTCTGCCGAGGTTGGCACGCTGATCACCGCGCTGGGTTGCGGTATCGGTCGTGAAGAGTTCAACCCCGACAAGCTGCGCTATCACTCCGTCATCATCATGACGGATGCCGACGTCGATGGGTCGCACATCCGTACGTTGCTGCTGACCTTCTTCTTCCGTCAGATGCCGGAGCTGATCGAGCGCGGTCATATCTTCATTGCCCAGCCGCCGCTCTACAAGATCAAGCGTGGCAAGCATGAGCAGTATCTGAAGGACGAGCAGGCGCTGCAGGACTATCTGACCGCCACGGCGCTGGACGGCGGCAAGCTGCACGTCAACGCCGATGCCCCGGGCATCGCCGGCGCTCAGCTGGAAGCGCTGGTCAACCAGTATCGTGGCGTGATGAAGCGCATCGATCGTCTGGCGCGTGTCTATCCGTCTGCCGTGCTGCGCAAGATCGTGCACGCTCCGCATCTGGATGAGGCCGCTCTCGCGGACCAGTCTCAGGTGCAAGGCTGGATCGATGGTCTCCAGAAGGAAATGGATGACCTGATTGCCTATGAGGGTGGCCCGCACTACAGCTTCACTCTCAGCCACGACGGCGAACGCAATCTCTATCTCCCGGCGGTGACGCTGACGGCACATGGTGTCAGCAGCGATTACCTGTGGGATGTCGACTTCTTCAAGTCCGCCGACTACCGCGAGATGAGTGAGCTGGGCAACATGCTGGAAGGCCTGCTGGAAGCTGGCAGCTACGTCTCGCGCGGTGAGCGCAAGAAGGAAGTCGTCACCTTCTACGAAGCCCTCGACTGGCTGATGAAGGAAGCGGCACGTGGCTTCAGCATCCAGCGCTACAAGGGGCTGGGCGAGATGAACCCGGATCAGCTGTGGGAAACCACCATGGATCCTGAGTCCCGTCGCATGCTGCGTGTGACCGTTGAGGATGCGATCGGTGCCGATCAGATGTTCAATACCCTGATGGGTGATGAAGTCGAACCGCGCCGTGACTTCATCGAGCGCTTCGCGCTGGTGGCCAACCTCGACGTCTGATGGCGTTGAGCTAGCGCTTGGCGGATGTCTTGCCAAGCCGGGCTAGAAAAACGGCCCCTGATCTTCGATCAGGGGCCGTTTTTGCATGTGCGTGTTGCCGCAGTCTAGAGCAAGGATAACCGCGAGGGGCAGGGCTCGGTCACGGCCGAGCGTGTCGTCTCAGCCGGGCGTGCCGCCCTGATCGGTGCGTTGCTTGGTCAGCCAGGCGGTGATTCGCTCTGCCGTGATGGAGGACGTCGCAAGCCCCAGGTGATCAATTGTCTCGAGGACTTCCACCTGCGCCGCGGGGTGGTGGGGTTGCAGACATTGAGCAAGGCGCTCGGCATGAAACGCCTCGTCATGCTCGCCGATCAGCGCCAGCACTGGCAGCTGATGATGGGCGAGCGCCTTGAGGTCACCCTGATAGTCGCGAGGATTGAGGCCCGTCATCAAGCGCCACGAGTAGGCGTCGGTGGTATGTGCATCGCGGTACTCTGGCGGGATATTGAAGCCAAGGACCTCAATATGATCCAGGCGATGGATGCCGAGCCGATTCAGCAGCGCGCAGGCCAGCATTCGCGCGATGCGTGGCTGTGCCCAGCGTGAATCACGTCGCATGTTGGGCGCGAGATGATGCAGGTACGGTGCCAGCAGTATGACGCCGTGCAGCGGAATGTTGGCACGCTGGCGCTGACAGACAGCGGCCGAGAAGCGCAGTGCCAGGCCGCCTCCGGCAGAGTGGCCAGCGACAATGACTCTGGCATCGGCTGGGAGCTCGAGCGACAGGATCAGGTCCTCGAGATCTTCCTCGAGCTGAAGCAGGTGGTCGATGTCGCCACGTCGCTGCGGGGCTGGGCCGTGGCCGCGCAAGTCCGGCGTATGCACATGATGACCGGCCTCAGCCAGGCGCGTTGCCAGCGATGCGAGATAACGGCTGTCAGCGCTGGAGCCATGCAGCAGGATGAGGTGTGAGCGGCCCCCTGACATGCCTGCTGCGGGATAATGGCGACAGCCCAGGCTGCTGTCATCGCGGCAGCGGTAGGGGACGAGTTCATTCGGCGCTGACCACGCTTCCTTGTCTGCCAGGAAGGTCGTGAAATCAAAGGCATGGCTGCTGGAATCTGGCATTGGCTACACTCGCTCGGATGTCACGTCATGAAAAAAGCCCGCTATCTGATCCGGTCAGATAGCGGGCTTTTTCGTTCAAGTGCTCGGCGCACTCGACAGGCTGATCAAGCCCGGTGCCTCAAGGCTCGATGTCTCAAGGCTTGCTGCCTCAAGACTCAGTGCGCCTGATTGAGGAAGCCTTCATCCAGCTTCAGCTCGTCATTGCGGTTGACGCCGATATCGCGGGACAGGATGTTGCTGGCGATCTGCTTGGCTTCTTCCAGAGAGTGCATCTGTGCGGTGCCGCACTGATAGACGTTGAGCTCCGGAATCTCTTCCTGACGCGCCACGTTGAGCACGTCCTGCATGGCAGCAGACCAGGCTGCGGCAACGCGAGCTTCTTCCGGTTCACCGATCAGGCTCATGTAGAAGCCGGTACGGCAACCCATCGGTGAGATATCGATGATCTCGACGTCATCACCGTTGAGGTGCTCGCGCATGAAGCCGGCGAACAGGTGCTCGAGGGTGTGAATGCCTTTCTCGGAGAGAATCTCTTCATTCGGCACGCAGAAGCGCAGGTCGAAGACGGTGATGTTGTCGCCTTTCGGGGTGCCCATCTTCTTGGCCACGCGCACGGCAGGCGCCTTCATGATGGTGTGATCGACAGTGAAGCTATCCAGCAGTGGCATGTGAAGCCTCCAGCATGAGGAAGTGAGACAGGCAGGCAGTCGCCCACCCGGATTCATGTCTGAAGGGTAGCATATCGCCGCTACTGATTAGAGAGGCAAGCGCGCCGTGCGCAGGGTTCTCGCTGGGCAGGCGCGCCTCACAGATAGCTTTCGGCAGCGGCTTCACAGCTCACGCAGCGGCGCTGGGACTTTCCCGGCTCACCATCCGATATGGGGTGATTGAGCTCACCATCGAGCAGGCGGTTGGTGAAGTCGGCCAGGTTGGCCACTACCAGCACGTCCTTGAGCCCCTCGCCATCTGCCAGCGTCTTCTGGCCCTTGCCGGTCATCACCAGCGCGGCGCGACAGCCGGCCTTCTGGCCCGCGATGAGGTCACGCAGGCTGTCACCCAGCATCCAGGCACCTTCGAAGTCGGGAATCTTCAGGGCATCCTGGATCTGGTGGAGCAGACCGGGTTCGGGCTTGCGGCAATCGCAGCCGTCGTCCGGGCCATGCGGGCAGTAGGCAATGTGAGCGATATCGCCACCGGCTTCCTTCACCAGTTGCATCATCTTGGTGTGCATCTGGTCGAGTTCGCGGTGGCCGAAATGGCCTCGGGCGATGCCGGACTGATTGGTCGCCACGGCCACGGTATAGCCTGCGCGGGTCAGACGGGCAATGGCCTGGATGGAAGTGGGGTATTCGATCCACTCCTCGGCGTTCTTGACGAAGGCATCGGAGTCTTCATTGATGACACCATCACGGTCGAGCACGATCAGTTTTTGCATGGTCAACTCTTCACTTCAGGGCAGTCAGGGGCGTCAGCCGGGCTGCTTGTCAGGGGTCGCCGCTTTGCCTGGAAAATTGTGAGCCGAGTCACAAGATGACGCTCGCACGTGGGGATGGGCAAATGGCGCCGAGTGGTCGAAGTGCGTGGTGCGACAGGCTGCCGCGCTTTTCGAACACTGTTTCTATACTGGAATACTAGTGCGACCTAGGTAGGGGATCAAGGCAGAAATTGTGACATCGCTGCCGTGTTGCGTGAAATCCTGTCACGCAACACGGCATTTCGGGACCCCGGATGCAAAAGAACCCCGCCGTGGCGGGGTTCTTTTGCAGAGACTGCGATTTACCGATGTCAGGGACAGCGTGGATCGGCAGTTCTTATTGGGTCAGCAGACTGATGTCGGCCACACCCATGAACAGGCCTTGCAGACTGGCCAGCATCGCCAGACGATTGGCGCGCACGGCGGCATCGTCGGCGTTGACCATCACCTGATCGAAGAAGGCATCGACCGGCTCGCGCAGGCTGGCCAGTGCATCGAGGGCCTCCTGGTAGCGCGCCGCGGCGAACAGCGGTGCCACTTCCGCGCCACGTGCCGTCAGGGCGTCTGCCAGAGCCTGCTCGGCCGGCTCGCTCAACAAGCTCGCATCCACCTCGGTGCGACCATCGTGCTCGGCCTTGGCGAGGATGTTGGAGACGCGCTTGTTGGCTGCAGCCAGGGCAGCGGCTTCCGGACGTTCGCCGAAGGCGTGCACGGCACGCAGACGACGTGCGAAGTCCAGCGGATTGCTGATCTTCAGGGTACGCACGGCCAGGTACAGCTCGGCACCCATGCCTTCATCGCTGGCCCAGGCGCGGAAGCGATCGAGCATGTACTCGAGCACGTCCTCGACCAGTCCTTCGGCCTTGGGCAGATCACGATGCTGCTCGGCGCTGACGGTCAGCAGCTCGCGCAGGTCGAGGTCCAGCTCACCCTTGATCAGGATGTTGAGCACCCCGATGGTGGCGCGACGCAGTGCGAACGGGTCCTTGGCGCCGGTTGGACGCTGACCGATGCCGAAGATGCCGGTCAGGGTGTCGAGACGATCGGCCAGGGCAATCGCCATGCCGGCCTTGGTCGTGGGGATCGCATCGCCGGCGAAGCGCGGCAGATACTGTTCTTCCTGCGCGAGGGCGACGGTGGCATCTTCGCCATCGTGACGGGCGTAGTAGTGGCCCATGATGCCCTGCAGTTCCGGGAACTCCAGCACCATCTCGGTGACCAGGTCGGTCTTGGCCAGCTGTGCGGCACGTGCGGCGTGGTCGACATCGGCACCGATGCGTTCCGCGATGTGGCGTGCCACGGCTTCGCTGCGACGGGCCTTCTCGGCCATGCTGCCCAGCTTCTGCTGGAAGACGACGCTCTCGAGCTTCTCGCGACGCGATTCCAGCGTGCTGCGCAGGTCGGTCTCGTAGAAGAAGGCGGCATCGCCCAGACGCGGACGAATCACCTTCTCGTTACCGGAGATGACCTGTTGCGGGTCCTTGCTCTCGATATTGGAGACGGTGATGAAGGCCGGCTTGAGCTTGCCGTCGTTGTCCAGCAGGTGGAAGTACTTCTGGTTGGCCTTCATGGAGGAGATCAGACATTCCGCCGGCACTTCCAGGAAGCGCTCGTCGAAGGTGCCCGTCAGTGCCACCGGCCATTCCACGAGGCCGTTGACCTCGTTGAGCAGGGCTTCCTCGATGACGGCGTTGGCACCATAGACTTCCGCTTCGGCCTGGACCTGTTCGCGGATACGCTCACGGCGCACCTCACGGTTGGCCAGCACGCGGGCATCCTCCAGCGCGTCGAGATAGTCCTCGGCGTGCGCCAGCGTGATGGCCTGCGGCGCATGGAAGCGGTGGCCGAAGGTGGTGCGACCGGAGTCGAGGCCGAGCACGCTGGCCTCGATCACTTCGCTGCCGTAGAGCGCGACCAGCCAATGCACCGGACGCGAGAACTCGATGCGTGAGGCACCCCAGCGCATGTTCTTCGGCACCGGCAGGCGAGCCACGACCTGCTCCAGCATGGTCGGCAGCAGGGCGGAGAGATGCTCGCCCGGCTGGGTGTGACGATAGCCGAGCCAGGTGCCCTTGTCGGTTTCCAGCTCGATCAGATCACTGACTTCGACACCGCAGGAGCGGGCGAAGCCCTGCACCGCACGGGTCGGTTCGCCATCCTTGAAGGCGGCGGCCTTGGCCGGCCCGCGCTTCTCGATCTCGCGGTCCGGCTGGCGCTCGGCCAGGGATTCGATCATCACCGCCAGACGACGCGGTGTGGCGTAGGCGCGTACCTGACCGAAGGCGACTTCGGCGTCGCGCAGGCCATCGGCGAGGCCGTTGGCGAGGCTGTCAGCGAGTGCGTCGATGGCGCCCGGCGGCAGTTCTTCGCAGCCCAGTTCGATCAGCAGGGTATTCACGGAGGCCATGCTTACGCGTCTCCCTCGGTAGTGGTGTCATCGGCGGCGAGCAGCTCATCACGCAGCGCCTGCGGGGCCAGCGGGAAGCCGGCGGCCTTGCGCGAATCGTAATAGGCGTGGGCCACATCACGGGCGAGAGTGCGCACGCGCAGGATGTAGCGCTGACGCTCGGTGACGGAGATGGCGTGACGCGCATCCAGCAGGTTGAAGGTATGTGATGCCTTCAGTACCTGCTCGTAGGCCGGCAGCGGCAGGTTGGCGGTCAGCAGCTTCTGGCACTCGCTCTCGCAGTGATCGAAGGCAGCGAACAGCTCCGGCACGGCAGCGTGCTCGAAGTTGTAGGCCGACTGCTCCTTCTCGTTCTGCAGGAAGACGTCGCCATAGGTCACGACGGAGCCGTCCGGCGCGGTGGTCCAGATCAGGTCGTAGACGCTGTCCACGTCCTGCAGGTACATCGCGATGCGCTCGAGGCCGTAGGTCAGCTCGCCGGTGACCGGGAAGCATTCGATGCCACCTGCCTGCTGGAAGTAGGTGAACTGGGTCACTTCCATGCCGTTGAGCCACATTTCCCAGCCGAGGCCCCAGGCGCCCAGCGTCGGAGATTCCCAGTTGTCCTCGACGAAACGGATGTCGTGGACCAGCGGGTCGATGCCCAGACGCTCCAGCGAGCCCAGATAGAGCTCCTGCAGGTTGGCCGGTGACGGCTTCATCACCACCTGGAACTGATAATAGTGCTGCAGGCGATTGGGGTTTTCGCCGTAGCGGCCGTCGGTGGGACGGCGGGAAGGCTGCACGTAGGCAGCGTTCCAGGTTTCAGGACCGATGGAGCGCAGGAAGGTCGCCGGGTGGAAAGTCCCCGCGCCAACCTCCATATCCAATGGTTGCAGGATGATGCAACCCTGTTCGGCCCAGTATTGCTGCAGGGCCAGAATCAGGCCCTGGAAGGTTTTCACGTCTGGCTGTGTCATTGGTGAAGCCCGTTGGCCCATGAATTCGAGAACTGCCGAGTATACAATCCCCGCTTATCGGGTTATAGGCCGCAGACGAAACCGAGTGCGTGCCATTTCCAAATTCTGATGTGTCGCGTTACTGAACGCGCGCGTTGCCTACAAGCCTCTAGAGGCTCTGGGAGCTCAAATGATCGTCGTTACCGGAGGCGCCGGTTTCATCGGTGCCAATATCGTCAAGGCACTCAATGACCGCGGCCGTACCGATATCCTGGTGGTGGATGACCTGAGTGACGGCACCAAGTTCGTCAATCTGGCGGACCTGACCATCGCCGATTACCTCGACAAGGACGACTTCCTGATTCGCGTCCAGTCGAGCCTGATGGGCGAGTATGCCGAGTTGCCGAAGATCGAGGCGATCTTCCACGAAGGCGCCTGCTCGGACACCACCGAGTGGGACGGCCAGTTCATGCTCGAGAACAACTTCGAGTACTCCAAGGTGCTGCTCAACTTCTGCGAAGCGAACCGGATTCCCTTCCTCTACGCGAGCTCCGCGGCGACCTACGGCGACAGCCAGGTCTTCAAGGAAACGCCGGAGTTCGAAGGTCCGCTCAACGTCTACGGCTACTCCAAGCTGCTGTTCGATCAGCACGTGCGCCAGCGCTGGGACAGCCTGACCACCCAGGTCGTCGGTTTCCGCTATTTCAATGTCTACGGCCCGCGTGAGCAGCACAAGGGCAAGATGGCCAGCGTTGCCTATCACCATCACACCCAGGTGAAGGCGGGCGAGAACCCCAAGCTGTTCGGCGCCTACGATGGCTACGATGCCGGCATGCAGAGCCGTGACTTCGTCTATGTCGGCGATGTGGTCGACGTGAACCTGTGGTTCCTCGATCACCCGGAAGCCTCCGGCATCTTCAATCTGGGTACCGGTCGCGCCGAGCCGTTCAAGGCGATCGCCGAGACCGTCATCGAGTACTACGAGAAGGGCGAGATCGAGTACATCGACTTCCCGGAAAACCTCAAGGGCCGCTACCAGAGCTTCACGCGTGCCGATATCGGCAAGCTGCGCAAGGCCGGCTGCAACGTCGAATTCAAGACCGTTGCCCAGGGCACGCGCGCCTATCTCGAATGGCTGAATCGCTGAGTCCGAGCACGTGGGGACTGAGCGCGTGTGGATTGAGGGTGAGCGCCTGCCTCGCAAGGGCGATGGGGCAGGGCAAGCGCACCCGCAAGGAGGATTGGCCGTGAAGAGGAGCAAGGCATGAGTGAGCGCATTCTGGTGGTCGGGCCCAGCTGGGTCGGCGACATGGTGATGGCGCAGAGCCTGTTCATGACGCTGAAGCAGCGCTCGCCCGGCTGCCGGATCAGTGTGCTGGCGCCCGCCTGGTCGCAGCCGATCATCGAGCGCATGCCCGAGGTCGAGGAGGCACTGGCGTTGCCGGCGGGGCATGGTGACTTCGCCCTCAAGGCGCGCTGGCAGCTCGGGCGTTCGCTGCGAGGGCGCTTCGACCGCGCCATCGTGTTGCCACGCTCGTGGAAGGCAGCGCTGGTGCCGTTCTTCGCGCGCATTCCGGTGCGCGTCGGCTTCACCGGTGAGCAGCGCTACGGTCTGCTCACCGATTGTCGCAAGCTCGACAAGTCGGTGCTCGATCAGACCGTCAAGCGCTTCACGTCGCTGGGCCTGCCCGTTGAGGAGGCCAATCCGCCGGCGGGCATCCCGGAGCCCGCTCTGGTCACTGACAGCGCCAATCAGCTGCGCTTGCGCGGCGAGTTGGGACTGGTGGCGCCGCCGGCGCCCATCATCGGCATGATGCCCGGGGCGGAATATGGCCCGGCCAAGCAGTGGCCGCTGGCGCACTTTCGCGCGCTTGCCGAGTCATTGACTCGCCAGGGGGCCGAGGTGCGTATCTTCGGTGGCCCCAAGGATGTCGCGGCGGGGGAGGAGATCGCCCAGGGGCTTGCGGGCGTTCACAACCTGTGTGGCAAGACGCGGCTGGCGGATGCGGTGGACCTGATCGCCGAGTGTCGGGAAGTGGTCAGCAATGACTCCGGCCTGATGCATGTGGCGGCCGCGTTAGGGGCCCGTATCCAGGGCATCTACGGTTCCTCGTCGCCGCATTACACGCCGCCGCTGACGGCCAATCGCGAGATCCACTGGCTGGCGCTGGAGTGCTCACCCTGCTTCAAGCGCGTCTGCCCGCTGGGGCATACCAATTGTCTGAACCATATTGCTCCCGAGCGATTGTTGACGGCGATCTCGCTGGATGAGGATGCGCGGTGAACCTGCCGAGAAACCGTACGACGGATGATCTGATCCACCCGCGCATGCGCGGGGCCATGCAGCGTGCTCAGCGGATCGAGGCGCTGCGTGCCTGGTGCGAGCACCACCTGATACTGCCGTTCAGTCGTTGCTGGTTGATGCGCTGGAAGCGCCAGCGTGCACGCCATCAGTCCCTTGAGCGCCGTGGCCTGCCGCGTCATGCGCTGGAAGACGTGATGGGGCAGGAGGCGTTGACGGTCTGGGTCAATCCGCGTGAGCTGGTGCGCGACGTCAACTTCGGGCGTGACAAGCGCAACCGGCCTTCCTCCAACGCCTTCATCTGGGATGGCGACTGGGACCTGCGGCGCGGCGCCTTCCGCTTCGGTTCACGCTCGCGGCTGATGCGGGACCTGATCGAGCATGGCGATGACCTGACGGTGACGGAGCGCTATCAGCACTTGAAGGCCTTGCTGGAATCGGGCAAGCCGTGGTCGTCGCCGCGTGATGGGCTGTTGATGGACAGCGAGGAGCAGATTCTCGGCTATCTGCGCTGTTATCGCGGTTATCTGCAGGACATGGCCAGCAATGGCTTTCGTCAGGGGGTCACCAAGGATGAGATGGGCGTCGCGGTGACGCGTGAGGGGCACCTGCTCAAGATCAACCGTGGCCTGCATCGTCTGGCCATGGCGCAACAGGTCGGTGTGCCCAGCGTGCCCGTCGTCATCAAGGCGGTACATCGTGAGTTCTGGGACAGGGTGACCGCCGGTGCCGAAGGCGATGAGGCCCTGCAGCGGCTGCAGGCTGCGCTGCGTGAGTGTCGCCCTGAAAGCGAACCAGGCCCGCTGGATCCCCGGACATATCCCGTGTTGGGTGTGGACGAGGGCTGGCCGGATCTGCGCGGCCTGGAGGACGTTGATTCGCGCGCCTGAGCTGCTGACCTGCTGTTTGGAAAAACGAAAAAGCCCTGTTTCATTGTGATGTTTCACATGAAACAGGGCTTTTTTCGTTCTTTAGCCGAGCGATAGGTACCTGGACGATAGGTGCTTGTGGGCCAAGTACTGGGGCGATAAGCGTCCGAGAGGAAAGCGGACTAGCGTGCCAGCCGCTGATAAAGCCCCAGATAGGCCTCGCCCATGGCGCTGGGAGTGAAGCGTGCCAGATGCGCACGTGCCCCCGCGACCAGCCGCTCCCGACGTGGTGCATCAGCGACGAGTGCCACGATGGCGGCAGCCAGTGCCTGTGCATCGCCGGTGGGCACCAGCACGCCGGTGCTATCGTCATGCACGATATCGGGGATGCCATCCACATCGCTTGCGATGATCGGTACGCCGTGATCCATCACGTCGAGCAGAATCGAGCCGAGACCCTCGTTGTGTGACGGGAAGGCGAACAGATCGAAGGCTTCCAGATAGTCGCCGACATTGGTGTGGAAGCCTTCCCAGACCAGATTGTCGAGATCGGCACTTTCCGCCTTGAAGGCCGCTTCGTCCTCGCCGGCGCCCAGGCAGACGAACAGCAGCTGCGGGTGGCTGTCGCGCAGCCTGCGGGCCGCCTCGATCAGCACTCGCTGGCCCTTGTGGCGGTCCACCAGGGCGCCGACATGCCCGATGACGATGCGATCCCCTGCGGACGTATTGCCGAAGCGCTGGCGTAGCTCGGCCACGGCTTGCTTGTCGCTGGGCAGATGGGCGAGGGTGCTGGGGATCAACGCCGTCTCGCCCCATTGGCGCTCCCGCAGGTGAGATTCGATCACCGACGAAATTGCTACCCGGCAGGCGGCCGCGCGATAGGTCAGGCGATTGAACGGCTTGTCCTTCACCGGCTGGGGCACCCGGCGTGTCAGCAGGTAGGGCGTGCCGGTGAGGCGCTGATGCAGCCATGCCCAGTGCACGGCCTTGGCTTCGTGAGCATGCACGATATCGGCGCGGGGCTGACCGAGATGGCCCTTGAAGCGTCCGCTGATCTCGATCACATCCACCGTGGCGGCAAGCTCGAGCGCCGCCAGTTCGCTGATCAAGGGCGAGCCCTGCAGGCACACCAGTGACTGGCGGATCGGCGCGCCGGCTTCGCCGTTCTCCCCCGGGCTTGCGCGTCGCGCCAGGTCCGCGATCAGGTTGAGCGTCTGGCGCTCACCGCCGCGAAAGCCGCGTGCCAGATTGACATGGCGTACGTGAAGCGGGCGCGTCACACCTCGTGCGGCAGTCGGCTCACAGCTAGAGGTCATGGTCACCATACCTTGTTGAAATCTTCGGCCTCACGCACCTTGGCGTCGCGCTGGAATTCCAGCAGCTTGGCGTATTTCAGGTAGGCATTGACGCTGGCCGACAGCGCCACCGAGAAGCCATCGACGCCATCACGGAAGCCAGCCTGGAAGACGAACTTGCGCATGAAGGCATTGCTGGCATGCAGGAAGGGAGTGAAGGCGTTGGCGCGTTTTCCCTTCTGATACATGATCTTGGCGGCGCGGTTCGAGAAACGGCCACTGGCCTTGACGAACAGTTCACCAAGATTGGCAAAGCTGTAATGCTCGAGATCGGCGTCCAGCTCGCAGGGATGGTTGGCCTGCACCGAGCTGTGCTGACGTGAATCGCGGAAGGCGAGTTTCTCGCGGTCATACAGACGCAGGCAGTAATCGGGGTACCAGCCGGCATGTCGCACCCAGCGCGAGCCGATGAAGTTGCGACGGCGCAGCGCGAAACCATCGTGGGGCGTGCTGTCGAGTGCCAGTTCCCGGATGGCGCTGACGGCACCGTCGGTCAGGCGCTCATCGGCATCCAGAGACAGCACCCAGCGGTGGCTGGCATGGCTCGGCCCGACATTCTTCTGCGGCCCGTCGCCCAGGTAGGGTTGATCGATCACCACGGCGCCCATATTGCGCGCCAGCTCGCAGGTGGCATCGGTGGAGCCGGAATCGACCACGATCAGCTCATCGCAGACCTGGGCCAGCGAGCGCAGGCAGTCCTCGATGTTGTGGGCTTCATTGAGGGTGATGACACAGCCGGTGATGGGCACCGCGGTGCGCAGCTTGCCATCGGGTGAAGGGGCGGCCGAGGCCTCGTCGCTCGTGTTCATGACGGTCTCTGTCTGAAGAGCGCCTGCAGCACGACGGGGTGTGGCAGGCGCCGATGGGACTCAGTGGCAGGCTCAGTTCGGGTAGAAGCGGCGCATGGTCTCCATCACTTTCATGACGGGGTTGGCGCCTTCGCCGAGCGCCTGCCGACGATTCATGTCGCCATCGTACACTGCATAGCCGCCGGTGCCTTCCAGTGCGTAGATGCGATCGCGCTGAATGATACCGAAGTCCTGATAGCTACCGGAGAGCACCCATTCATTGTCGACCTCTGGCTGATGGTCGAGAGTGCGCAGCAGGTCATGCCCCATGCTGTAGTCGCTGGGGGGATTGCTGATGCCCATCACATGGCGTAGCAGTGTCGGGACGACATCATAATGCGCGGTGACGGGAGGCAAGGGCAGCTGGCTTCCATAGTGGCCGGCAGGAATGCCGGGGCCGCGCAGAATCAGCGGTACCTGGGTCTGGTAGCGAGTGAAGTTGCCATTGTGTCCCCAGAAATTCTTGCCGCTGTCATTGAACTCCTGAGCATGGTCACCGGTGACGACCAGCACCGTATTGTCCCACTCGCCGTGTTCTTTCAGGTCCTGAATCACGCGCGCCAATTGCCTGTCCAGATGATACAGCGAGTTCAGATACAGGTTGCGCACAGGCGTCGGGTCGGTGTCGGGACCCAGTGTCAGATAGTCCATGCCGGTGGCGCTGGGCTGGAAGGGAGTGCTGGCACCTCTGGGCAGCGAGTAACCATGCGGAGCATCGTAGAACAGTACGCCCAGCCACGGTTTCAGCGCATGAGCGTCCTGCTGCAGCGCTGTCTGGCGGCGCTGGGCCTGCCAGGCGAGCCAGTCGGTCGTCATCACGCGGTCCCGCATGGCGGGGCTATCGCCCAGGGTGCGCAAGCGCAGATCTGGCACTTTCGGGAAGAGGCTGCGGTCCAGGCCGACACCATTGAAGCTTGCCGAGGAGAATAGCCCCAGCGGCCACTGGCGCTGCAGTGCCTGATTGACCAGCACGCTGCCCAGGCCGTCATTCTCCATCGGGGTGACGTAATTGGCGGTCAGGCCAGATAGCAGGCTGAAGAAACCGGTGCGGGTGCTGTTGCCGCCGGAGATGTGATCCGGAAAGTGCAGACCATCCGCCAGGGCGGCGTGCAAGTGGGGCATCGTCTCGGCAGTGAAGCTATCGGCGCGCCAGGAGTCGATCACCAGAAACAGGATGTTGGCAGGCTGGCCGTCGACACCTCTGCTGGTGATGACATCGTCATCCTGTTTAAGCGGTACGGCAGGATAGGCCAGCGAACCCGCCCCGAAATTCTGGATATGCACCTTGGCCGCTTCTGCAGTCCGGGCATCCAGCCACCCGTGGTCTTCCATGAAGTCGCGCGCTGTGGCGGGGAACAGCAGCGGGAAGGCTGGCGCTTCGCGTGTCACCTGCAGGTTGTGATGGGCATCCGACACTATGTGCTGGATGTGGCTTGCCAGCAGCATGAGGAACAGCAAGGCATGCAGCTTGCCTGTCGGCAAACGGTGAGCGCGCTTGACTGCCGCAGGCCCACTCAGTCGATAAGCCAGCCCGCAGCAGAGCGCGATCAAGCCGAGCAGGGTGCAGGCACCCAGTAACCAGGTCGTGGCATCGAACTCGAAGATTTCACCGTTGCTGTCATTGAGGAACATCGACAGCATGAAGCCGTTGAGATGGAAGCGGTACTGGGCATAGACGAGGCTGTCGATGATGAGTGCGCTCAATGCACTGCCGGCCAGAATGCCCGCAGGGAGCCACAGCCAGCGGCGAGCGCTGCGCGCGGGCAATATCATGCCGAGCAGGCCAAGTGGCAGCCACAGTAGTTGGGCAAGCAGTCCGTAGTGACCCAGCCAGGTGGTGGCCAGGTAGGCCCAACCGCTCAGGCTGGCGGCACTCACTCCTTGCGGGAGTGGGGTAAAGGGCATATAGCGGGTCGCGACCAGCCAGATCAACACCAGGATGGCGAGAGAGAAGGTGGCGCTGTCGCGAAGATAGCGGCGGCGGCTGTCACGAGGTCGGGCGTTGGCGGGCGCAGGCGAGTCAGGGGTCTTTGCGGTCATCGGTCATATCCGGCGGATAGGAAAAAGCGCGATAACCCATCAAGCGTGGGGAGCGGCAAGATAGTTACCATGCATAATATATTGTTAGCATGATATCTTGTTTTGCGCGCCGGATGACCACTTTGTCAGTAATAGAGTTGAACGGAGCGTCAGCAAAGAGTGGAACGGAGCGGGCGCCTACCCTTGATAGGCGCTGCGGATGCGGGCCAGGCACGCCGCATGATGTGTCGGGGTGAAGCGGGCCAACGAACGGCCCAGGCGGGAGAGATTGCTCTCGCGCCAGCATGCACCCCTAGGAGCCTCGGCATGCAGCTGGCAGCGATCGAGATCGATCACGTAGACGCGTTCGCTTTCATCGATCAGCAGGTTGCGTGCGTTAAGGTCGACATGCTCGAGCCCGGCGTCATGCACGGCGCGAATGGCGTGACCTGTCGCGTCGAGCAGGCGGAGCAGGGCTTCGGGCAGCTCGGCCCCGGCAGGCAGGTGCTGTGCTTCGAGGGCGATCAGGTCATCGGCGAAGGCGCGTGCGCCGGGAATCAGCACCGTGATCAGGGCGGCCTCGTAGGTCAGGCCATGCCGCCACACGCAGGCACCGACGGGCTCTGGCACCGGCAGCCCCTGGCGATACAGACGCTCCGTCAGGCGCAGTTCAGCGAAGGCGCGGGTGCGCTCAAGGCCGGTGTAGAGATAGCGCTGACTGGCGAGCTTCGCGATCAGGCCGCCGCGACGATAGGGGCGCAGTGCCCAGCGGCGAGCCGGTGTCGCGGTGGTATTGGCGGGTTGCAGTTCGGCGGGCAAACGACAGACATCGAGGAAGAGACTCGCCCCGCGCCCCGGCGCTTCGCCGGTCACGGCGTCGTGTTCACGCCAGAACGATGGCATGAACCAGTCCGGCGTCATTTGTGGCGCTGTTTCGCCATCATATAGAATGTGGGCATTCTCATTTCGGAAAACTGCCATCCGCATGAAGCATCCTCTCCCTGCCCAGCCCGCACATATCTGCGTGCTCCGGCTCTCCGCTCTCGGCGATGTCTGCAATCTTGTGCCAACGGTACGCGCCTTGCAGCGTCAGTGGCCTGAGGCCCGCATTACCTGGATCGTCGGCAAGGGGGAGCACAGTCTACTGTCCGGCCTGACCGGGGTCGAGTTCGTGGTCTATGACAAGTCCACCGGTCTTGCGGGCATGCGCGCCATCTGGCGACAGCTCAAGGACACGCACTTCGATGTGCTGCTGCACATGCAGCAGGCACTGCGCGCCAGTGCGCTGTCGCTGGGTCTCAAGGCCAAGGTGCGCATCGGTTATGACCGTGCGCGCGCCAAGGACTGGCAGTACCTCTTTACCTCCCATCAGCTGGCCCCGCGAGAGCGCGCCCACGTGCTGGAGTCGTTCATGGACTTCGCGCGTACGTTGGGTGTCGAGGACTGCCGCCTCGACTGGCGACTCGACGTGCCGTCCGAGGCCTACACCGAAGCCGCACGCGTCACCGGTGAGGCGCCGTATCTGATCATCAGCCCGTGTGCCAATCCGCGACTGCGCAACTTCCGCAACTGGTCGCCGGAAGGCTATGCGGCGGTCGTCGATCATGCCTGGCAGCAATATGGCATCCGCAGCGTGATGACCGGTGGCGGCAGCCCGCAGGAACGTGAAATGGGTGCGCGCATCAAGGCGCTGGTCAGCGAAGGCGCGGTCATCGATGCCATCGGTGGCACCTCGCTCAAGGGCCTGCTGGCGATGATCGATCGCGCCGTGGCGGTGATTGCGCCGGACTCCGGCCCGGTGCATATGGGCAATGCGCTCAATACCCCGGTGATCGGTCTGTACGCCACCACCAATCCCGAGCGCGCGGCGCCGTACTGCTGGCAGCATCTGGTGGTCAATCGCTATCCGGACGCCGTGAAGACCTATCTTCACAAGCAGATGGACGAGATCAACTGGGGTCAGCGCGTGCGCCATCAGGACGCCATGAGCCTGATTCGCGCCGAGGATGTCATCGCGCGCCTCGCTGAGCTGCTGGCGGACACCGATGGCGTCATTCGCGGCCAGAGCTGCGAACGTCTGCCGGTCGCGGCTGTCTCCTCTACGGATACCTCTTCTTCCCAATCCCCCTCTGCACGCGGAGACGCCTGATGAAGCTTGATCTGACTGCGCTTGAACAGGCTCGCCTGCTGGTCGTGGGTGATGTGATGCTCGACCGCTACTGGCACGGCGGCACCTCACGCATCTCGCCGGAAGCGCCGGTACCGGTGGTACGAGTCGGCGAGAGCGAAGACCGCCCCGGCGGTGCCGCCAACGTCGCGCTCAACATCGCCTCGCTCGGCGCACACGCCACCCTCGCGGGTGTCGTCGGTGAGGATGACAACGCCGCCATCCTCACCCGCGCGCTGGAAAACGCCAATGTCATCACGCGCTTCCAGGCCAGTGACAGCGTGCCGACCATCACCAAGCTGCGCGTGATGAGCCGCAATCAGCAGCTGCTGCGCCTCGATTTCGAGGAGCCGCTGCACGAGGTGGATACCAGCGCGCTGGTGAGCCAGGTCGAGGCCGAGCTGGGCGCCAGTGGCGTGATGATTCTCTCCGACTACGGCAAGGGCTCGCTGAATCAGGTCGAGGCGCTGATCGCCGCCGCGCGTGCGGCGGGCAAGCGTGTGCTGGTCGACCCCAAGGGCAGTGATTTCTCGCGCTATCGCGGCGCCAGCATCATCACCCCCAACCTGACCGAATTCGAGACCATCGTCGGGCCATGCCGCAGCGATGAGGAACTGGCCGAGAAGGGCGAGGCACTGCGTGCCGAGCTCGAGCTGGAAGCCCTGCTGGTGACGCGCAGCGAGAAGGGCATGACCCTGATCCGCGAGGGCTATCAGCCGCTGCACCTGCCGACGCATGCGCGTGAGGTCTACGACGTCACCGGCGCCGGCGATACCGTGATCGGTGTGCTGGGTCTGGCGCTGGCGGCCGGTCACGCCTTCCCGGAAGCCGTGATGCTGGCCAACCTGGCCGCGGGTCTGGTGGTTGCCAAGCCGGGTACCGCGACCCTGTCGGTGGCGGAGCTCTACACCGCGCTGCACGGCGACAAGCTGGCGGAATTCGGCGTGATCCAGGAGTCCGCGCTCATCCCGGCAGTCAAGGCCGCCCAGGCACGCGGCGAGCGTGTGGTGATGACCAATGGCTGCTTCGACATCCTGCACGCCGGTCACGTGGCCTACCTGCAGGAAGCGGCACGCCACGGTGATCGCCTGATCGTGGCCGTCAACGACGACGACTCGGTGGCACGCCTCAAGGGGCCGACACGCCCGATCAACCCGGTGCTGCGCCGCATGCAGGTGCTGGCGGGCCTCGGTGCGGTCGCCTGGGTGGTGCCCTTCAGCGAAGACACCCCGGCACGCCTGATCGAGGCCGTGCTGCCGGATGTGCTGGTCAAGGGCGGCGACTATCGCCCCGAAGAGATCGCCGGGGGAGAGGCAGTGATCGCCAATGGCGGTGAAGTCCGCGTGCTCGGTTTCGAGGACGGCGTGTCCACCACCGCGATGATCGCCACCATCCTCGATCGCGAGGACTAGGCGTGAGCCTTGCCCGCGGCCTCTACAGCACCGCGCTGACCCTGCTGTCGCCCCTCATCTGGCAGCGGGTCTGGCGCGAGCACGATGCCCAGCACCCGCGCCTGGAGCGGCTGGGCATCATCCCGCCCACGCCGAACACCACGCCCGACAGTGAACGCCCCATCTGGCTGCACGCCGCCTCGCTGGGCGAGGTGGTGATGGTGGGGAGTCTCGTCGAGGCACTGCGTCAGCGTTACCCATGGCGCCCGCTGGTGCTGACGACCATGACAGCCACCGGCGCTGCACAGGCCGCACGTCTGCTGCATACCCCGCAGGGCTCGTCAGGGCTGGCCCCGGCCCGCCACCATTACCTGCCGCTGGATTTCCCGCTGAGCGCGCGGCGCTTCGTGCGTCGGCTGCGTCCGGTGCTGGCGATCATGGTGGAAACCGAGCTGTGGCCCAACCTGATGGCCGCCTGCGCGCGGGATGACATTGCGCTGTGTGTCATCAATGGCCGCCTGTCACCGCGCGCCTTCCAGCGCTATCGCAGGATCGGCGCCCTGATGCGCGATAGCCTCGCCCACGTCAGTGGCCTGTCGGCCAAGTCGCAGCAGGATCTGGAGCGCTTCATGGCGCTTGGCCTGCCGCCAGCGCGCGGCGCGGCCGTCGGCTCGCTCAAGTTCGAACTGGAGATTGCTGAACAGGTCATTGCCGATGGCCAGGCGCTGCGCCAATCATTCGCGCAGCGGCCGGTATGGATCGCCGCCTCGACGCATGACGGCGAGGATGACCAGATACTCGCGGCGCATGCCGCGGTGCGTGACCAGCATCCTCAGGCCTTGCTGCTGTTGGTGCCGCGCCATCCGCAGCGCTTCGAGGCAGTGGCCGCTCAGGCGGCACAGTGGTGTCAGGCGCGCGGTGAGAGCAGCCTGCGGCGCAGTGCCATGTCAGAGAGCGGCACCGAGGTGGCTGACGCCGTCTCGGTGCTGGTCGGTGACAGTCTCGGGGAATTGCTGACGCTGTATGCGGCCAGTGATATCGCTTTCATCGGCGGCAGCCTGGTGCCCATCGGCGGGCACAACCTGCTCGAGCCCGCTGCGTTGGGGCTGCCACTGCTGAGTGGCCCATCGCTGGACAACTTCAGCGAGATCGCCGAGGTGATGACCGCGGAAGGCGCGCTTCAGGTCGTCGCGGATGACGCGGCATTGGCCGAGGCGGTGAATGCGCTGTTCTCGGATCAGGCCGCGCAGCAGAAGGCAGGCCAGGCGGCCAGCCAGGTCGTGGAGCGCAATCGCGGCGCGCTGAGTGGCACCTTGGCGATGCTCGAGCACCACCTGCCGCTGTGACGTCCCCGCGCACGCAAAATGTGCATTGACTGTCTGGTCAGACAGAAAACGCCGCACAATCGTGCGGCGTTTTCTGTTTGTCAGTGGTCTGGCGCTGCGAGCGGCCTGGCTCTTTCCAGCAAAGCAATCGACAGGCTCAGCAGTCGACAAGCTCGGCCGTCACGCCCATTTCTGCCTCCAGCGCCCCCAGACGATCACGTGCGGCGGGGCTGGCATTGCTGATCACCACATCAAAGTCGCTCAGCGGGGCGATGAAGGCGGGGCGCACCATCTCGAACTTGCGCGCATCGACGATCAAGAAGCGCTGCATCGCGCTTTCCAGAGCGGCCTGCTTGGCCGCGACCTCATGAAAATGGAAGCAGCTGACGCCTCGCTCGGCATGCACTCCGCCCGCCGAGAGAAAGGCCTTGTTGATGCCGAGGCGGCGGATGGCCTCCGGCATGTCGGTGGCGGTGAATGACTGGGTGGCCGGGTGAAACAGCCCCCCCAGCATCACCAGCCGCACTCCGGGCAGATGGCCGACCGCATTGGCCACATTCAGGGCGCAGGTCACCAGGGTCAGCGTCTGCTGGCGGTCGATGGCGGCCGCCAGATGGACCAGCGTGGTGCCGCAATCCACGTACAGGGTGTCGCCGTCCTCGATATGACTGGCCAGTTGCTGGCACAGCGCTTGCTTGATCGGGGCGCTGGCGTCGATCTCGCGATCCAGGCGATAGACGCTGCCGGCGGATGAATCGACCAGCAACAGGCGGCCACCCAGAATTTCCAGCAGTCCGTTGCTGTGCGCCACGTCGCGACGAATGGTCATCTCCGAGACGGCGCATAGCTGTGCGGCGTCGCTCAGTTGCAGAGGGCTGCCTTCGCGCAGAATGGCCTGCAGGCGGTCGAGTCGGGCGGCGCTGTGATTGTTCATGCGGCTTTTGTCCTTTGGTGCCGGTTCCGATGAGGGAGCGTTGGCGAAAAACTGGGCTGAAGCGCCACGTCCCACGTCAGAAGCAGATGATAAACCACTGACACACAGGGAGAACCTCAAAAATGCCCCTGACATCGCCAGTCTGGCACTGGAAGACAAGTGGGCGTGAGGTAAAACGGACGTATTGACTATTTGGTCAGGCTGTGACTTTTTGAACATGGTGAGAATGCAGGATAACACTGCACGACGTTGAGAACGGGTCGTCGCAGCCCTGCACGCAGCACCCATAACAACCACAAGAACCCTCAGGATCTTCCCAATGAATCCCCTCATGAGTCTCGTCGGGATGGCTTCGCTCATCCTCATTGCCGTGGCGCTGTCGTCGAATCGACGCGCCATTCGCCTGCGCACCGTGGGTGGTGCCTTTGCCATCCAGTTGGCCATCGGCGCCTTCGTGCTCTACACCTCCTTCGGCCAGGGAGTGCTGGCCGGTGTCTCTGGTGCCGTCAGTCAGGTGGTCAACTATGCCGATCAGGGCATCAACTTCCTGTTTGGCAGCCTAGCCAATCCGGGCAGTGGTGTCGGCTTCATCTTCGCGGTCAAGGTGTTACCGATCATCATCTTCTTCTCGTCGCTGATCGCGGTGCTCTACTATCTCGGCATCATGCAGTGGGTGATTCGCCTGCTGGGTGGCGGCCTGCAGCGTGTGCTGGGCACGTCGCGTACCGAGTCGCTCTCGGCCACGGCCAACATCTTCGTCGGTCAGACCGAGGCACCGCTGGTGGTCAAGCCGTATCTGGCCAGCATGACGCGCTCCGAGCTGTTCGCGGTGATGTGCGGTGGCCTGGCCTCCGTCGCCGGTTCGGTGCTGGGCGGCTATGCGGCGCTGGGCATTCCGATGGAGTACCTGGTGGCGGCATCGTTCATGGCAGCGCCCGGCGGGCTGCTGTTCGCCAAGCTGCTGTTCCCGGAGACGGAGAAGCCGGACGACTCGATCGCCCTCGCCGATGCTGCCCTCAAGGATGATGATGCGCCCTCCAATGTGCTGGACGCTGCGGCCTCCGGTGCGTCTTCCGGCCTCAAGCTGGCGGCCAATGTCGGGGCGATGCTGCTGGCCTTCATCGCGCTGATCGGCCTGATCAACGGCATTCTCGGCGGCGTGGGTGGCTGGTTCGGCATGGACACGCTGAGTCTCGACATGATTCTCGGCTGGTTGTTCGCGCCGCTGGCCTTCCTGCTGGGGGTGCCGTGGAGCGAGGCGACCCTCGCGGGTTCCTTCATCGGCCAGAAGCTGGTGGTGAACGAGTTCGTCGCCTACATCAATCTGGCGCCCTACCTCAGCGGTGACAGCATCGTCGCGGCCACCGGCGCGGTGATGACGCCCTACACCATGGCAGTGCTGTCCTTCGCGCTGTGTGGCTTCGCCAATCTGTCGTCGATCGCCATCCTGCTGGGGGGGCTGGGCAGTCTGGCACCGACACGCCGTCATGAGATCGCAAGCCTGGGGCTCAAGGCGGTACTCGCCGGCACGCTGTCCAATCTGATGTCGGCGGCGATTGCCGGTTTCTTCCTGGCGCTGGCGGCCTGATGCATTCCTCGCTCTCCGCCCGGTCAGTCGACGGGAGCCATCCTGCCGGCATACGCCGGGGAGCAAGCGAGGAAACATCGGGATGTCAGCTCGGGGAAGCCGAGGGTGACAAGGTGCCTGGCGAGAGTGTGAAAAGGTTCACATTGTCGTCGAAGGCACGTTGATCACCCCCGAAATGTCGCTCTGTCGTTTTTGCGAGGAAGTGCTAACATCGCCGCCTTTCCAGACTGGGCCCCGTGCGAGTTTCACTCCCGCGCCTTCGTCGGACTTCATAGCGACAAGACCCGCTCAGCGGGCAAGACCACAAGAATTCGAACAGTCTCAACATTCAGGACAGGATCGTTACGCGATGACCATGCTCAAGACCCTCGCGGCCAGCACTCTGGCTGCCACCACGCTGCTGACCGCTGCAGCACCGGCGCAGGCTACTGACTTCAATGGCGATATCCACGCCAATGATTACAAGTGGCTGACCTTCAACCTGATGCGCAGTGAAGACAACCGCCTGCCGTACCGCAACAGCGAAGATACCTACCTGGAGATGGAGTTCGGCGGCCGCTCGGGCATCGTCGATCTCTACGGGTATGTCGATTTCTTCGATATCTTTGATGATGGATCGGATGATCAGAGCGGTAATGACAACTTCTTCGCCAAGCTGGCGCCGCGTTTCTCGCTGGACGCCATGACCGGTTACGACCTGTCCTTCGGCCCGGTGGAGGAGCTCTACATCGCCACCGTCACCAACATTGGTGATAATGCGAGAGATGAGAACGGTGTTGGTAGTGGCCTGTGGGAGCACTACGTCGGCCTGGGCAGCGATGTGCAGGTGCCGTGGTTCGGCAAGATGGGCTTCAACCTCTACGCGCGTTACGTGCGTGAGAATTACGGCGGTGAAGACGAGAAGAAATGGGATGGCTACATGGCCTCCACCAACTGGTTCAAGCCGTTCGTCAACTTCGAAGATGGCAGCTTCATCGCCTATCAGGGCTACCTGGACTACAAGTTTAAGGCTGATGAGGTGGGCGGTGCAGATGGCCGTAGCGTCAACAGCATGGAGTGGTTCAATGGCATCTACTACCACACCCAGCGTATTGCACTTGGTTACGGCCTGAAGTACTACAACAACATGGCATTCTTCACCGATGGCTCTACTGCCACCGGCGTTCGCCAGGACACCACCGGCTTCGGCAACTACTTCAGCATCAACTACAAGTTCTGATCACCGCTTCGCTCTCGCTGAGCGACCGGCGCTAAAATAGAAACGGGAAGCCCCTCAGGGCTTCCCGTTTTTCGTCTGGCTGCTGTGGCATCTGACACCTGGCATCCGGCATCTGATGATCAGCGGAACTCCACCTCGGTGACTTCCACGCGCACCAGCTGGCGTGACCACTCGCCCTCCGGCAGCGAGATGCGTACCTCGCGGCTATCGCGTGTCTGGCCGGGGCGCAGGTAGGTCTGGGGCAGGCGATATTCACCGACCCACAGCGGCACTTCACGCGTCGCGAGCAGATGGCCATCATCGGCATACAGGCGCAGTCTGGCCTGCACGCCGATGACACTCTGGCCGGCCGTGTTGTCGAGACTGAACTGCAGAAGCGCCTCGTCATCCTCTTCGCTCACCGAGGACAGACGCGCGACCAGACCATCGCGGTGGCCTTCACTCAACAGCCGCGGATTGGCCAGCGCGCTGCTGTTGAGGCGTGACGCGCTGTCAGGCGCTGTGTTGCTGGCGCTGGCAGAGGCTGCACTGGCTGATGGTGAGGCCGAGTCGCCAGCCGGAGCGACCGCCGCCGTCACCGGCACGGCCGTCGAGGTCGGCACCAGCGCGCTGCCAGCCTTCACTGAGGGCTGTGTGGCCGGGGCGGAAGCGGCCTGCACCTCATCCAGCTGATATTCCCAGCTGTGGTCCGGCTTGAGCAGGATCTTGACGCCACTGTCGAGCGTCACGGTGACTGGCTGGCTGATCGGCAGGCTATCGGCCAGCGCCAGCGGACTTGCGCTGGCTGCCAGCAGCAGTGCGGTCGCCAGGCGCAGTGCGGTCGCCAGGCGCAGTCGTGGGCGCAGATTCATCGTCATGCCAGCTCCTCAAGCAGTGATGCGTTCGACGCCACTTTCGCGTCCCACCAGCAGTACATCGGCACCGCGTGCCGCGAACAGGCCATTGGTGACGACACCGACGATGGCATTGATGCGCGCTTCCATGGCGATCGGGTCCTCGATCAGGAAGTTGTAGCAGTCGAGGATGCGGTTGCCGTTGTCGGTCAGCACGCCATCGCGGTAGACCGGGTCTGCGCCCAGCTTGACCAGCTCACGCGCGACATAGGAGCGCGCCATCGGGATGACTTCCACCGGCAGCGGGAAGCCGCCGAGAATATCCACCTGCTTGGAGCCATCGGCGATGCACACGAAGCGCTCGGCGCAGGCCGCGACGATCTTCTCGCGGGTCAGCGCGGCGCCGCCGCCCTTGATCATCGCCAGGCGCGGGTCGATCTCGTCGGCACCATCCACGTAGACCGGCACGGTGCCGACATGGTTGAGTTCGAAGACGTCGATGCCATGGCCCTTGAGGCGCTCGGCAGTGGCTTCGGAGCTGGCGACGGCGCCGGCGAAGTCGTGGCGCACTTCCGCCAGCGCATCGATGAACAGATTGGCCGTCGAGCCGGTGCCGACGCCGATGATGGTGTCGCGGCTCAGCAGTGGGCGAATCTCGTCAAGGGCGGCGCGGGCCACGGCCTGCTTCAGCTCATCCTGGGTCATGTGATACCTCGGGTCGGTGGGGCGGTGATGAAAGTGGGCATTGGCGCGGTCTTTCCCGCGTGGCCAGCAGTTTACCGCCGACAGGCACTGGAAAACGGCTTGACGTGAAGCGCAACGCCGGAAAACGCCACATTATAACGGCAAACCCGGCGATGGCGCTGGACGCTCTCGCCAGCGGTCTGATAACAATGGGGGTTCGGTCGCGCTCATGCGGCCCGCGCTGTGACACATCAGGACATTCCTATAATGCTCGAACATTACGTCAAGAAAATCCTGTCGGCTCGTGTCTACGAAGCCGCCCATGAAACTCCGCTCTCGCCGGCACCCTTGTTGTCGCGTCGTTTCGGCAATCACATCTTCATCAAGCGTGAAGACCTGCAGCCTGTCTATTCCTTCAAGATTCGCGGCGCCTACAACAAGATGGCCCAGCTGACGGATGAACAGAAGGCGTGTGGCGTGATTGCGGCCTCGGCCGGCAATCATGCGCAGGGCCTGGCGATGGCGGCCAAGCTGATGGGCGTCAAAGCAGTGATCGTGATGCCGCGCATTACGCCGGAAATCAAGGTGCAGGCCGTGCGCGAGCGCGGCGCGCGGGTGATTCTCAAGGGCGACGCCTTCCCCGAGGCGCTGGCCCACGCGCGTACCCTGATGGACGAGCACGGCTATACCTTCATCCCGCCCTATGACGACCCGGATGTCATTGCCGGCCAGGGCACCGTCGGCATGGAAATCCTGCGTCAGCACCCCGGCAAGATCGATGCGATCTTCGTGCCGGTCGGGGGTGGTGGTCTGATCGCCGGTGTCGCGGCCTACGTGAAGTACCTGCGCCCCGAGATCCGCGTCATCGGGGTCGAGGCGGAAGATGCCGCCTGCCTCAAGGCCGCCATGGAAGCCGGCGAACGCGTGGTGCTGGACCAGGTCGGCGTGTTCGCCGAGGGCGTGGCGGTCGCGCAGATCGGCGCGGCACCGTTCGAGCTCATCCAGCACACCGTCGATGAGGTCATCACCGTCAATACCGACGAGATGTGTGCGGCGGTCAAGGATATCTTCGAGGATACGCGCGCCGTTTCCGAAACCAGTGGCGCACTGTCACTGGCGGGCCTCAAGAAATACGTCCAGCAGTCAGGTGCGGAAGGGGAGACGCTGGTGTGCATCAACTCCGGTGCCAACACCAACTTCGATCGCCTGCAGCACATTGCCGAGCGCACCGAGCTGGGCGAGCAGCGTGAGGCGATTCTGGCCGTGACGCTGCCGGAGCGCCCGGGGGCCTACAAGCAGTTCTGCAAGGTGATCGGCAAGCGCATGGTCACCGAGTTCAACTATCGCTATGCCAATCCGGAGGAAGCGCATGTCTTCGTCGGCGTGCAGGTCAAGCCGGGCGGTGAAGACCGCGCCGCTGTGGTCGAGAAGCTGCGTGAGGCGGGCTATGCGGTGGAAGACCTGACCGACAACGAACTGGCCAAGCTGCACACGCGTCATCTGGTCGGTGGGCGCACGACCAGCGATCTCGAGGAAGAGGTCTATCGTTTCGAATTCCCGGAGCGCCCGGGCGCCCTGATGAATTTCCTCACCCACCTGCCGGCGGACTGGAACATCTCGCTGTTCCACTACCGTAACCACGGCGCGTCGCATGGGCGGGTGTTGATCGGCATGCAGATTCCCAATAGCGACCGCGCGCGGGTCGAGGAATATTTCAATGAGATCGGCTATCGCTTCTGGAAAGAGAGCGACAATCCCGCCTATCGCCTGTTTCTGTCCTGAGCGAGGCAAGCGATGGGGCGATGATGGCTATATGAGTCATTTGCGTTGAAGGCGGCGAGCTGAGGCGCAGCTCATCATGCTTCATTGGTCATATTCGTGGATAGAAAAGCCCCGGCCTTCGTGTGGAAGGCCGGGGCTTTTTCATGCGTATCCGGCGAGCATGCCGCAGGAAATTCCACATTTCATGCCGAGCGCGAAAAAGAACGGTGTTTTTGACGAAAGCCCTTGTCGGCTGGGGTGACCAGACATCAAAAGCTGCGTGGAAAAGCGTCCATTCAAACGATTGCATGGTGATTGTCATACAGAAGTCAGATGCCTATCATCTGGTCACTGTCAGGAAGACAGTCATCGACAACCGTCACGCGAAAGCCACTGACGATATAAGAAGAAGCCCGCTCTCATGAAACGTAAGCCCGATCTGGTCATGGCCCTGGTATTCATCTTCGGGATTGGTGTAGTGGCAACCGGCTACGCCCAGACCGTAATGGGTTCCTGAATCCTGCGCTGCTGCCCTCACCGGCGGTAGCGGTGCTGCTGGCGTCAGTCTCTCTGGCGCCACGCACCCATGCCATGACCCTCCTGCCAGGCTTTCCAGCGTTTCTGCTCCCCGCTTTCCAGCTCCCCGACTCCCCTTAAGCTTGACCCTCGTCTGGCTTCACTGCGTTGCTGCTTCGCCTCCTCACAGATAGCCCCTTTCTGCCTGCTTTCACCCTCGACATCTCGCGGTCGTGCCATCGATCTCGTCATAAAGCCTGTCGCCTCATTCGGCACGGGCAGGGCGCACGACTTCGCGATCACTGACGATGGCGTCCAGCGGGACATCCCAGGGCTGTACCGGCAGGGCGGGGACCTTCTGACAGTGGTGGGCGAGACCGATCAACAGTGGCCGTGGGCCGGGACGGCGGGTAAAGGCGAAGCTGCGATCGTAGAAGCCGCCGCCCATGCCGATGCGCGCCCCGTGCCCATCGAAGCCGACCAATGGCATCAAGACGACATCCAGCGCCCAGGCAGGCAGGCGCCGCGCCTTGGAAGCACCGTGACGGGTGTCCGGTTCGGCGATGCCGAAGCGATTGCTGACCAGGGGTGTCTGATCGTCATAGCGCACGAACCATAGCGAATTGGCCGCGAACGGACGCAGTACCGGCAGATAGACCTTCGCCCCCCGTCGCTGCAGCCAATCGCACAGGCGCGTGGCATCGATCTCGCCATCGTAGGGCAGATACAGGGCGACGTGGCGGGCGCGCAACAGTTCCGGCAGTCGTTTCAGCTGACGCAGGAGCGCATCTTCGGCTTGCAGGCGAATGGCAGGTGGTAGCTGACGGCGGCGTTGGCGCAGCAGACGGCGAAGCGCACGGCGGTCGGCCTGAGGGTGATCGAGCTCGCTGGGCAGTGCCCAGAGCGTGGTATCGAGTGCTGCAGAAGGGAGTGGCGAGCGTGGGCTCGCGGGTGCGGCATAGACCGCGGGGGGCTTGTGCATGTCTGACAATCTCCGTCAGACAGGGTTCTCCAAGGTGCCGGTGTTACCGGGGGCCCTTGAACCCAGCGGTTCAAGGTGGGTAGTCCCGCGCAGCGCATCAGGCGTTCCGACGCACGGACATGCACACAGCACTGCGCAGTGGACTCCCTGGGAATAGCTTATAAGCTCGAGGGACATCGGCAACTGTCGTACACCCCAGAGAACTCATTCAGTCTACCAAACCCCGCCTGCCTGCCCAAGGGCTAATCCTGTCGGGAACAATCTGTTGCCTGAATGTATCAGTTGTTTGATTCTGAAGCGTTTTTACGCTCAGCAGCGCGCGCCTTCGCCTGATCAGCATAGTCGGCTGGCAGCTGACTGAGCGCGGCATCCAGTTGACGGTCCAGCGCGGTGAGGCGAGTCTCGAAGTCGCGCTGCAGGGCGCGCTCGCTGTCACGGCTGTTGATCAACTCATGCGAGATATTGAGCGCTGCCATCAGGGCGACCTTGTCGGCGCTGATGGTGTTGCCGCGCTGCTGGATGCCTTGCATGGCGAGATCCAGATAAGCCGCCGCACGGGTCAGGCCATCTTCCTCGCCGGGCTGACAGCTGACGGTATAGCTGCGGCCGAGCAGGCTGATCTCGGTGGTATTGCGTGGGGTGGCGGAATCGCTCATGTAGATCCTCTCGGGCCTTGTCCGGCGTCATCCAGATTGATGCCGACGTCCTGCTGTCAGTGCGTCACCGTCGCAGTCAGGACGGCAAGCCAGAAGGAGGGCCAGTGCGGTAAGATGGGGGCATTCTCGAGCCACTATAGAGAGCCGCTTCTGGAGGGTCAACGCGCCGCGCGGCGCGGCTGCCTTGTGCTGCAGCACATCCTTCAGATGCCATTCTCCCGCTACAGAACCACTTCTCACTGACTCAATGGGGCCGCATCATGGCGATCATCAACGATACCTTCGACTTCTCGCTCGTCGCAGATCACTTCCTGGCTCACGGCAGCCTCAACAATCCCTCCTTCCTCGATGGTCAGCTGGTGGCCGCACTGGCGCTGGATGACATCAGTGCCGAGGATTGGCTGGCGCGCGTCTGCGCCTCGCTGGGGGTCGAGCAACCGGCCACGCGTGAGGCCGGTGAAGTCTTCCTCACCTGGCGCACGCGCAATCAGGAGCGTCTGGCCGCCAGCGAGATGAGCTTCGAGCCGCTGCTGCCGGATGACATGTTCTCGCTGGCCGAACGCGGGCAGAGCCTGCGCGAATGGACGCTGGGCTTCCAGGAAGAGCTGGCCGGTGCCGATGACGATGTCCGCAGTGGCTGGAGTCAGGCGCTCAAGGATGCGCTGAGCGATGTCGAAGCCATCTCGAGCGGCCTCGCCAATGCCGAAGACCTCGACGACGACAACGCCGAGGACGAGGCCGACCTGTTCGCGCTGGCTGACCATGTGCGCATGGCGGCCTTGCTGCTGTATACCGAGCAGCACCCGGGCAACCCGGACGTTGAGAAGCCCAGCGATGACCAGCTGCCGGAAGGCGGTCTCGAGGGCAGCCTCGGCGTCAGCTCGCGTACCGATACCCACTGAAACGATGGTCACCCACCGCTTGCGCCGCGTCTGATGCAAGGCTGGTACAAGAGGGCGGGTGACCCCATCTACAGCATCACGCCTGTTTGTCACTCGAACGCGCCATGCCCGGCGGGTTCTCGACGGAGATTGCCATGACTGCCCCAGCCATCCTGCCCGCACCTGCTGCCCTGACGGCAGAGGATTTTCGTGCACGCCGCCAGCGCCTGATCGCGCAGCTGCCGCAGGGGGCTGCCGCATTGGTGGTCTCGTCGGGCCTGGCCCAGCGCAACCGCGACAGTGAATACAGCTTCCGTCAGAACAGCGACTTCCACTATCTGACCGGCTGGCCGGAATCCGAGGCCGCCTTGCTGTTGCTGCCCGGGCGCGCCGAAGGCGAGAGCGTGCTGTTCTGTCAGGAGAAGGACCCGCTGGCCGAAGCCTGGACCGGCATCCGCATCGGCGCCGAGGGTGCCGTCGCCACGGCAGGCTTCGATCAGGCCTTCACCAATGAGGCCCGTGATGAGGTGATGGCCAGCCTGCTGGATGGCTGCGAGCGTCTCTATGTGCTGTTCGAGGATGATGAAGCTCTGGCGCTGGCTCAAGCGCTGCGCGATGAGCTGGCCGCCGCGGTGCGTCGCGGGGCACGGCCGCCGGCCGCCTTCGAGGATCTCGCGCCGTTGCTGCATGAGCAGCGCCTGATCAAGGATGAGCGTGAACTGGCACTGATGCGTCACGCCGCCGAGATTTCCGCGCGCGCGCATGTGCGTGCGATGCAGATCAGCCGTCCCGGCCTGCACGAGTATCATCTGCAGGCCGAGATCGAGCATGAATTCCAGTGGCAGGGGGCGCCGGCTCCGGCCTACACCAGTATCGTCGGGGCGGGTGTGAATGCCTGTGTACTCCACTACATCGAGAATCGCGCGCCGCTGGAAGATGGTCAGCTGGTGCTGATCGATGCCGGCGCCGAGTACGCCCTGTATGCCGGCGACATCACGCGTACCTTCCCGGTCAATGGCCGCTTCAGTGAGCCGCAGCGCCGTCTGTACGAGATCGTGCTCAAGGCTCAGGAACGAGCGGTGGCCGCCGTGGTGCCGGGTGCAACGTTGGTGGGTATTCACCAACAGGTGGTGCATGACCTGACCACGGGGCTGGTCGAGCTGGGCCTGTTGCAGGGTGAGGTCGAGGAATTGATCAGCAGCGATGCCTACCGTCGCTTCTATCTGCACTCCACCTCGCACTGGCTGGGGCTGGATGTGCACGATGTGGGCAGCTATCGCGAAGCGGGTGAGCCGCGTCCGCTGGTGCCGGGCATGGTGCTGACCATCGAGCCGGGTCTCTACATTCCGCAGGACGGCGACATTCCCGTCGAATATCGCGGGATCGGCATTCGCATCGAGGACGACGTCGCGGTGACTGCCGCGGGCCACGAGGTGTTGAGTCATGGCGTGCCCAAGTCCGTCGAGGCCATCGAGGCGCTGATGCGCGCGGAGGCCTGACGCCATGAGTGAGCCTGAAGCCATGAGCGGGCGTGATGCCGAACACTTCGACATCGTGATCATCGGCGGCGGTCTGGTGGGTGCCAGCCTGGCCTGTGCGCTGGCGCCGCTGATGGAACGTGTGGCCGACGAGAAGGGCCGTGAGGCTGCAGCGTTGCGTGTCGCCGTGATCGAGGCCAATGAGCTGCCCGCGGCGACGGCAGATGCCCGGCGCTTCCAGCCCAGTTTCGATGCACGTGCCAGCGCCATCGCGGCGGGCTCACGCCAGCGGTTCACCGCCTTCGGGGTCTGGGAGGCGATGTGCGAGCACGCCACGCCGATTCGCACCATCCATGTCAGTGAGCGCGGCCACCTGGGGGCGACACGCATGCGGGCCTCCGAACTTGAGGTAGCCGCGCTCGGCCATGTGATTCCCAATGCCTGGATGGGCCAGGTACTGCATCGCCAGCTGGCTGAGCTGCCGCTGGCCTGGTATTGCCCGGCGCGCGTGGCAGAAATCGCTGTCACGGCGGAAGGCCATCGCCTCACGCTCGAGGATGGCCGTCTGATCGAGGCTGAGCTGACCGTGCTGGCGGATGGCGGTCGCTCCGGACTCAAGGAGCGCCTCGGCATCCACAGTGCGGCGCAGGACTATGAGCAGCATGCCTTGATCGCCACGGTGGAGATGAGCCAGCCTCACCAGGGAGTCGCCTACGAGCGCTTCACCAGTGAAGGCCCGATGGCGCTGCTGCCGCTGGCCGGCAAGCGCATGGAGCTGGTGTGGACGCGCTCCCCCGCTGACACGGAAAGCCTGATGACGCTGCCCGACAGCGACTTCCTGCAGGCGCTGCAGCGCGCCTTCGGTGAACGCGCCGGACGCTTTCGCCGCGTCGGGCAACGCCACGCCTATCCGCTGTCGTTGGTGCGTGCCAGCGAAGGCACGCGCCCCGGCCTTGCGGTGCTCGGCAACGCCGCCCACGCCCTGCACCCGGTGGCAGGGCAGGGCTTCAATCTGGCGCTGCGCGGCGTGACCGACCTGGTCGCGGCCATCGAGGCGGGTATGACGCGTGGCGAGTCGCCGGGGGCCACCAGCGTGCTGAGTGACTTCGAGGAGCGGCGCGGCGCGGATCGCGACAATGTGGTGCTGTTCAGCGATGGCTTGATCCGCCTGTTCGGGGTCGAGAGTCGCTGGCTGGGGCATGCACGAGCAGCGGGCCTGATCGGGCTCAATCTGGTCTCGCCGCTCAAGCGCCTGTTGGCCAGGCGCTCGATGGGCATTGAGCGCTGAGGTTGGTAAACACTCGCTGACTTGGCTCGCTGACTTGGCTCGTGGGCAGAGCCTCGCAGGCAGGGCGTCACTGACAGGGCGTCACTGACAGGGCCTCACTGACAGCGCCTTGGTGTCGAGCCACGCGACGGGGCTTCGAAATCAGGGCACGAGATTGGTCTTCGAGATCAGGCCACGGAGACAGAACTACGAGACAGAACTTCGAGACAGGGAGCAGGCATGAAGGACGGTCGATCAGCAGGTAGCGCACATGACGCCGATGTCGCCATCGTCGGTGCCGGTATCGTCGGTGCCACCCTGGCACTGCTGCTGGGGCAGGCGGGACTGCGGGTCATGCTGGTCGAGGGGCGTGAGTCCACGACCCGCTGGCAGCCAGATAGCGCCCCCGAGCCACGGGTGAGTGCATTGACGCCGGTCTCTCAGCAGCTGTTGAGCGGTCTGGGCGTGTGGCCGACGATCGCCGCCAGTCGCCTGATGCCCTATACCGGCATGCAGGTGTGGGACGCGGAGGGCAATGGCGAGATCCAGTTCAGCGCCGAGGACAGCGGCGTGCCGGTGCTGGGGCATATCGTCGAGAACCGGGTCACGCTCGCCGCGCTGGAGCAGGCCATCGATGCCTGCCCGGCGATCACGCGCTGCTTCGGGGCGCGTGTGGCAGGCATGGCACTGCCACGCTCAGGTGCTACATCGGTAGTGAATGCTTACCAACTCGATGCGGCGGAAGCGACCAGCCTGACGCTGACCGATGGCCGGACAGTCACCGCGGCGCTGGTGGTCGCGGCGGATGGTGCGCGCTCACGGCTGCGCGAGCTGGCCGGGATCGTCACGCGGGAACACGACACCGGGCAGGTCGCGCTGGTGGCCACGGTGCGCACCGAACTCGCGCATCAGGCCGTCGCGCGTCAGCGCTTCCTGCCGACCGGGCCGCTGGCCTTCCTGCCGCTGGCCGTCAATGACGCCCTGGCTCAGCCGGCTGAGGGAGCCTCGGCTGCAGAGCGGCATTGCTCCATCGTGTGGTCGACCACGCCAGAGGAGGCCGAGCGCCTGCTGGCACTGTCACCGGCGGCATTCTGTAGTGAGCTGGAAGACGCCTTTGAAGGTCAGCTCGGCGCCATCGAATGGGCGAGTGAGCGATTCAGTTTCCCGCTGCATCAGCGCCACGCCGAAGACTATGTGCTGCCGGGGCTGGCGCTGGTGGGGGATGCTGCGCATGCCATTCATCCGCTGGCAGGCCAGGGCGTCAATCTGGGCTTGATGGATGTGGCGGTGTTGGCAGACGAGCTGCTGGCAGGACATCGCCGCGGGGTGGCGCTTGGCGACGAGCGCTGGCTGGCGCGCTATCGCCGTCGGCGTCGCAGCGACAATGCCATGATGCTCAAGATGATGGATGGCTTCCGCCTGTTGTTCGGCAGCCGTCAGCCGGGCGTGCGTCTGCTGCGCAACTTCGGGCTTGGTTTCGTCGACGGCCAGGGCGAGTTGAAGCGTATCCTGATGCGTCAGGCGATGGGGCAGCGGGGTGAGTTGCCCGCCAGCTGCAAGCCGTAACAAGAGTGAAGTTGGTGTAATTCCTGCGCCATCGGGTATGTGAGCGCCTACTATCATGGCTTGGGCACAGGTGGTCACAGGATGGCCGACCGCTGTCACACATACCGCTATATGCCTCCATGCAAGTGCGCATGTCATGCCCCCTGCAACGACAAGGCCCCGCCATCTGGCGGGGCCTTGTCGTTGTGGCCTGATGATCTGGCGATCATGGCATGATGCTTACTCGTCGCTTGTGGGCACGGTGGCCTTGAGTGCCGCACTGCGCCCCAGCACGTTCATGCCCTTGAGCAGATTGAGCGCCTCACCCAGCTGGTAGTCGCTTTCCGCCACCACCGGGCTGTCGGGCGCCTTGCTGCTGGCGGACTCGCTGGCGGCGTTGGCATTGTCGAGGCGCCCGTCGAGATCTGCCTCGCGCACACTGAAGTCACGTCGCGTGTCGCGCTCGAGGCGGCCTCGCACGACCTCGACATCCGGGCGAATGCCCTCGGCCTGGATCGAACGGCCGCTGGGCGTGAAGTAGAGCGCGGTGGTCAGCTTGAGCCCATCGCCATTGCCCAGCGGCATCACCGTCTGGACCGAGCCCTTGCCGAAGCTGTCGGTGCCCATGATGATGGCGCGGTGTTGATCCTGCAGCGCGCCGGACACGATTTCCGCGGCCGAGGCCGTGCCGCCATTGATCAGCACCACCAGCGGGGTATCGCCCGCCGGGGTATCGGGCTTGGCCGAGAAGGACAGCTCGCTGTCGGGCAGGCGGCCTTCGGTGTAGACGATGCGGCCGCTGGACAGGAACAGGTCACTGATCTCGACGGCGGCCGAGAGAAGCCCGCCGGGGTTGTTGCGCAGATCCAGCACCAGCCCCTTGAGCGGCTCGCCATCATTGTCTTCCCGCAGTCTGGCCAGCGCCGTGTGGGCCTCGTCACCGGTCGCGCTCTGGAACTGGCTGATGCGCAGATAGCCATAGCCCGGGTCCAGCAGGCGCTGACTGACGCTGCTGCTCTTGATGATGGCCCGCTCCAGCACCACTTCGCGCGGCATGTCGGCGCCCTCGGACAGAATCAGCAGCCGAATGCGAGAGCCTGCCTCACCGCGCATCAACTTGACCGACTCCGACATCGACAGGCCGTCCAGCGGTGTATTGTCGATCTTGAGGATGACGTCTCGCGGTTGCAGGCCCGCGCGCGCCGCCGGGGTGTCGTCGATGGGGGCGATGACGGTCAGCTGGCCATCGTCGCCGGTGCCGACCTCGATACCGATGCCGCCAAACTCGCCATCGGTATTCTCGCGCAGGTCCTGCCAGTCTTCCTGATCCAGATAGGCGGAGTGCGGGTCCAGCCCTTCGAGCATGCCGCGCATGGCATTCTTGAGCAGCGTGCGGTCATCGACCTGATCGACGTAGGTGCGCTTGATGCGCTCGAAGACCTCGGCGAAGGTGCGCAGCTCATCCAGCGGCAGGTCCGTGCCCTGACGGGCATCCTGAGCGCTGTCGGATGGCGAGATGACATCTTCTGCACTGGCCGGCAGTCCGCCGCCCAGCAGGGCAAGGCTCAGCGGCACGCTGACCGCCAGCTGACGCAGGCGGCGCGGGGCAGGACGGAACGGCGACATTGCAGACATGCGATTTCCTTCTCGACGGATACTGACTCGACTGGTACCGAAATGCGCTGAGCGCCGGGGCCGGATGTCGAGGCATGGCAGGGGGGAACACCGCCCAGCATGCTCGCAGTCACAGGCTACTGCGAGCATATCCCGCGCGAGTGCCTGGCGACTAGCCCGCTGGCTAGCGGTGGCGTTCAGCGCTGACTGACAATCAGACCATGCGCGAGGTGCCGCTGCCAGGCACTTCAGCGGCGCGAGAGCCAGCGACTCGGGTCTGTCGGCTGACCGCTGCGGCGCACTTCGAAATAGAGCGCCGGGCCATCACGCCCGCCGCTGCTGCCGACACTGCCCAGCTGCTGGCCGCGTGACAGGCTGTCGCCCGGGCCCACGCTGAAGCTTGCCAGGTGGGCGTAGAGCGTCAGCACGTTGTCACCGTGGTCGAGTATCAGCAGGTTGCCATAGCCACGCATCCAGTCCGCGAAGACCACGCGACCGGCGTGCGGCGCCGTGATGGCGGTGCCCTGAGTCGCGCGAATCAACACGCCATCACGGTTGACGCCCTCGCCACGCCCATAGGCGGAGATCACCTTGCCCGGCGCCGGCCAATCCATCTTGCCCATCGCACGCGTGATGCGGGTCTTGGGTGGCGGCGCGCTCTTGATCGACTTGAGGCGCTTCTCGAGGGTCTGGATCAGCTGATTGGCATGTGCGCGGTCCTGGTCCAGTTCGGCGATCTTCGCCTCATGGCTGGCATAGCGTGCATCCAGCTTGCGCAGCAGGGCGGCGCGTTCATTCTGTTGCGCGATCAGCTGACTGGCCTGCCGCTTGAGTCCTGCCTGCACATCATCCAGGCGTGTCTGGCGGGCCAGCAGTTGTGCGCGGGTGTCGGCCAGTGACTGGTTCAGCTCGGCCAGGCGCTCCAGCGCCGCACGCCGTGATTCGCTCAGATGGTTCAGGTAGACCTGCAGGCGCTCAAGACGTGCGGGATCATCCTGATTGAGCAGCAATTTCAGTTCAGGCTGACGACCGAGGCGATAGAGGGCGGCCATCTCTTCGGCGACCGCCGCCTTCTGGGCCGTCTGCTGCTGACTGAGGGCTACACGCTTGCGCGTCAGTGCCACCAGCTGCTGCTTGATGTCATCGCGCTCATCCTCGAGCTTGCCGGTCTGCTGGCGCGTGGCGTTGAGCTGGCGCTCGATCTTCTCCAGCCCGTTGCGCGTGTCGCTGCGCCGCGCTGCCGTGGCCTTGAGCTCGCCCTGCATCGCCTGGATCTCGCGCTTGAGGCGCTTGAGGTCTTCCTGGGAGGCCTGCTTCTTCTGGGTCAGGGTGGCGGTGTCGTCAGCGGCCTGCGCGGTCGCCACCACCACGGGGCCGAGTGCCAGCGGGGCGAGACTCAGCAGCCAGGCAGACAGCACAACGCCGGAGACTCGGCTCCGGCGCTTGAAGATTCGGGGGCGGTCGCCCTGCCCGAGCGGCTTGCTCGGGCAGGGCGAGAGGCACGACGCACCGAAGGGTGCGCCATGCAGCCTGCTATCAGGCCTCGGCATAATCGACCAGCACCTTGCCATCCATCTCTTCCGGCACCGACTGGCCCATCATGGTCAGCAGGGTCGGGGCGAGATCGCACAGTCGCCCGTCGGCGGCCAGCTTGGCATCGCGCTGCGTCACGTAGATCAGCGGCACCTCGAAGGTGGTGTGCGCGGTCTGCGGATTGCCGGTTTCCGGGTGCACCATCTGCTCGGCGTTACCGTGGTCGGCGGTGATCAGGCATTCGCCTCCGACCTTCTCCAGCGCCTCGACCACGCGTGCCACGCACTTGTCGAGGAACTCGACGGCCTGGACGGCGGCGTCGAACTTGCCGGTGTGGCCGACCATGTCGCCGTTGGCGTAGTTGCAGACGATGAGGTCGTAGCCGCCGGACTCGATGGCTTCCACCAGCTTGTCGGTGACTTCCCCTGCGCTCATTTCCGGCTTCTCGTCGTAGGTCTTCACGTCCTGCGGGGAGGGCACGAGGATGCGCGTCTCGCCGGGGTATTCCTCCTCGCGGCCACCGGAGAAGAAGAAGGTGACGTGCGCGTACTTCTCGGTCTCGGCGATGCGCAGCTGGGTCAGGCCACGGTCGGACACGACCTCGCCCAGGGTGTTGTGCAGTTCGGACGGCGGGAAGGCTGCCGGCGCCGGGATGTCGGCGGCGTACTGGGTCATCATCACCAGGCCGTCGTGGGCCAGCTTGGGCGGCGTACGCTCGAAGCCTGCGAAGTCCGGCTCGACGAAGGCGCGGGTCAGCTCGCGGGCACGGTCAGCGCGGAAGTTCATGAAGATGGCCGCATCGCCTTCCTGCATGGCGACGGAATCGCCGATGCGGGTGGCGGTGACGAATTCATCGGTCTCGTCGCGCTCGTAGGCGGCAGCCAGACCGGCGACCCCGGTGGCGGCTTCATGCTCGGCTTCGCCGTTGGCGATCAGGCGGTAGGCCTGCTCGACGCGGTCCCAGCGGTTGTCGCGGTCCAGTGCGAAGTAGCGACCGACCAGCGTGGCGACACGCCCGTCTTCCAGGCCCAGGCCCGCGAGGTGCTCATCGGCACGCGCGATGGAGGCCTCGGCGCTCTTGGGCGCGGTGTCGCGGCCATCGGTGATGGCGTGGATATAGATGCGCTTGGCGCCCCGCTCGGCGGCCAGGTCAGCCATGGCCAGGGTGTGGTCTTCGTGGGAGTGGACGCCACCCGGAGACAGCAGGCCGATCAGGTGCACGGCACGCCCGGCCTTGACGGCGGCATCGATGGGCGCGGTCAGGATGTCATTGTCCTTGAGGGCATTCTCACGCACCGCCTTGGTGATGCGCGTGAAGTCCTGATAGACGATGCGACCGGCACCGAGGTTCATGTGGCCGACTTCGGAGTTGCCCATCTGGCCGTCCGGCAGGCCGACGAAGCCACCATCGGTGTGAATCAGTTCGCTGGGATATTCACGACGCAGGCGGTCCATCACCGGCGTGTCGGCGGCGAGGATGGCGTTGTCCTTCTCCTCTTCGCTGTGACCGTAGCCGTCCAGGATGATTAGGGCGACGGGACGCGGACCTTGTGCTTGAGCTGCCATGACTTCCTCGCTGTGATGACGAATGATCTGGGGTGAGCAGGGGCCGGGATGACAGGATGATGTTCGACGGGTGACGCATCATGCAGCTGTCATGTCCTGCGGCCATGCTGTGGCGCATCCGTGGGGCAGAACCCTCGGCGGATACGGCATGTAGTGATAAAACTACCTGCTCGTTCTGCCCTCTATTAGAGGGGTGGTAAGGTGCCGAGTGCAAGTGCCGCAAGTGTATCGCCGGGATTGGGTTGCGCTATCGGTTGATCGCCCCGACCCGGCTGAGCTGACAGCGGCCGGCGCATCGCCCGGCTACGCCTTTTTGATGCCATGCAGCGGCATTCATGCTTGGGCCTGTCATGTATAATGCTGGCTCCGTTACCTCAGGTAGCGGTCTATTTCCTTTGCCGCGTACGCGTCGGCATGCACGTCACAGCGGAGTTAGCCCGTCTCATGATCGAACAGCTGCTTCAGTTCGCGCAGAATCATCCCTTGCTGGTCGGCGCCTTCGTCGCCCTGCTGGTCGCCCTCATTGTCATGGAAACCATGCGTGGCAACCACGGCGTCAGCGTCAGCGAGGCCACGCGACTGGTCAATCGCGAAGAGGGTGTCTTCATCGACATCCGCGACAGCAAGGAATTCAAGGCCGGTCATATCGCCGGTGCCGTCAACGTTCCCAGCAGTCAGCTGACCAGCGAGACCACTCCGCTGGCCAAGTACAAGGAACGCCCGGTGATCATCGTCTGCAAGCACGGCCAGACGGCGGGACCGCTGGTGGCGCGCCTCGAGAAGGATGGCTTCAAGCAGGCCGTCAAGCTCAAGGGCGGCATGGGCCAGTGGGAAGCCGACAGCCTGCCGGTCGTGACTCGCTGAGTCGCGGACTCGCGTGTCGCGTGTCTGCCAGCTGTCATTGCCCCGCTGGCTGGGCAAGTTTGCGGGTCTGCTGGAGGCCGGCTCGCAACCAAGAATAAATCTCCGAACCCTCAAGGATATGTCTCATGGCTGAAGAACAGAACGCACAGGCTGCAGCAGGCGCAGAACAGGCTCAGGATCAGCTCCAGTTTGCCCTGCAGCGCATCTACGTGAAGGACGTGTCCTTCGAAGCCCCGAATTCCCCGGCGGTCTTCTCCCAGCCGTTCCAGCCGAAGGTCGCGCTGGAGCTGGATACCGAGCACCAGCAGGTCGGTGAGGAGCTGTTCGAAGTCTCCATCAAGGTCACCGCTCAGGTCACCAATGGCGAAGACAAGACCACTGCCTTCCTGGCGGAAGTCGAGCAGGCTGGCCTGTTCCGTATCGCTGGCCTGTCTGCCGAGCAGCTGGACCACACCCTGGGCGCCTTCTGCCCGAACGTGCTGTTCCCGTATGCGCGTGAAGCCATCGACAACCTGGTCAACCGTGGCAGCTTCCCTCCGCTGATGCTGGCTCCGGTCAACTTCGAGGCCATGTACGCGCAGCGCAAGCAGCGTGAAGCCCAGGGCACCGCCGAGGCGACCGCTCACTGATCAGTGAGCCGGCCTTGATTGGCCACATGACAGGTACGACCAGCGACGGGCCCCAGTGGCCCGTCGCTGCGTTTTTGGGCGACAATGGCCGCCGCCTTGCCTGCGATGCTGCATCGACTCATCGCGGTTCACTTTCATTGCTTCTTAGTCCGCGAGACCCCGTCCATGGCCATCCGTCTGCACTGCCCCGATCTTGATCTCAATGTCAGCGCCGGGGCGTCCTTCGCGCTCCCCGAGGGGCCTGCACGCCACCTCGGGCTGGTGCTGCGCGCCAAGGTCGGCAGTGAGGCGCAGCTGTTCGATGGCCGGGGGCAGGAGGTGCGCGTGCTGCTGGAGGAGGTGACCCGCAAGGGCGTCAGCGTGCAGGTGATCGAGGCGGTGCCCAATGACCGCGAGGCGCCGCTGGCGGTGCATCTTGGGCAAGCGATCTCCAAGGGCGATCGCATGGATTACGCCATTCAGAAGGCCTGTGAGATGGGCGTGGCTGCCATCACGCCACTCTATACCGCGCGTGGCGACGTCAAGCTCAAGGGCGAGCGCGCCGACAAGAAGCTGGCGCACTGGCAGGGCGTGGCGGCCAGCGCCTGCGAGCAGTGCGGAAGAAGTGTCGTGCCGGTCGTGCATGCCCCGGTGGCGATGACGCAGTGGCTGGCCGAGCGTGATGAGCCGCTGCGCCTGATTCTGCAGCCGGGCGGCGCCGAGGCGCTGAACGTGGCCGAGGCCGAGGGCGGCGTGACCCGTGCCAGCCTGCTGATCGGCCCGGAAGGCGGCTTCACGCAGGAAGAGGTGGCAGAAGCCGCCGCCGCCGGTTGTGAAGTGCTCGGCCTGGGGCCGCGTATCCTGCGCACCGAGACGGCGCCAGTGGTGGCGCTGACCTTGCTGCAGCAGCGATTTGGTGACCTGCCGCGCTGATCTCCCATCATCTGGCACCCGAGCGGAATTGTTGATCTGCCGGCAACACAGCGTGAGCCGGCAAGGGCGTTTCGCCAGTGGTGAGCAGCACGGCGCTGCTGCATACTTGTCCCATCGCTCCCGCGCCATGGTGTCATGTTGCGACGGGAGTCTCCGTTATCCCCGCTGCCGGCCGCGTTCCGGGCTGGCAGTGTCGTCACAAGGTTGCCTCAATGACTGCTCGCAAGCTCAAGATCGGCGTGGTGATGGACCCGATGTCCAGCGTCGCCTACAAGAAGGACACCACTCTGGCCATGTTGTGGGCCGCCAGCCAGCGTGGCTGGTCGCTGCACTATCTCGAGCAGGAAGACCTCTATCTCGAGAATGGTCGCGCCATGGGCCGGATGCGTGATCTGGAGGTCTACCACGACCCGGACAACTTCTATCAGCTGGGCGAGGTCGTCGCGACTCCGCTGGCCGAGCTTGACGTGATCCTGATGCGCAAGGATCCGCCCGTCGACGAACACTTCCTGAATGCCGTTCATCTGCTGGGCTTTGCCGAGCGGGAAGGCGTGCTGGTGGTCAATCCGACGGCCGCGCTGCAGACCTGCAACGAGAAGCTCTTCGCTCAGCAGTTCCCGCAGTGCATCCCGCCGACCACCGTGTCGGCCAACGACAAGGTGCTGCGCGCCTTCCACGCCGAGCATGGCAACGTGATCTTCAAGCCGCTGGATGGCATGGGTGGCAGTGGCATCTTCCACGTCGCCGAAGATGGCCGCAATCTCGGCTCGGTGATCGAGCAGCTGACGCTGCGGGGCACCCGTCAGATCATGGCCCAGCGTTATGTGCCGGAAATCAGTGCCGGCGATACGCGCATTCTGCTGGTGGATGGCGAGCCGGTGCCGTTCGGCCTGGCGCGCATCCCGAGCGCCGGCGAGACGCGCGGCAACCTGGCGGCTGGCGGACGTGGCGAATCGCGTGAGCTGACCGACCGCGATTACTGGCTGATCGAGCAGGTCAAGCCGGTGGTGAAATCATTGGGGCTGATGTTCGTCGGCCTGGACGTGATCGGCGACTACATCACCGAGATCAACGTCACCAGCCCGACCTGCGTGCGCGAGATCGATACCCAGCGTGGCACTGATATCGCCGGTCTGTTGATGGATGCCATCGAAGCGCGTCTGGCGGCGCAGACGCCCGCCTGATCAACATCGCGATGAGGTCGGCACCAGTTGGCTGACCCGCGATGGATTCGCAGTAAACGGCAGGGAAGCCGAAGCTGCCAATGAGGTTCCGTGGACAGGGAGTGGGGTATGGCAGCACCCGTCGAATGGTGGGCAGGCAATCATAGCGTCACCGACCCGATCACCTATGTTCCGGTGACGCGGGTGCATCGCCGTGTGGTGGCATGGGGGGCGGCACTGGCCGTCCATGCCGTCATCGGCTGGTGGTTGCTGGGCAGCGGCCTGCTGACGCCGCCCGAGGTGCCGCCGATGCCCAAGCCGGTGATGCTCGATGTGACGCTGGTCAGTCAGGCCAGCACCACTGCCGTCGACTCGCAGGTGGTGGCCGAGCAGGACCAGCAGGCCAGTGGCAGCGGGCGCGAGGCGGCGGTGCAGGCCGGGCCAGTCAATCAGGCGCCACCGCAGCCGGGCGAGCAGAGTGCGTCCGAGGCCAGCGAGCCGGCCGTGGCGGAAGCCCAGGCTCCGGCCACGCAGGCACTGGTACTGCCGGAGCGCATCCCCGAGGTCATCGCGACCCAGCAGGCGTCGTCACAGCAGGTGACGCGATCCGAACTGCTGCCGGATACGCCGGACAACGAACAGCAGGCCAGCGAGCAGGACGTTCAGCGAATCCAGGCCTCCGGCCAGTCGCGTGAGGTGGTGGGTGACACCGCCTCACGCAAGGCGGCGCGTGCCTCGGCCCGCGCGCGCTATATCAATGACTGGACCGGCACGGTGCAAGCGTTCGGCAATCAGCACTATCCGGCGCCTGCTCATCTGAGCGGCGAGCTGCGGATTCGCGCCGTCGTGCTGCCCAGCGGTCAGCTTGAGTTCGCGGAAGTGTTACAATCCTCGGGACATGCTGAACTCGACCAGGCGGCTCTGGATACGGTCTACGGCGCGGCTCCTTATGCGCCCTTTGATGAAAGTCTCAAGGGGATGAGCCAGCTGACCATCACCCGCATCTGGCGATTCGGCCCCGGCAACGATTCTGGCGCGCCCTGACGCCTCGGGAGGACCATGCAAAGTCTGCGAGACTATTTCCTGCTGGCGATGCCGCATCTCGATGATGACAATTTTTCCGGCTCGCTCAGTTACCTCTGTGATCATGATGACAAGGGCACCCTCGGTGTCATCGTCAACAAGCCGATCAAGCTGACCATGCGCGGTCTGTTCGAGCAGCTCGAGATCGCTGCCGACAGCTGTGAACGCCTCGATGAGGTGGTCTATTACGGTGGTCCCGTCCACAAGGACCGCGGCTTCATCCTGCATCGCGGCAAGGCCAGCGAGTGGGATTCCAGCCTGCAGGTGACCGACGAGCTGGCGCTGACCACCTCGTTGGACATCCTGAAGGCGATAGCCGGCAACAAAGGCCCTGATGATTTCATGGTCTGCCTCGGCTGCGCTGGCTGGGAGCCGGACCAGCTCACCAACGAGCTGAAGGAAAACAGCTGGCTGATCGTCGAAGGCGACAGCGGCATCCTCTTCGATGCCGACAGCGAGTCCCGTCTCGAAGCGGCTGCCAGCAAGCTGGGCGTCGACATGAATCTGATGTCGCGGGAGATCGGGCATGGCTGAGCGGCAAGTCAGCCGTACGGCGCTGGCGTTCGATTTCGGCACGCGCCGCATCGGCGTAGCGGTGGGCACCGAGATGCTCGGCACCGCGACGCCCCTGGTGCCGCTGCATGTGCGGGACGGCATTCCGGACTGGAATGTCGTCAATCGCCTGATCGAGGAATGGCAGCCCGACCTGTTCGTGGTCGGCCTGCCACTCGAGCTGGACGGCAGCGAGACACTGATGTGCAGCCGAGCCCGCAAGTTCGGCAAGCGCCTGTATGGCCGCTACGGCAAGCCGCTGGAAATGTGGGACGAGCGTGGCTCCACCAAGGCGGCCAAGGGCTTGGCGCGCGAGCGAGGCCACCGCGGCAATTATCGCGATGATGGCGTGGACGGCCTCGCCGCTCAGCTGATTCTCGAGAGCTGGTTTGCAAGCCAGCGAGGCGAGGGCGACCTTGTCGGTTACTGAATACTCCACCCGCTTCCTTTCCGGAAGCGGGTTTTTTTTGTCTGTTTGCCGCCATCCGGCAGGGAAGATAGGAAGCGATATCCATGCAAGAGTCTGAGATGCACGAAGAACATGAGGCACTGCCAGAGGTCGAGGCACTGCTCGAGGCCATGACCGAGGAGCTCGAATTGCTGTTCGAGCGCCGTGAACTCGATCGTGAACGTCTGATTCCGGTCGGCATTCATACCGGCGGTGTCTGGGTCGCCCAGGCAGTGCGTGAGCGGCTGGGGCTGGAAGAGCCCCTCGCGACACTGGATATCGGTTTCTGGCGCGACGACTTCGGCCACAAGGGCCTGCCGGATGGCGGCCAGGGGTCACAGCTGCCGGATATCGAGAATCGCGATCTGCTGCTGGTGGACGACGTGCTGATGAGCGGACGTACCGTGCGCGCGGCGCTCAATGAGCTGTTCGATTATGGCCGTCCGCGCCGCGTGCTGCTGGCCTGCCTGGTAGAGCTGCCGGGGCGTGAGCTGCCGGTGCAGCCGGACGCCCTGGGCGCCAACCTGGCGCTGGCGCCCGGCAAGCGCATCAAGTTGGAAGGCCCCGACAACCTGCGCCTGACACTGGTCGATACCGGCGAGGTGACGGCATGAACCTGTTTGATCTCTCGCAGGCCAGTGCGGATGTGCGGGCTGCCTCGCCGGCACAGGTCCAGCTGGATGAGCAGGGCCGGCTGCGCCACTTTCTGGATATCGAAGGCCTGCCGCGCAGCGTACTGACCGAGATTCTCGACACCGCCGATCACTTCCGTGGTATCGGCGATGCCGAGGTCAAGAAGGTGCCGTTGCTGCGCGGGCGCACGGTGGCCAACCTGTTCTTCGAGAACTCGACCCGCACGCGTGCCACCTTCGAGCTGGCCGCCAAGCGCCTGTCGGCGGATGTGCTCAATCTGGACATCAAGACCTCGTCGGCCGCCAAGGGCGAGTCGCTGATGGATACCCTGGTCAATCTCGAGGCCATGCAGGCGGATGCTTTCGTGGTGCGTCATGGCGACTCCGGTGCGGCGCACTTCATCGCCAGCCAGATCACGCCGCATGTGGCGATCATCAATGCCGGTGACGGTCGCCATGCGCACCCGACCCAGGCGATGCTCGACATGCTGACCATCCGCCGCCACAAGGGCGAGTTCGCCAATCTGCGCGTCGCGATCGTCGGTGACATCCTGCATTCACGCGTCGCTCGCTCGCAGATTCAGGCGCTCAATACGCTAGGCGCAGCGGAGGTGCGGGTGGTCGCACCGCAGACGTTGCTGCCTATCGGGGTCGAGACGCTGGGCTGCCAGGTCTTCACTGAGCTGGCAGCAGGGCTGAAGGATGTCGATGTCGTCATCATGCTGCGCCTGCAGAAGGAGCGCATGGATGGCGCACTGCTGCCCTCGGAATCGGAATACTACCGCCGCTATGGTCTGACCCGCGAAAGCCTGGCACACGCGCATCCTGATGCCGTGGTGATGCATCCGGGGCCGATCAACCGCGGTGTCGAGATCGAATCCGCCGTCGCGGATGGCCCGCGTTCTCTGATACTCGATCAGGTCACCAACGGTATCGCGGTGCGCATGGCGGTGCTGTCGATGGCGGTCTCCGGACAGATGAAGGCGCGCGCCGAGCGCAGGGGTGAACGTTCACGAGGAGCTGGCGCATGAAACGCAGCCTGATCAATGCACGGGTGATCGACCCGACCAACGGCCGCGATGGCCAGTACGACCTCCACCTCGACGGCGGTCGCCTGATCGCGATCGGCGAAGCGCCGGCGGACTTCAGCGCCGAGCAGCGCGATGACCTGGCGGGCAAGCTGGTCACGCCGGCCTTCATCGATCTTGGCGCGCACCTGCGTGACCCGGGCCCGCGCTACAAGGGCAGCCTGGTCAGTGAGTCGGCTGCCGCACTGGCGGGTGGCTACGCGACCATCCTGCCGCGGCCCGACACCAGCCCGGTGCTCGACAGCGCCTCGCATATTCGTACGCTGCTGGACCGCGCGCGTGATGTGGCGGGGGTGCGCCTTGCGCCGCTGGGGGCACTGACGCAGGGGCTGGAAGGTGATCTGCTCGCCAATATGGCCGCGCTCAAGTCCGCAGGCTGTGTGGCACTGACCAACCTGCGCCAGCCGATACGCGATCTCGGCGTACTGCGACGCTGTCTGGAGTACGCGCGGACCTTTGATATCACCGTCGTGTTCCAGGCCCAGGAGGCCGCCTTGGCCGGGCAGGGCTGCGCCCATGAGGGCGCCATTGCCTCGCGTCTCGGATTGGCCGGCATTCCGGAATCTGCCGAAACGGTCGCCCTGACCCAGTGGCTGCTGTTGATCGAGCAGACCGGCGTACGGGCGCATGTGTCGCTGCTCTCCAGTGCACGGGCCGTCGAGCTGGTACGTGATGCCAAGGCCAGAGGGCTGGATATCAGCGCGGATGTGTCGATGGCGCAACTGCACTGGACCGATGAGCAGCTGGAAGGCTTCAACGCCAACTTCCATCTGGAGCCGCCACTGCGCAGCGCGGCAGACCGTGATGCACTGCGGGCCGGTGTGGTCGATGGCACCATCGACGCCATCGTCAGTGATCATCTGCCCCATGAAGCCGCAGCCAAGAGCGCACCCTTTGCAGTATCCGAGCCCGGCATGACCAGCCTGGAAACCATGCTGCCGCTGGGGCTGGCGCTGGTGGAGGCCGAGCTGCTCAGCCTGCCTCGCCTGATCGAGACATTGACGTTCAGTGCCAGACGCTTCGGACTCAAGGGCGGCATGCTGGAAGTGGGCGAGTATTGTGATCTGGCGGTGATCGATATGGAACAGGAATGGCGTGTCTCAAGCGAGACGCTGGTCAGTGCCGGCCATAACACGCCGCTGCTTGGCATGCTGTTGAACGGTCGCGTCGAAGAGGTGCTGCTGGGTGATTCCTGCTACGCCTAAGCAGAGTTTCACGTGGAACATGATGCTTGAGATATTTGGCTAAAGCGCGCCAATAGACTGATAGCCAAGCGATTTTTTGGATGACGTATGGAGAGAAATTGGCTGCTTTATCGTAAAGCAGCCAATTTCTTTACCAGCCTATGGCGCAGAGTGACATCGCTGGGCTGCGCTCTTTGCTGCCGGCAGATGTTTCACGTGGAACAATGGCTTCAGGAGCGATGTGCGAGAGCCCATTGGCCACAGCGCCTTAAAGCGGCTGTGGCAATAGCGAGCAAGGCGGCTGGCCAGGCTGATCTGGCATGCAGAAAATAGAGATTTGAACAACAAGGAGAGAAAACCATGCCGATGATTCGTGCGGAATTTCTGACTGGCAAGACACAGGAACAGAAGCGGGAGCTGGTGGAGGCGTTGACGCGCGAGACGGCTCGCGTGTTGGGTGTGCGTGAGCAGTCCGTCTGGGTGGTGCTGCAGGAAGTGGAGCCGGAAAACTGGGCCGTCGCTGGCACGCCATTGTCAGAGCGCTGAGAGAAGAAGTTTCAACTGGGTGCCTGTTCTCAACTATCTGATTCAGAGGGTGTTTTACGAGGAATCAAGATGTTCCACGTGAAACACGCCCTTGGTCTTGGCCCGGCATTGCCAGTCTATGGGAAACCGGCTGAGGCATGACAGAGGCATGTCAGAGGGGAGTGGGAAGCAATGCGCGGCGAGCAACGCGCTCGGTAATCCGGAACAAAAAACGCCGCAGCCATTTCTGGCTGCGGCGTTTTCATTTGCCTGCCCTCTGCTCCACGGCCATGAAGCAGAGCACGGACTCAGTTCTCGAAATCAGCTTCCGAGTAGAGAGTCCGGATACGCAGGGTATGGTCGACGGTCTTGAGCGCTTCGAGCGCTTTCTTGCCGTAGGCCTTGTCGACATCGATGACCACATAGCCGACCGTGTTGTTGGTCTGCAGGTACTGGCCAGAGATGTTGATGCCTTCCTCGGACAGCACCTGGTTGATGCGTGACAGCACGCCCGGGACGTTGTCGTGGATATGCAGCAGACGGTGCTTTTCCGGGTGCGCCGGCAGGGCGACTTCCGGGAAGTTGACCGAGCCGATGGTGGTACCGTTGTCGGAGTAGGTCACCAGCTTCTCGGCGACTTCGACACCGATGTTTTCCTGGGCTTCCATGGTGGAGCCACCGACGTGCGGCGTCAGGATGACATTGTCGAACTCGCGCAGCGGAGACACGAACTCTTCGCCGTTGCCTTTCGGCTCTACCGGGAAGACGTCAATGGCGGCGCCCAGCAGCTTGCCGCTGGAGAGGGCTTCGGCCAGGTCTTCGATGACAACGGTGGTGCCGCGTGCCGCATTGATGAAGACGCTGTTCTGCTTCATCAATGCGAACTGCTGCTTGCCCATCATCCACTTGGTGGAGGGGATTTCCGGCACATGCAGGGTGACGATGTCAGCGCGCGCCAGCAGCTCTTCCAGGCTTGCCACCTGACGGGCATTGCCCATGCCGAGCTTGGTGACGGCATCGTAGTAGATGACGTCCAGGCCCAGGGATTCGCTGAGCACGGACAGCTGGGAACCGATGCTGCCGTAGCCCACGATGCCCAGCGTCTTGCCGCGGACTTCATGGCTGTTCTTGGCGGATTTCATCCACTGGCCACGATGTGCCTTGGCGCTCTTCTCCGGCACGCCGCGCATCAGCATGATGGCTTCGGCCAGTACCAGCTCGGCGACCGAGCGAGTGTTGGAGTAGGGTGCGTTGAACACGGGAATACCGCGCTTCAGTGCGGCTTCCAGGTCGACCTGGTTGGTGCCGATACAGAAGCAGCCGATGGCGGTGAGCTTCTCGGCAGCGGAGATCACGCGCTCGTTGAGCTGAGTGCGGGAACGAATGCCGATGAAGTGCACATCGCGGATCTTCTCGATCAGTTCTTCCTCGGCCAGCGAGGTCTGAAGCAGTTCGATGTTGGTGTAACCCGCGTTGAGGAAATTATCCACGGCGGATTGGTGGACACCCTCGAGCAATAGAATCTTGATCTTGCTCTTGTCCAGGGACGTCTTGGCCATTGTCGGATCAACCCTCTCGCCGGTCATGCCGGCGTTTCTGTTCGTTTGGTCTTTTTCATGACCTGCTGGCGTGTCACACCTCAAGAAAATGCCAGAGAAACAGCGGGGCGTGCTGTCAACAGGGGAGCAAAGAATATCACAGCAGACGGGGCCTCCGGATGAAATGTCCGCGTGCCGGGCATGAAAAATTCACAGCACAGCCGTTTGATGTGACTCTTCCTTCGTGCGCAGGGGGTGGGCAGCGTCGTGAAGCCCTTCGGGTTATACTGGCGCTCCACACAGAGACACCGGGCCCGCCCGGTCGGATGAGCGAGAGCACCCATGGCCGAAAAGGAAGTGCCACAGGATTTCGCCGCCACCCTGGCCCGTCTTGAAGGGTTGGTGACGCGGCTCGAGGCTGGCGACATGTCGCTGGAAGCGTCACTGGGCGCTTTTGAAGAGGGCGTGAGCCTGGCGCGCGAGGCGCAGCAGCGGCTCGACAGCGCCGAGTTGCGCTTGCAGGCATTGGTGGAAGGCCCGGAGGGAGCGCTGACGCCCACGGCGTTTACGGCGCCCGATGCCGCAGGCAGCATGGCGGGTGAAGCGGACGAGGAGAAGGACTGGTGATGTCAGGTGGATTGAATACGCAAGTCACGCCGACTGCATCGCAGGCCAGCGAGCTGATCCGCTCTGGACAGGCGCGCAGTGAGGCCGTGCTTGAGGCGTTGTTGACTCCCGGCAGTGCGGCGGTGAGTGAGCGTCTCGAGGACGCCATGCGCTACAGCGTGCTGGGTGGCGGCAAGCGTCTGCGCCCCGTGCTGCTGTATGCGGTGGGTCGTGCCCTGGGCTGCGATGAAGAGGCCGCTGACCGCGCTGCGCTGGACGCGGCGGCAGCGGCGCTCGAATTGGTGCATGCCTATTCGCTGGTCCATGATGACCTGCCGGCCATGGACGATGACGACCTGCGGCGCGGCCGTCCCACCGTGCATCGCGCCTTCGATGAGGCGACCGCCATTCTCGCGGGCGATGCCCTGCTGACGCTCTCCTTCGAAGTGATGGCGACGACCGGCCATGTACGGACACCTGCCCTGGTGCGTACCCTGGCCGAGGCCTCCGGGCGGCGCGGCATGGTGGCCGGTCAGGCGCTGGATCTCGAGGCGGTCGGCCAGTTCCGCGAGGTAGAGGCGCTGTCACGCATGCATGCCTACAAGACCGGCGCTCTGATTCGCGCCGCGGTCCGTCTGGGCGGATTGGTGGCAGTCGACGAGCAGGATTCGCGTCTTGCTGCCCTGGAGCGCTACGCTTCGGCTATCGGCCTGGCCTTCCAGATCCAGGATGACATCCTGGACGTGACGGGCGACACCGCAACGCTTGGCAAGACGGCCGGTGCTGACGCTGCGCGCGACAAGCCGACCTATCCCTCGCTGCTTGGACTCGAAGGTGCTCAAGAGCGAGCAGGTCAGCTACTGCAAGAGGCCCTGGATGCCCTGGCACCGTTGGGAGAGGCCGCAGAGCCACTCGCGGTGCTGGCGCGCTACATGATCGAGCGAGACCACTGATTCCTGACGCCTATGAAGCTGTTTGACGAGATACCTCAGGCGCGCCCCGCGACGCCACTGCTCGATGCGGTCGAGACACCTCAAGCGCTGCGCGCCATGAGCGCGGCACAGCTGCGCCAATTGGCTGACGAACTGCGCGCCTACCTGCTTTACAGCGTCGGCTGTACCGGCGGGCACTTCGGTGCCGGGCTCGGTGTGGTCGAGCTGACCGTGGCCCTCCATCATGCGCTGGAAACGCCCCATGACCGTCTGGTGTGGGACGTGGGTCATCAGGCCTATCCGCACAAGATTCTGACCGGCCGTCGTGAAGCCATGTACAGCATGCGCCAGTACAACGGCCTGTCTGCCTTCCCCAAGCGTGCCGAGAGCGATTTCGACACCTTCGGGGTGGGCCATTCCAGCACCTCGATCAGTGCGGCGCTGGGCATGGCGCTCGGCGCCCGCACGGCGGGTGAGTCACGGCGCGCCTGTGCGGTGATCGGCGATGGTGCTCTGACGGCTGGCATGGCGTTCGAGGCACTGGCGCATGCCGGGCACGTGAAGGCCAATATGCTGGTCGTGCTCAACGACAACGAGATGTCGATCTCCGAGAACGTCGGCGGCCTGGCAAGCTATCTGGCACGTATTCTGGCCAGCAAGCCGTATACCCAGATGCGCGCCAACGGCAAGCGACTGCTGTCGCCCTTGCCGGGTGCGCTGGAGCTTGCCAAGCGTACCGAAGAGCACATGAAGGGCTTCATCAGCCCGGCGACGCTGTTCGAGGAGATGGGCTTCAACTACATCGGCCCCATCGACGGCCATGACCTGCCGGCGCTGGTGCAGACGTTGCGCAACATGCGTGATCTGGATGGCCCGCAGTTCCTGCATGTGGTGACGCGCAAGGGCAAGGGCTTCCTGCCGGCGGAGCGTGATCCGATCGGCTATCACGCCATCACCAAGCTCGAGAAGGCAGCGCCTCAGGCAGCCGAGCAGGCGCCTGCCGTCACCGACGCGCCGGCTCCCAAGCCGCAGAAATACTGCAGTGTCTTCGGCAACTGGCTGTGTGATGCCGCCGCCGCGGATGCGCGCGTCATCGGCATCACGCCGGCCATGCGGGAAGGCTCGGATCTGGTGCGCTTCTCGAAGGAATATCCTGATCGCTACTACGATGTCGCCATCGCGGAGCAGCACGCGGTGACAGTGGCAGCGGGCATGGCCTGTGAAGGCATGAAGCCGGTGGTGGCGATCTATTCCACTTTCCTGCAGCGTGGCTATGATCAGCTGATCCACGATGTCGCGGTGCAGAAACTGGACGTGACCTTTGCCATCGACCGCGCCGGTCTGGTCGGCGAAGACGGCCCGACGCATCACGGTAGCCTGGACATGTCGTTCCTGCGCTGCGTGCCGGAGCTGGTGCTGATGGCGCCGGCCGATGAAGCCGAGTGCCGTGGCATGCTGAGCGCGGCGCTGGCCCACCCCGGGCCGGCCGCGGTGCGCTATCCGCGTGGTACCGGGCCGGGGGTGGCCACCGATGCCGACCTGACGCCAATGGCGATCGGTCAGGGGGAATATCGTCGTCGTATCAGTGGCAGCCCCGAGGTGCGTGTCGCCATCGTCGCCGTGGGCAGCATGAACATGCCGGTGGCCGAGGTCGCCGAGGCGCTGGACGCGACCCACTTCAATCTGCGCTCCATCAAGCCGCTGGACCGCGAGGCACTGCTCGAGATCGCCGCGGAGCACGACCTGGTCGTGACCGTCGAAGAGAATGCCATCGCGGGTGGCGCGGGAGCCGGCGTGGCCGAGCTCTACCTGAACGCGGGACTGGCTCAACCCATGTTGCTGCTGGGGCTGCCGGATGGCTTCGTCGAGCATGGCAAGCCGGTCGAGCTGCTGCGTGATTGCGGTCTGGATGCCGCCGGCATCCGCGCCAGTATCGAGACTCGCCTCGGCAGCTGATCCTGGCGACATGCAATACCGAAACGCCTGTGGATGACTCGAGAGTTCGAGTTGTCCACAGGCGTTTTTCGTTGCGTGACTGCCTGCGGCGAGACGGCGAAGGATGCATGGAAACTCCGCGACTTCCCGCCCATGCTGGATGACCATCAAGCCCTCTGCTCAAGCAGCCAGGGCCTGGCTGGCGCGAAAGCCTTCACCTGCGCCAGTCACCACCGCAACGCCACGGAGTGCGCCCGACCATGTTGACTCTCTACAGCTATCCGAATTCCCGCTCGCTGCGGGTCGCCTGGACGCTCGAGGAACTGGGGCTCGATTACCGGATTCATAGTCTGGATCTGAAGACCGGTGAGGGGCACAGCCTTGAATATCTGGCCATTCATCCCGATGGCAAGGCACCAGCCCTGGTGGATGGTGAGCTGGCCCTGTTCGAGTCCAGTGCCATCTGTCGCTACCTGGCGGCGCGAGAAGGGCGCCTGCTGCCACAATCGCTGGCCGGGCAGGCACAGATGGATCAATGGCTCAGTTTCCTGACCACCGAGCTTGAGCAGCCGCTGTGGACATTGGCCAAGCACACCTTCGCCCTGCCGGAGGACCAACGCTGTGATGCCATCAAGCAGACAGCCCAATGGGAATTCCAGCGTGCTCTCAAGGCACTTCAGCGCCGCTTCGGTGGCCAGGGCTGGCTGGTGGCCGATGAATTCAGTGTCGCCGATATCTTCCTCGCCCAGACCCTCAGCTGGGCGCAGATGGCCGGGCAACCTCTGCCTACCGTGCTTGAGCAATGGGGCGAAGAGGTGCGAGCGCGTCCTGCCTGCGAGCGGGCCCGCCAGCGCGAGCAACAGGCCGCCGAGGAGCGTCAGCAACACTGAGCCCTGTTGCCGGAAACGTCATCGAACGCCGCCACAGGCCACGCTGACGGGCTGACCTGTCCTGCATATCTGTAGTGAAGCCATGAGAGCGCTCTGAGAGCGCGCACACGCCACGAGGCGCCATCCTGATATCAGGATGGCGCCTTTTGCGTTTCTGGGCCTTAGAGGCGCTTGCAGGACGCCTGACGAGGTTGAGGGGGCGCCCTGCTCGTTCAGCGGCGTCAACTGTCTGGGGCGCGTCCCAGGCTGCTGGTGGCGGGCTGACTCAGGTCGGTTAGAGGCAGGCCAGTTCGAGACAGGTCAGTTCGAGGCAGGTCAGTTCGAGGCAGGTCAGTTCGAGGCAGGTCAGTTCGAGGCAGGTCAGTTCGAGGCAGGTCAGTTCGAGGCAGGGCGGCGCGAGGCAGGCCCTCGATCGAGGGCGGGTTTCAGGCATCCGGTGGAGAATGATGCGCTGTTGAATCTTTTGCGTATCTATTATTGATTCGGTAATTGGTTGTTTTCGTCATAGTGGTCAAGCTTTGATCGTGATGAGGGCGAGGGCAGCACTCATGCGATGTGAGTGGCGACATATCCGATGAAAATCATGGGGTTGAGAGGTTTATTAGATTTTCATGACATGATGTTGATCAAATTGAGAGCGATGATCGCATCCTGCCTGCTTTGCGCATCATTAATTGATTCGATATGTGGTTTATTGCGGATCTTTTTGATAAGATGTTGTTGAAAACCTCAATGGGAATAACAACTTATGTGGATCTGGCAGCAGCCTGACTGGCCACGGGGGCGGTTGGAGGTCATGCCCTTGATGGGGCAGTTGGCGGCGACCCAGGCGGTGATGTCGCCGCTAGTCGCTCAGGGACAGAATCTCTATCCCCGACAACGCCTGCGTCTCGAGGCGACGCTCCTCAGCGAAGAGATGGAAGCCAGTGCCCAGCTGTCTGGCGTGGTGCTCGGGCGGGCGGCGTTGCGTGATGCGCTGTATCAGGCGCTGGGGCTGGAGTCCGGCCATCAGGAGTCACCGCGCGGGCCCGCGCCTGGCGCCGACGTCTTCGTGGATGTGACGCTGGAAGTCGTGCGCACGGCATTCCAGCCGCTGACCCGCCAACAGGTGCTCGAGTGGCATCGGCGTCTGGGGCCTTTCCTGCCGCGCAGCAGTGGTCAGCCACTCGGTGCATGGCGCGAGGCGCGCTACGAAGCGGTCAGCGGTCGTTACGGTCTCAAGCGCTTGCGCTATCGCGCCCCGGCGGAGAATCCCGATGCGCTGGACCGGGAGCTGGATGTCTTCTGGCAGCGTCTGGCGACGGAAGAACCGGATGTGGATAACTCAGGGGTGTTGAATGCCCTGCAGCTGCATGCGCACTGGCAGGCGCTCGCACCGCTGGCCTTGGGCAACGGCTTGATCGGGCGCTTGCTGCTGATGCGCTGGCTGACACGAATCGATGCCCTGGCCGCGTTGCAGCAGCAGGGCGAGTTTGTCGGCAAGGTCGCCGAGCGCTGGGAGCCGGAAGCGCTGGAGCAACTCTGCTGGCGCCGCCAGGCGCTGTTCTCGGTGGTGCTCGAGCATCAGGATGAATTGCGCGAGCTGGAGCAGCGTTATCTCGGCAAGCCTCAGACTTCGGCCAGTGGACATCCGCTGCCGCCGCAGCTGGACCGCGCGCTCAATGGTGAGGTGGAGGATGCAGCGCCCGGTGACATGAATGTCTGGGCCGAGTGGTGGCTTTTGCGACTGCGCGACGCCGGTCGTCGGACGGCCTTCCATTATCAGCGCGTCCAGCGCGCCGAGCGTCTGTGGCTGGAGCACGCGCGTACGCCGCTGAATGCCCGCCAGCGCGAGCTGGTACTGACATTGTTGGAGCGAGATGACGAAGAGGGCGTGGGGCGCGCCGAATATCGCGCCCTGGTCGACACATCCGACCCTACCGCCGCCCGCGATCTCGCCGACCTGACCGCCAAGCAGGTACTGGAAAGTTACGGTGTCGGGCGCGGTACCCGGTATCGCTTGCCGGTCTTCGCCCCTCAGGGAGATAGCCCTGTGAGAGACGAGCCCTGAAGCGCCAAAAAAATCGCGAAAAAAAAGCGGGAAGGGTCATGACGACCCTTCCCGCTTTTTTGAGGTGGCTTGCCGGTGTTCTCAGTTCCTTGTTCTCAGTGCCGTGTTCTCAAGCCGGTGTGCTCAAGAGCGCCGGCCAGCGTGGCGGCCCCGATCACGTCATACGGAATACGGCAGCACTGCGGTATAGATGGCGAAGAAGTGGCAGGTACTGCCGCCAAGCACGAACAGGTGCCAGATGGCGTGGTGATAGCGCAGGCGCGTCATCAGAAAGAAGATCACGCCCAGGGTATAGGTGATGCCGCCGGCGACCAGCAGGATGAGCCCTGTCTCGGAGAGCTTCTCGACCAGCATCGGCGAGGCGAACACGATCAACCAGCCCATCAGCAGATAGACGCTCACGCGCAGGGCGCTGAAGCGTTCAGGCCAGCGCAGCTTGAGGAAGATGCCGCCCAGCGCGAGCGACCAGATGATGGCGAACAGCGTCCAGCCGGTCGGGCCGCGAAGATTGACCAGCAGGAAGGGCGTATAGGTGCCGGCGATCAGTAGATAGATGGCGCAGTGATCCAGCAGCTGGAAGGCATATTTCAGGCGCGGATGACGGATACCGTGATAGAGCGTCGAGGCCGCATACAGCACCACCAGGGTCAGGCCGTAGAGGCTGACGCTGACGATCTTCCAGGGGTCGACTTCGGCGGCTAGGCTGGCCATCACGATCAGCACGATCATGCCGACGAGGCCCATGACGGCGCCGATGCCGTGGCTGGCGCTGTGCAGCCATTCCTCCAGCCGGGTATAGAGAGCAGGCGTCGCGGCGGTGTCGCGTGAATCTGCGTCATCGGCAGGCGATGCGCTGGAAGAGGGTGATGCCTGAGGAGGTGTCGAGGCGGGCCGTGTTGACGAAGGCTGTGATGACTGAGGTTGCGATGAAGAAGGCTGTGATGATGCAGCCGTTGAGTCTTTGCGCATGACGATGTCTCCGGCGCGGGTTCGACTCCAGCCTACTCTCTGGCGGGTGACGTCGTCATGTCACGCTCGCTGTGCCAGCCAGTCAATTTGCCTATAAAGGAAGGGGGAACCCATCAGGGCCCCCCTGCGCGCGGCTACTCGCTGCGCTCGATATCCACGTCGCTTGCCTGGGTGAAATCATCCAGTGCCATCATGTGGCCCAGCTTGCCCGCCTTGGTCGAGAGATAGTGCTCGTTGTGCGGATTCAGGCCGGTGGTGATCGGCTGGCGCTCACTGATGGTGACACCATCACGCGTCAGGGCATCGACCTTGCGCGGGTTGTTGGTCATCAGCTTGAGAGTGCTGACGCCGAGATGCTCCAGCATCGGCACACAGATATCGTAGCGGCGCATGTCAGCCCCGAAGCCTAGGCGCTCATTGGCTTCGACGGTATCGGCACCGCCATCCTGCAGCTCATAGGCGCGAATCTTGTTGAGCAGGCCGATGCCGCGGCCTTCCTGACGCAGATAGAGCAGCACGCCGCGACCTTCGGCGGCAATGCGCTTGAGCGCTTCCTGCAGCTGATAGCCGCAGTCACAGCGCATCGAGAAGAGGGCGTCGCCGGTCAGGCACTCGGAATGCACGCGGCCCAGCACCGGCGCGCCGTCATCGATGTCACCCAGGGTCAGGGCGATGTGGTCCTTGCCGGTGGTCTCATCCTCGAAACCGTGCATGGTGAAGGTCGCCCAGGGCGTTGGCAGCCGCGAGGCGGCGATGAATCGAATGGTCACTGTTCACCTCGAACGCCCGGACAATCGCCGGGCTGAAAAAGCGCGGGCATGCGGTGGTCCGGCAATGTCTCGATGAGTCGCTCGAGATACCGGCGGCCAGCATGCAGTCATGTGGCGAGTTTACCAGTCTGTGGCCGATGACTCATCGCTCTGTATGGAAAAGCGTTGTTGCCGCCACCACCACAATGGTCGGATGACGCCAGCAAAGGAACTATAAAGGCGGGGCGATTTGCCAATGCATTTGTTGCATCACCACGATGGGCGGGATTTTTCTCAGGCTCTGATAGAATGCCGAGACATTCCCCGAGCTGATGTGTGATTCCGATGACCTTGAAGAATGATCGCTTCCTGCGCGCGCTGGCCCGTCAGCCGGTCGACCGTACTCCCGTCTGGATGATGCGCCAGGCTGGCCGCTATCTGCCGGAATATCGCGAAGTCCGCGGTCAGGCCGGTGGCTTCATGGACCTGTGCATGGACACCGCGCGTGCCTGCGAGGTGACGCTGCAGCCGCTGGAACGCTTCCCGCTGGATGCCGCCATCCTGTTCTCCGACATCCTGACCATCCCGGATGCCATGGGGCTGGGCCTTTACTTCGAGACTGGCGAAGGCCCGAAATTCCGCAAGACAGTGCGGACTGCCGAGGAAATCGCGGCGCTGAGCGTGCCGAATGTCGAGCGTGATCTCGATTACGTCATGCGTGCCGTGTCCACCATCCGCCGTGAGCTGAACGGCCGCGTGCCGCTGATCGGTTTCTCCGGCAGCCCGTGGACATTGGCCACTTATATGGTCGAGGGCGGTTCCAGCAAGGACTTCCGTCACGTGAAAGGCCTGATGTATTCCAATCCGGAAGCCATGCATCAGTTGCTCGACACCCTGGCGCAGGCCGTCACCGACTACCTGAACGCCCAGATTACCGCGGGTGCTCAGGCGGTGCAGATCTTCGATACCTGGGGCGGCACCCTGTCCACGCCGGCCTATCTCGAGTTCTCGCTGCGCTACATGGAGCAGATCGTCGCTGGCCTCAAGCCGGACAGCGAAGGCAACCGTGTACCGGTGATCCTGTTCACCAAGAATGGTGGCCAATGGCTCGAACACATCGCCGCCACCGGCTGTGATGCCGTCGGCCTCGACTGGACCACCGAGATGTCCAATGCGCGTGAGCGTGTCGGCCATCGTGTGGCCCTGCAGGGCAACCTGGACCCGAATGCGCTGTTCGGCACGCCGGCCGCCATTCGTGCCGAAGTCGGGCGTATCCTCGACAGCTACGGCCAGGGCCCGGGCCACATCTTCAACCTCGGTCACGGCATCAGCCAGTTCACCGACCCGGGTAACGTCAATGCCCTGATGGACGCGCTGCACGAGCTGAGCCCGGCCTACCATCAGGATGACGCCGCCAATGCGACACCGGTTGCCCGCGGCTGATGGGAGAGCCCGTCATGGTCTTCTCTGCTGCCACCCCTGTTGCTGCCTATAGAAGGCGGCAAGCAGCAGGGTGCCGGCCAGCGGGGGAGTCAGCATGACGCCGGTCGAGCAGCGTCTCATCCCGCGCCGCGGTTGGGCATTCGTGGCGCTGCTGTGCCTGTTGCTGATCCTGTTCGGCACGCTCTCCCCGGGCGTGCCGCATCCGGAGCAGACCTTTCCCTGGGACAAGCTGCAGCATTTCTCCGCCTTCGCGTTGCTGGCGCTGACCACACGGCTGGCGGGCTTGACCAGCCTGATCATCCTGCCGGTCCTGCTGCTGCTGGGCGTCGCCATCGAATGTCTGCAGCTGGCGATTCCCTATCGCGGCGCTGAGGTGCTGGATGCGCTGGCGGACCTCGCCGGCATCCTCATCGGGCTGGGAGTGTTCCAGTGTGTCCGACTGATTCTGCATCTGGTCCGCCTCGGGCCGGCCTCTCGCTGAGCCTCTCCCCCGGGCCGTGTGTCATCGATACGCGGCCTGTCTGAAATTGTCATGCATCAACACTTTCCACTCCGCCCGTCTTTGGCTATGGTGCAGCGCCTGCGCCATGTTGGCGCTTGCCCGGCATGTCGCGTATCACGACATCACGCTGCGTGGTCGTCATGCGGACCGTGAACTGCCGGCCTGACGCTGGCGCAGTGCTGATTGGCGCAATTTCCGATGGCCATCGTGCCGTCTCTATCCATACCTTGATATCCCGTCTGTGATATCCAATGCGAGGGTCCCCCATGACCGAACGTCTCGATGGCTCCTGGTTTACCGAAATCTTCGATCGCCACGGCAGCGCCTTCTCGCTCAAGGTCAGCCACAAGCTGCATGACGAGCAGACTCCTTATCAGCACCTCGAAGTCTATGCCACCGAGACCTACGGCAACCTGATGGTGCTGGACGGCTGCGTGATGCTGACTGACCGTGACAACTTCCTCTATCACGAGATGATGTCGCATCCGGCGCTGTTCGCTCATGCAGACCCCAAGCGTGTCGTCATCATCGGCGGTGGCGATTGCGGCACCCTGCGTGAGGTGCTCAAGCACCCGGGCGTGGAGAAGGTCACCCAGATCGATATCGATCCGGCGGTCACGCGTGCCTCCGAGCAATTCTTCCCGGCGCTGGTCGAGTCCAATGACGACCCGCGCGCCGAGCTGCTGTTCGAGGATGGCGTCAAGTGGGTCGACAACTGCCCGGATGAGAGCATCGACGTGCTGATCGTCGATTCCACCGACCCGGTCGGCCCGGCGGAAGGTCTGTTCAAGACCGACTTCCTCAAGCGCTGCCATCGTATCCTCAAGCAGGGCGGCCTGATGGTGCAGCAGAGCGAGTCCCCGCTCTATCACACCGATTCCATCATCAAGGACCTGCGCAACGACATGGGCGAAGCGGGCTTTGATAGCGTCGCGACCCTGCCGTTCCCGCAGCCGGTGTATCCGTCCGGCTGGTGGAGCTGCACCCTGGCGGGCAAGGGCTGTGACGTGAAGTCCTTCCGCGAGGAAGATGCTGCTGCCGCCACCTTCGCGCGTGACTTCTATACCGTCGAAGGCCATCGCGCTGCCCTGGTGCTGCCGCCCTTCATGCAGCGCCTGCTGGAGAAGTGATCTGCATGCACCTTGCGGTGGCAAGCAAGCCCCATCAGGCACGAAAACGTGCCTGATGGGATGAACAAGCGTTGAGTCAGTCAGACCGAGACATTGGTCGCAATCTGCCACTCGCGCCACATCGCTGCACCGCCAACGGCCGTTTCGCAATGAAACGGCCGTTTTTATTTTGCACCGATATGAGGCGAACTGGTCTCGCCATGAGCCTAACTGCGCGGCAATCGCGCGGAATGATCCGCCGCCCCACCCCGAGGCTTTGGCCTATAACACTGGGTTTTAGCGCTTTTTTCAGCGTTGAACGCAGCGGATCACGCGATAGGCGGAAATTGGAACGCGGCTTGCTATTGTCGATAGGTGCCATGCAATGCATTGCACCACTTCTGACTCGAGGCTGATCGAGCGGACTCCAGACTTTCGCGAGGGAATCACGATGCATAACAACAAGAAGCCACTGCTGATCGCTAGCGCCGCTGTCCTGGCCGCCTCCATGGCGACAGGCGCCAGTGCCGCGACCCTGGATAGCGTCAAGGAAAAGGGCTTTGTCCAGTGTGGCGTCAGCACCGGCTTGCCGGGCTTCTCGGCACCGGATGACGCCGGTAACTGGCAGGGCCTTGATGTCGACGTCTGCCGCGGCGTCGCGGCAGCCGTGCTGGGCGATGCCAGCAAGGTGCGCTATGTACCGCTGACGGCCAAGGAGCGTTTCACCGCGCTGCAGTCCGGCGAGATTGATGTCCTGTCCCGCAACACCACCTGGACGGCGACCCGTGACACCTCACTGGGCCTCAACTTCGCTGGCGTGAACTATTACGACGGCCAGGGCTTCATGGTAAGCAAGGACCTGGGCGTCTCCAGTGCCAAGGAGCTGGACGGGGCAGCCGTCTGCATCCAGTCCGGTACCACCACCGAGCTCAACCTGGCGGACTATTTCCGCATGAACGACATGTCCTTCGAGCCGGTCGTCTTCGATACCTCCGACCAGACCGTCAAGGGCTTCGAAGCCGGTCGTTGTGACGTCCTGACCTCCGACCAATCCCAGCTCTACGCGCTGCGTATCAAGCTCTCCGATCCGGCCTCCGCGATGGTGTTGCCGGAAGTCATCTCCAAGGAACCGCTGGGCCCCGTCGTCCGTCAGGGTGATGACCAGTGGTTCAACATCGTCAAATGGACCCTGTTCGCCCAGATCAACGCCGAAGAGATGGGGCTGAGCTCCGACAACATCGAAGAGAAGAAGTCGGACACCAACCCGAACGTCGCGCGCCTGGTCGGTGCCGATGGCAACTACGGGGAAGCCATGGGGCTGCCGGCTGACTGGGCCTACCAGGTCATCAAGCAGGTCGGTAACTACGGCCAGATGTTCGAGCGCAACGTCGGTACCGGCTCCGCACTGGGTATCGAGCGCGGCTTGAACGCACTGTGGACCGATGGCGGCGTCCAGTACGCCCCGCCGGTTCGCTGATGCGCGGGCTCGCCCTGTACTGCGGGTGGGCCTTGCCCCTCATGACAGGCTGAGCAAGGACGCTGGCCAGGGGAAGTGAGCGTCTTGCTCCACTTCCTCTGGCCAGCGTCATGTGGGGCCCGGCAACAAGAGGCCCCACATGAGCCCCGGCCTGTGAGGCCCAGCCTGTTCCTCGTGACCCATTCATCGAGTGCCGAGAGATAACTGATCTGCCGTTCGATAGGACGGCAGGCGGAAGTCGCATAGCTTTCCGGCGGAGATTGCCTGTATGACACAACCTGCTTCTCGCCCGCCGGCCACGGTCAAGCCGCCATTCTGGCGTGACCCGGCCAAGCGGGCACTGATCTTCCAGCTATTGATGCTGGCAGGCGTGTTCGGTGTGTTGGCGATCATCGTCAGCAATACCCTGACCAACCTCGAAAGCCGTGGCATCACCACCGGCTTTGCCTTTCTGGACAACACCGCAGGCTTTGGCATCCTGCAGAGCCTGATCGACTATTCCGAGCAATCCACCTATGGCGATACCTTCATCGTCGGCCTGCTCAATACCTTGTTGATATCCGCACTGGGTGTCATCGCCGCGACCGTGATCGGCTTCGTCATGGGGGTCGCGCGCCTGTCCCCCAACTGGCTGATCTCACGACTGGCGGCGGTCTATATCGAAGTCTTCCGCAATATCCCGCTGCTGCTGCAGATCTTCTTCTGGTATTTCGCCGTCCTGAGAACCCTGCCGAGTCCGCGTGGCTCGCTGTCGCTGGGCGAGGCGTTCTTCCTCAATGTTCGCGGCCTGTTCGTGCCGGCGCCCATCACCTCCAGCGGTTTCTCGGTGGTGATTGCCGTGTTCGTGCTGGCCGTCGTCGCCAGCGGCATCTTCAGCTACTGGAACCGCCAGCGTCAGGCACGTACCGGACAGCGCCTGCCGGCGGGCTGGATCTCGCTCGGCCTGATCATCGTGGCGCCGCTGCTGGCCTACTTCGCGATGGGCATGCCGCTGAGCTGGGAGCTGCCGGAACTCAAGGGCTTCAACTTCCGTGGCGGTATCACGGTCGTCCCCGAGTTCCTCGCCCTGTGGGTCGCGTTGTCGGTCTATACCGCTGCCTTCATCGCCGAGATCGTGCGTTCCGGCATCGAAGCGGTACCGCACGGCCAGACCGAAGCGTCACGGGCGCTGTCGCTGTCCGGTGGCATGACACTGCGTCTGGTGGTGGTGCCGCAGGCGCTGCGCGTCATCATCCCGCCGCTGACCAGCCAGTACCTGAACCTGATCAAGAACTCGTCGCTGGCCACGGCCATCGGCTATCCCGATCTGGTCTCGGTCTTCGCGGGTACCACGCTCAACCAGACCGGTCAGGCCATCGAGGTGATCGCCATGACGATGCTGGTCTATCTGACCATCAGTCTGCTGGTCTCCATGTTCATGAACTGGTTCAACGCCCGCATGGCGTTGGTCGAGCGCTGAGGGTCTGCCCATGTCGATTGAAAAGACCCTGTCACGGGTCACCGAGAAGATGATCGATTCCCGTCCGGCGCCGAGCGACAGCATCGGCGCGGTGGCCTGGTTGCGCAGCAATCTGTTCGCCGGACCGATCAATACGCTGTTCACGCTGTTCGCGCTGTATCTGGTCTATCTGCTGGTGGTGCCCAGCCTGCAATGGGCGCTGATCGATGCCAGCTGGAGCGGCACCTCACGAGAGGACTGCACGGGGGAGGGCGCCTGCTGGGTATTCATCAGTGCGCGTCTCGATCAGTTCATCTACGGCTTCTACCCGAGTGAGGAAACCTGGCGGGTCGATATCGTCTTCGCCGTCTTTGCGGCTCTGATCGCCTGGCTGGCGATTCCGAAGCTGCCGGCCAAGGGCTGGGTCGCCATCGTCAGCCTGGCGGTGTTCCCCTTCATCGCCTACTTCCTGCTGCATGGCGGCAGCTTCGGCCTCGAGATCGTCGGTACCCACGAGTGGGGCGGCCTGATGCTGACACTGGTGCTGGCGGTGGTGGGTATCGTGGCGGCACTGCCGCTGGGGATCCTGCTGGCGCTGGGGCGTCGCTCCGAGATGCCGATCGTGAAAAGCATCTGTGTGGTGTTCATCGAGTTCTGGCGCGGCGTGCCGCTCATCACGGTGCTGTTCATGGCCTCGGTGATGCTGCCGCTGTTCGTGCCCGGTGAGGTCAATCTCGACAAGCTGGTGCGCGCGCTGATCGGCATCACCCTGTTCCAGAGTGCCTACATGGCGGAAGTGGTGCGTGGTGGCCTGCAGGCGATCCCGAAGGGACAGACCGAGGCCGGCATGGCGCTGGGGCTGGGCTACTGGCGCAACATGGGGCTGATCGTGCTGCCCCAGGCGCTCAAGCTGATGATTCCCGGCATCGTGAATACCTTCATCGCCCTGTTCAAGGACACCTCGCTGGTACTGATCATCGGGCTCTTCGATCTGCTCGCCATCGTGCAGGCCGGTCTCGCCGACCCCAAATGGCTGGGCTACTCCATCGAGGGCTACGCCTTCGTGGCGCTGGTCTTCTGGGTCTTCTGCTTCAGCATGTCGCGCTACAGCCAGTATCTCGAGCGCCTGCTGCATACCGGTCACAAGAAGCGCTGATCACGGCGCCAAGGAATCTTCATCATGACAACGACAACATCCGCCTCGCAGGGCAACACCGGCGCCGATGAGCGCCCGATGATCGAGCTCAAGGGCCTCAACAAGTGGTACGGCGACTTCCACGTGCTGCGCGACATCAACCTGAGCGTGCGCAAGGGCGAACGTATCGTCATCTGTGGCCCTTCGGGGTCCGGCAAGTCGACGATGATCCGCTGCATCAATCATCTCGAGGAGCATCAGGAAGGCGATATCGTGGTCAACGGCATGCCGCTGACCCAGGACATCAAGCAGATCGAGGCGATCCGTCGCAACGTCGGCATGGTGTTCCAGCACTTCAACCTGTTCCCGCACCTGACGGTGCTCGAGAACTGCTGTCTGGCGCCGATCTGGGTGCAGAAGCGGCCGCGCCGCGAGGCGGAAGCCGAAGCCATGAAGTACCTGGAGCGCGTGCGCATCGCTGATCAGGCCCACAAGTTCCCCGGTCAGCTGTCCGGTGGCCAGCAGCAGCGTGTCGCGATCGCGCGCTCGCTGTGTCTGAGCCCGGAGGTGATGCTGTTCGATGAGCCGACCTCGGCGCTGGACCCGGAGATGATCAAGGAAGTGCTGGATGTCATGGTCGAACTGGCCAATGAAGGCATGACCATGCTGTGCGTGACCCACGAGATGGGCTTCGCCAAGACCGTCGCCGACCGCGTCATCTTCATGGATCAGGGCCAGATCATTGAAGAGAACGCGCCGGAGCCGTTCTTCAACAACCCGCAGTCCGAGCGGACCCAGCTGTTCCTCAGCCAGATTCTGGGGCATTGAGGCCACGGACCGATCGGATGCTATAAGCCGTAAAAAGAAAACGCCCCGCGTGATTTCCATCACGCGGGGCGTTTTCGTGTGTGAGCCGAAAGGAAGTCAGTGGGCGCTCACTGTCATCTCGCACCTCTGGATAAAGAGGCTCGTTTAGAGGCTGGGCTCGGTGCGGCGTACTTCGCTGCTGCTGGTGTCTGGCAGCTCTTCATCGCTGCCCAGGCTTGGCTCCTGCGGCTTGGCCGCGGCCTTGGGCGATGCAGCGGCAGGTGTATCGGCAGATGTCGTTGCCGCCGCTGTGGCAGCGGGGGCTTCTTCGCCTTCGCGCGGCCAGGTGACGCTGCGCGGCTTGCCGACCCAGCTGTCGTCATTGTCGTGCACCGCCGGGCGGCGCGAGATGGAGCGCGTCACCAGCGCCGCGGCATCCAGGGTGTGATTGGCCCCGCGAATGCTCAGCAGGTGATGCGGCGCCATCAGCAACTCGAACAGCAGGCGCGTCATCACGAAGGCCAGCAGGAAGCCGCCGACACCCTGTGCCAGTACCGGCCACTGCGCGACCAGCGAGTTGTCAGGCCCGATGGGCGTCAAGTGCTGCAGCGTCCAGCCGCAGGCAGCCGCCAGCAATCCCAGCTGCAGCATCAGGTGAGCGGTGACCAGCACGCGCCGGGGCAGCGGGCGGCGCATCAGGAGCAGATTGCGCATCGAAACTTCTCCGAGAAAAGACCACAGGATGAGGGGAGCGGTGGCAGACGGGCAGGCGGCACCCCGCGTTGGGCGGATGTTAGCACGCACTTCGCCATCGACGTCATGTCCGGGAGTCGCGACGCCAGTGTCGGTTCCGGCAACGATGGAGGAGCGTTGCATGCGGCTGGCGGGGTAAAGGAAAGGCCGGGCATGCCGATACAGAGGGCGGCACGTACCGATGATGACGCCGGTACACCGCATGCCTGCATGCCTTGCCACCGAGGGGCAGACCGCCGTGCTCTGCGCTGGCGGCCCCCGGCCCCCTTCCCGATGGATTTGAACCAAGGAGTGGCGATGTTTGCCTCGTTACGTGCGCGCATCACGTTAGCCTGTGTGGCGATAGTGCTGGTGGCGCTGGTGGTCGTCAGCAGCCTGAATGCCTGGACCACGTTCCGCAATACGCATGCCGATGAGAGCGACTACCAGCAACAGTTGCTGAGATCGAACGCCGCCCAGCTGAGTCAGTGGTTCAGCGTGCATATCAATGCGGTGAGCGGCATCGCGGCCAGTAGCCTCGAGAACTTCCCCGATGCCGCCTTGACCCAGGCGATGAAGCAGGGCGACTTCAGCAAGACCTATGTCGGCTTCCCGGATGGTCGTTTCCGCTACTTCGATGGGCGCCCGGGGCGGGCAGGTTATGACCCGCGCCAACGTGGCTGGTATCAGGCGGCGGTGGCGACCGGCAAGCCCGTCATCACGGCGCCCTATGTCGGTGCCACCAGTGGCGAACTGGAAATCAGCGTGGCGGCGCCGGTCTATCGCGGCTCACGGCTGGTCGCCGTGGTCAGTGGTGATCTGCCGCTGGCGTTCATCACCCGCACGGTCGCCGAACTCTCGCCGACGCCCAACAGCTTCGCCTTCCTGATCGACGATACCGGCACGCTGATCGCCCACCCGGATGATGCCCTGGTGCTCAAGCCGATGAGTTCACTCGCATCGGCGCTGACGCCCGAGACCCTGGCCAGCAGCAATCGCCTGGTGGCCGCCGGCCAGTCGGCACTGGTGGTCGATATCCAGCAGCGTGACTACCGCATGTTCAGTGCCGAGCTGGATTCGGCAGGGCTGGGAGATACCGGCTGGCGTCTGGCGCTGGCCCTGGATGTGGCCGACTCGGATGCACCGCTTTATGCCCAGCTGTGGACCACGCTGGCCATGACGCTGCTGGTGTTGCTGGGGGCGGCCGCCGTGATGTCGTGGATCGCCAGCCGCAGTCTGCGCGGCCTGGCGCTGGTGCGTGATGCACTGGTGGATATCGCCGCGGGCGAGGGCGATCTCACGCGGCGCATTCAGGTCAGCGGGCGTGATGAAGTCGCCGAGATCGGCAATGCCTTCAATCGCTTCGTCTCGACCCTCAATGGCGTGCTCAGCGAGATTCGCCTCGCCAGCGGCGCGGTACAGACCGCCGCCGCCGAGATCAGCCAGGGCAGTCAGGATCTGTCGTCACGTACCGAGCAGGCGGCGGCCAATCTGCAGGAAACCTCGGCCTCGATGGAGCAGATTTCCGGCACCGTCGCCCAGTCCGCGGACTCCGCACATGAAGCTGACGGGCTGGCCAAGTCGGCCAGTGAGGTCGCGCGTCGCGGGGGTGAGGTGATCGGAGAGGTCGTCACCACCATGCAGGGCATCGATGACGACTCGCGCAAGATCACCGAGATCGTCAGTGTCATGGACTCCATCGCCTTCCAGACCAACCTGCTGGCATTGAATGCCTCCGTCGAGGCGGCCCGCGCCGGCGAGCAGGGGCGTGGCTTCGCGGTGGTGGCCGGTGAGGTACGTACCCTCGCCCAGCGCTCTTCCGAGGCCTCGCGGGAAATCGCCACGCTGATCAGCTCCGCCAATGAGCGCACGCGCAATGGTGCCGAACAGGTCAGGGTGGCCGGCAGCACCATGAACGAGATCGTCGCCAGCGTCATGCGTGTCAGTGAGGTGATCGGCGAGATCAGCCATGCCACCCAGGAGCAGAATCACGGTGTCGGACAGGTCTCCAGCGCCGTGGCCGAGCTGGACCAGGTGACACAGCAGAATGCGGCGCTGGTGGAGGAATCTGCCGCGGCAGCGGATGCGCTCTCCGAGCAGTCGGCGCGTCTGGCCGAGATGGTGGGCCGCTTCCGTCTGGATGGCCCTGCACAGCCGCCCGCAATGGCGCCGCGCAGCGCAGGCACCCTGTCCGCACAGGGCTCCCGTCCCCGCGCTGCCAGCCCCGTCGCATCGGAGGAGCTGGATTGGCAAGCCTGGTAAGGCCGTCAGCATGCGAGCCTGTTAGTCGCCAGTGACAGGCATCAGACGCCAGGGCCGCCCTTCGGGGCGGCCCTGGCGTTTTTGGTTATCTGCTTGCCTGTCGACCTTCAGGGGGCGGGCTGGCGGGGCAGTGTGCGGGAAATGAGCGGCAAGGGTTGAATGTGCGCAAGGGTGCCAGCATGTAGTCAATTGAAAGCGAAGCGATGATCGTCATTCTTCATCAACGACGCCTCACGAGAGACAGGGAGTGTGTAAATGGTTACTTACATCGTTGCTGCCGACGCCGCACGTGCACGTATCTTTGCCCGTGCCGCTGGCAAGGTCACCGAAGTGGAAAGCCTCGTACATCCTGAAAGCCGCCAGCATACCGGTGACCTGAGAACCGGTGGCAAGGGTGAATCCAGCGGCGGGCACGGCAGCCTGCATCAGACTGGCGATGATGGCGCGACCTCTGACAAGCATCAGGACTTCTTCGCCAAGGAAGTCGCGCAATACCTCAAGCAGACGGCCAATGACGGCAAGTTCGATCAGCTGATCATCGCCGCTGCTCCCAAGTTCCTGGGGGCGCTGCGCGACAAGCTCGACAAGCCGGTTGCCAAGCTGGTGACGGAAACCGTCGACAAGGACCTCTCCCACGAGAGCGCTGATGAGATCAAGGCACGTTTCACCGGCCTGACTCACTGATCACTCCCCCGTCATCCAGAGACCAGGACGCCGCCAGCGGAAACGCTGGCGGCGTCTGTGTGTGAGCAGTCACTATTGTTGTGAGCCTCATGACGTGAGGTGGTAGTGTCAGCAGGCTCGGTTGCTGAAGGCCGTGCATGTGCGAATCACGGTACCTGCGGCAGGATGATCTCGTCACTGCGTGAGGCGCTGCCGCTCAGGTTGCGGCAACCGGCGACGAATTCGCGCATCGCCTGGGTGATGAAGCGATCACGATGGTGGACGAAGCGGTAGGCGCGGGTCAGCTCCAGCCATGGAGTGGGCAGCTCGACGAGGCTGCCGCGCCGAAAGGCATCTCTCAGCGCGAGGCGCGAGATGCAGCCGATGCCGAGCCCCGCTTCCACGGCACGCTTGATGGCTTCGGTATGTTCCAGCTCCAGCATGATGTCGAGGCGCTGGGAAACGCTGGTCGAAGGCCCGTCCAGATGTGGGCGCAATGCCTGCTCGAAGGTGCCGCGTGTGCCGGAGCCACGCTCGCGCATGATCCAGCGTGCCGCCAGCAGGCGCTCAAGCGTGACCTCGCCCTGTGCCAGCGGGTGTGACGGCGCACAGAAGATGCTCAGCCGATCACTGACCCAGTGGGTCGCCTCCAGCAGCGGATGCTCCACCTCGCCTTCCACCAGCCCGATGTCCAGTTCGAAGTGCACCAGCTTGTCGATCAGCTGATGGGTGTTGTGCACGTGCAGCTCGACGCGACTGGCGGGGTGATGATGCAGAAAGTCACCGATGATCTGAGGCGCCAGATAGTTGCCGATGGTCAGCGTCGCGCCGATCTCCAGCGAGCCGGTGGCGTCCTGCTGACCGAGCAGCTGCTCCAGTTCCTCGGCCTGGTCCAGCAGCGCGATTGCCTTGGGCAGCAGCTCACGCCCCAGACCATTGAGCCGCAGGCGCTTGCCATGGCGATCGAACAGCCGGCAATCGAACTGACGCTCCAGCTCGGCCAGTGCCGTACTGGCCGCTGATTGCGACATGGCCAGACTGTCGGCGGCCAGCGAGACATTGTCATGCCGCGCGACCGCCACGAAGACGGCCAGCTGGCGAAGGCTGTAGCGCATTCGACCTCCTGGGGCATGCTGCAGTGAAGGGGCAGAGATGAGGAGGCGAAAGTGAACGCAACGCAGGATTCGCCGTCAGAGCGGGCGGACCCTGCACGATCAAGGTTGAAATGCGATTCATTCGCAACCAATATTGGTAAACTAGATAACCTATATCCAGATAAACCATTTAACGCATAACCCTGCAGTGACTACAATCGCTGCATAGTTCATTGGGTCATAAGCTGTTATTTGTTTATGCCAATAGAGAATATCGAATTCGAGGGGCCACGCCCCGGGAGGCCATCAGGTGAGCAGTCTGACCACAACCGAAGTCATCGACGTCCATCACTGGAACGATTCGCTGTTCAGCTTTCGCACTCAGCGTGAAGACAGCCTGCGCTTCAAGAACGGCCAGTTCGTGATGATCGGCCTGGAAGTCGAAGGCAAGCCGCTGATGCGCGCCTACTCGATCGCCAGCCCGAACTACGAGGAGCACCTCGAGTTCTTCTCCATCAAGGTGCAGGACGGCCCGCTGACCTCACGCCTGCAGCACCTGCAGCCGGGCGACCAGATCATGGTCTCTCGCAAGCCGACAGGCACGCTGGTACTGGATGACCTGCTGCCGGGCGAGAACCTTTACCTGTTCTCCACCGGCACCGGTCTGGCGCCGTTCCTGAGCGTCATCCAGGATCCGGAAACCTATGAGCGCTATGACAAGATCATCCTGATGCACGGCGTGCGCCATGTCTCCGAGCTGGCCTATGCCGACATGATCGCGGAAGAGCTGCCCAAGCACGAGTATCTGGGCGAAGAGATCGCCGAGAAGCTGATCTACTACCCGACCGTGACGCGCGAGGAGTTCCGCAACCAGGGCCGCATCACGGATCTGGTCGAGAACGGCAAGCTGTTCGAGGATATCGGTCTGCCGCCGCTGGACCCGAAGCGTGACCGCGCCATGATCTGTGGCAGCCCGGCGATGCTCGACGACATCAGCGCCATGCTGGATGCGCGCGGCTTCGCCATCTCGCCGAAGATGGGCGTGCCGGGTGACTACGTGATCGAGCGTGCCTTCGTCGAGAAGTAAGCTTGTCGAGCAGTGAGGCTCAGCAGAGCATGATCCGCGAGCATCACGCATGAACGGCAAGTGCTGAAACGAAAAAACCGCAGGCCGATGGCCTGCGGTTTTTTTGTGTGCTCATGTCACCCGTCGGGGCAGCACGTCAGTGCCAGGGGCTTGCGCCAGAGGCTCAGACGGCGTCCTTGCCGGTCTCGCCGGTACGGATGCGAATGACCTGCTCCAGCGGCGAGACGAAGATCTTGCCGTCGCCGATCTTGCCGGTGTTGGCGACATTGGTGATCGCCTCGATCACGGAATCGATCATGGCGTCATCCACCGCAACTTCCAGCTTCACCTTGGGAAGGAAGTCGACCACGTACTCGGCACCCCGATACAGCTCGGTGTGGCCCTTCTGGCGGCCGAATCCCTTGACCTCGGTCACGGTGATACCCTGCACGCCAATCTCCGACAGGGATTCGCGCACGTCGTCGAGCTTGAATGGCTTGATGATGGCAGTGACCAGTTTCATCGTGTCTCTCCTTGGGTGATGGTGCGGGTAACGAGGCCTGCTCGTCACGCCGGTCTCTGACTCAAGCATACACCGCTTATCCAGTCAGGAAAAAAGACTCCCGCCAGGTGGCGGGAGTCTTGATGCTGCAGGTGCTGTCGCGTCCAGGCTTACTTGCGGCTGGAGGTGAATTCCGGATAGGCCTCCATACCACATTCGGCCAGATCCACACCTTCGTACTCTTCTTCCTCGCTGACGCGAATCCCCATGATGGCCTTGATGATCAGCCACACCACGAAGCTTGCGATGAACACCCAGGCGAAGATGGAGGCGGCGCCCAGCAGCTGTGCGGAGAAGGTGGCATCGTCATTGGTCAGCGGCACGGCCAGCAGACCCCAGAGACCGACCACACCGTGCACGGAGATGGCGCCGACCGGATCATCGATCTTCAGCTTGTCGAGACCGACGATGGAGAACACGACCAGCAGACCGCCGACGGCACCGATCAGGGTGGCAGCACCGACGCTCGGTGCCAGCGGACCCGCAGTGATGGCGACCAGGCCAGCCAGTGCGCCGTTGAGGGCCATGGTCAGGTCAGCCTTGCGGAACCACAGACGGGCGAGGATCAGCGCGGCGATGACACCACCACAGGCAGCGGCATTGGTGTTGACGAAGACCTGAGCGACCGCGTTGGCCTCATCGATGTTGGACAGCACCAGCTCGGAGCCGCCGTTGAAGCCCAACCATCCCAGCCACAGGATGAAGGTACCCAGCGTGGCCAGCGGCAGGTTGGCGCCCGGGATGGCATTGATCTCGCCATTCTTGCCGTACTTGCCCTTGCGAGCACCCAGCAGCAGCACGCCTGCCAGTGCGGCGGAAGCGCCGGCCATGTGCACGATGCCGGAGCCGGCGAAGTCGCTGAAGCCCGCTGCGCTCAGGAAGCCGCCACCCCAGGTCCAGTAACCCTGCACCGGATAGATGACGCCGGTCATGACCACGGCGAAGGCCAGGAAGGCCCACAGCTTCATGCGCTCGGCGACCGCACCGGAGACGATGGACATGGCGGTAGCCACGAACACCACCTGGAAGAAGAAGTCGGAACGTGCGCTGTAGTAGATGTCGCCACCGGAAGCGAGCGCTTCCTCAGCGGTATTCTCGGCACCGATCAGGAAGCCCAGGCTCGGCAGGAAGCCGCCTTCGGCGCTCGAGTACATGATGTGGTAACCGACGACCATGTACATGGTGCAGGCGATGGCGAACAGCGCCACGTTCTTGGTCAGGATCTCGGTGGTGTTCTTGGCGCGGACCAGACCGGCCTCGAGCATGGCAAAGCCGGCTGCCATCCATAGCACCAGGGCGCCACATACCAGGAAGTAGAAGGTATCAAGTGCGTACTTGACCTCGATGATCTCGTTCATGCGGGGTTCTCCTTGTTATTGTGCGCGGGGCTCAGACAGCGTCGGCGCCGCGTTCACCGGTGCGGATACGGATGACATCGTCCAGCGGAGTGACGAACAGCTTGCCGTCGCCGATCTTGCCGCTGTTGGCCGCCTGGGTGATGGCGTCCAGTACCGATTCCACACTGCTGTCATCGACAGCCACTTCAATCTTGACCTTGGGAAGGAAGTCGACGACGTACTCGGCACCGCGATACAGCTCGGTGTGCCCCTTCTGACGTCCGAAGCCCTTCACTTCGGTGACGGTAATCCCCTGCACGCCGTTGTCGGCCAGTGCTTCTCGCACGTCGTCCAACTTGAAGGGTTTGATGATGGCGGTGATCAGTTTCATGTGCTGCCCCCGTTCGCTACCGGAATGATCATTCTTGTTAAGCATGGCCAGTTAGATGAGCTGGCGGCCTGTTCCTGACAAGTGCATCGCACGAGATGTGCCATGCGGCTGAAAATCCTTGTAACTCATCTGGTTATCGCAGGATGGCTGACAGTCTTTCGGCCCGTGCAAAGATGGCTGAATCCGAAGGTCACCTGGCATGCACCGTAATGGTGCTGTTTCTGCGCCTTTGGGTGTGGGGGCAAGTGCTAATGTGGTGCAGGTGTGTGCCTGCCGATGAGGATTGTCTGGTGCAGGACGATGCGGGGCATGCACCCGACTCCAGGGTTGCGTATCCTTGCAGCAGGACACGACGGCCCCATGTACAGGGGTGTCATCATTTTCTGACCGGCAGTCCGCACGACGCGGCCGCCGGCCCGCAACGGCTGAGGTGCAGCATGTTCAAGAATGACGTCATCGGGCGTATGGCCCAGCAGATCGGTGAGCGCCTGCAGGATGCCTCGCATGGCCCGGAAGAGCTGCAGAAGTCCGTGCAAGGGGTGATGCGCGGTGCCTTCGACCGCATGGAACTGGTCTCGCGTGAAGACTTCGACATCATGATGGATGTGCTGACGCGTACGCGCAGCCGCGTCGAGTCGCTGGAAAAGCAGGTCATCGCCCTCGAGGCACTGCTGGAGAAGCAGGGGCTGGTAGCGGCCAATGCACCGGCTGCCGAGCCCGCCACGCCAGTGGATGACGAGGGGGAAGCCGCGGTAGCGAAGCGTGAAGCCGCCAGTCACGCCGCGGAAATCGAGCGCCAGCGCGACGCCTGATTCCGTCAGGTGACGGCTGAACCAAAACCGCCACGCCCTTTCGGGGCGTGGCGGTTTTTTGCGTCATGGGCGCCGCTGATTCTGAGGGGCGGCCTCAGGCTGTCTGGGGGCGAGTGCCCAGCATCCAGCGCACCAGACCTACCACTGAGGCGATGATCCAGAAGATCTCGATCACGAAGCTGGCGAGGTTGAAATTGATGCACAGGCTGATCAACAGCAGGATCGCCCCGCTCAGATTCATCAGGTTGTAGGTCAGGCTGCGGGCATCGAGTCTGCCGATCTGCAGCAGGAAGAAGGCGCCGACGACCAGAGTGGTGCCTAGCATGCCGATCACATCCGCCAGGGATGCCAGCGGGGCAAGCATGTCTTGCATGGGTAGTGCTCCTGAAACAAGCCGAAGTCGTCCTGAATGGCTGGCCCTTTCCGTGGGTTGGACGATTCTCTGCCGCGCATCGGCGGCGTTCCGTGAGACAGCTTGGCGGTCATCCCGGCGAGGCCGGGACAACCGATCAAATATACAGCAGTCCCCGTCCGGCGGCACTCTTGTGGCTCTCTCGAGGGCGCTATCGCCCCTGTATGAGCACTTTCTTGGTGCAGGCAGGTCTCGAGCTGGTCTCACACCTTGCCCATGTGACGAATGGTGGCGCTGAAATGCGCCAAAACAGGCGCTTTTGCGTGGAAAATGCTGCCAAAATCGCTACTTTTAACTCGCCGCGAGCGTTTGTCGGCAATGCTGGCAGCGTAAGTGTCATGCCGGCAAGTGACCCACATCGTCAGCCCCCGGGCGCGTCGCGGTGGGTGAAGCTGAAATGGCAGCCGCAGTCACAGATGCAGGGCACCAGACGCTCTCAATCTCCAGGCAGCAGTAAGCCGTCACCCAGCGCCAGGCCCTCAGGCGCCAATCCCCGGGCATCAACGACGCGATGCTCGTGCAAAGTCCTCGAACGCAGCGCATGCGCCTTCTCTGATTCCTCTCCGCCAGGCGCCTCATGAGCTCCTCTGGCTCAATCTGATCTCTGACATGGCTTTCAACACTCGACTGAGTCGATCGTCCAAGCACCCTGCCTGCAGTTATTGGGTTTAATTTCTGTTGGTTGGTGTTTGTGGGTTGAGATCGGGCTATGGGCGTCCTGGTCCGACGTTGGCTCGCTTGATCATCGATGGTATCAGTGCCTTGAATGATGAAGTTTTGAGCGCTCAAAAAATGTCCACACGCAATGATTATGTAATATTATCCACAGCCTGTCTGTTTGTTACGTATCCAGTAATTGCGTGAGCCTGAGGCGTAAAGAAATTTACGTTATAGGCAACAGAATCGTCACCTGAACACGATTTCCAGGCGGCGCATGGCAGTGTCGTGGGGGTATGCGAAGCCTTGCGGCAATTGTCGAGCGCCCGAGCGTTGAGGCGCTCGCCTTCTGGGGAGTATGAGGTTTGCCATGCTGGGAGGGTTGGCAGCGGTGTGTGCCTTCGTGCTCATGGCAGGCCAGTGCCTGCTCCGATTGCGCCGTGCAACTGAGAGGCGGCATCACGCAGGGAAGGCTCATGTCATTGGCAATGTTGCGCACGCGCGCGTCACTTGGTCTCGAGGCACCGGAAGTTCAGGTGGAGGTACACCTTTCCAACGGCTTGCCGGGGCTGTCCATCGTCGGCTTGCCGGAAGCGGCGGTGAAGGAGAGTCGCGAGCGGGTGCGCAGTGCGCTGCTCAATGCCGGGTTCGAGTTTCCGGCGCGGCGCATCACCCTCAATCTGGCGCCAGCGGACCTCCCCAAGGAAGGCGGACGCTTCGATCTGCCCATCGCGCTGGGGATTCTGGTCGCCTCAGGGCAGATACCGGAAGAGGCCGTGGCAGCGATGGAGTGCCTCGGCGAGCTGGCGCTGGATGGCAGCATCCGTGCCGTCACTGGTGTGCTGCCAGCCGCGCTCTGCTGTCGCAAGGCGGGGCGGACGCTGGTGGTGCCGCGCGGCAATGCCGACGAGGCGGCACTCGCCGAGGAGTTGGAAGTACTGGCGGTGGGCCATCTGCTGGAGCTGGTGGCTCACCTGCTGGGGCGCGAGCGCCTCACGCCGCATGTGTGTTCGATCATTCCCCAGGCGCGCCTGCCGGAGCCCGACCTGAGTGAGGTGCGTGGCCAGCATCAGGCACGCAGGGCATTGGAGATCGCCGCGGCCGGCGGCCACAACCTGCTATTTGCTGGTCCGCCGGGCACCGGCAAGACGATGCTGGCCAGTCGCCTGTCCGGCATCTTGCCACCACTGGGCGAAGGTGAGGCGCTGGAAGTCGCGGCGGTGCGCTCGGTATGTGGTCTGCCGATCATGGAGCGCTGGGGGCAGCGGCCATTCCGCGCCCCGCACCACACGGCCAGTGGGGTCGCGCTGGTGGGCGGTGGCTGTCATTTTCAACAATTGTTGCGACTAAACAATAATTGCTGCGACAATCTCTATGTTGAGTTTACATAGAGCACGCCCTTGTGACCGTTTCTCTCAAACAATCCAGAACCTTTAGCTTTCAAGATGGCACCCTTAAAGACGAAACTGAGCGCTTGGTCGTTTGGTGGTACGGGCCTATCTTCAAAAATATCCGCTCACAAAGCGTCCCTAAAATTTATGTATTTTTAAGACCTATTGATCAGGAGAACAAATTAGGAGACGTGATTAAGCGAACGACGGTCTTAACGCATGTCGGACTATTGAGAATCGGCTCCGTCTGGGAAAAGGGCGTGAGCAACTCCCGCATCGCATTTGAGGAGAAAACATTCCCTGTTTCGTTCTCTCCGGGCGGCTGGCGGATTGTCTCCTTAGACGACTTGCACAAAGCAGGGCGCAGCCTCTATACCTCCTTTCATGAGGCAAGCTATTTACCGCTGGACAGAAAACACAAATCGTACCTGATTGAATTTGACCTCCCAGATGGCAAACATCTGCTCATCCCTTGCACCGAATTTTTTGCACGCGTTTACGGTCGATCATCTGAAATCAAGCGTGTGTAGTGGTCAAGTGTTTTTGGCCACCGAGCTTTGAGCATTCCAGTAGTTCTTTTCTGCCAAGTTCGGCGGTATCCCATCGTTATGCTTGTGCGGCCTGAGGCTGCTGTAGTAACCGATCATATAATCAGTGACAGATCGCTTCGCCGCAGCGACATCGGGATAGCCGATCTCTGGTATCCATTCCGTTT
>NZ_JADPPY010000150.1:0-253 GCF_018340035.1 Cobetia sp. MC34
CCGTCATGACGCTGGCTCGGCGTGACGTAGCGAAGGGCGCTGTGCCGGTGCTCATGGTTGTACCACTCGGTAAATTGCTGAACCCAGTCCTGAGCCTCGGCCAGGGTGGCGAACCCGTCGACGGGGACCCTATCTGCCAGCGTAGTTGTCACCTAAACGGATTGAGAGGTGATCAACGTGCGTTATTCCACAGAGCGTAAGGAAGCCATCCTCAAGAAGATGGCGCCGCCTATGAGCATGACCATCCCGGAAT
>NZ_JADPPY010000151.1:0-253 GCF_018340035.1 Cobetia sp. MC34
GGCGGGAGCAGCTTCTTGAGGATGGCCTCCCGGCGCTCGTCGGAGTACTTCATCGGAACCTCATCACGCCCCATATGGTTCAGAGTCTAACAGCCGCTGATACTCCAACTAGCGTGACAGTGGGGGCTCGCGGTCGGCTGTACGAGGGAGTGATGCCCAGGTCATAGAGCTTTTCCAGGAAGGTCGCTGCCTTCATCGGGCTGCCGTTATCTGAATGCAGAATCAAGGGTTTATGACGATCTGTCAGGCGCTC
>NZ_JADPPY010000152.1:0-253 GCF_018340035.1 Cobetia sp. MC34
ATTCCGGGATGGTCATGCTCATAGGCGGCGCCATCTTCTTGAGGATGGCTTCCTTACGCTCTGTGGAATAACGCACGTTGATCACCTCTCAATCCGTTTAGGTGACAACTACGCTGGCAGATAGGGGCTTGGCCGCGATACAGCAACGGGAATTCCTTGCATCCTTTTCTTCATCCAGGCGTTTGCCCATACCGATGTAGCCCGCATCAGCGTGGACTCGATTGTCATCATCCCGCACCAGGTGCTCTACCAT
>NZ_JADPPY010000153.1:0-253 GCF_018340035.1 Cobetia sp. MC34
GACAACATATTCGTGGAACGACTCTGGCGCAGTGTGAAGTATGAGTGCGTTTATCTGAAGGCTTTCGAGAGCGGCGCCCACTTGCGAGGGGATCTGAAGCGTTACTTCGCTTGGTACAACACGGAGCCGGAATCTGTCAACATAGTTGGCACATGAAGTGGTTCTGGCTTTTTAAAATCCTACTGCCTGCGGTGCCGGATCCCGCTCCGGATTCAGATGCACTATCTCCGGCAGATCGAGTTTCCGGATGTCG
>NZ_JADPPY010000154.1:0-252 GCF_018340035.1 Cobetia sp. MC34
TGAATTACCTGAAAGGAGAGAAATCTTTCAAAGGCGGAATTCGGCGGAAACAGAAGAAAGCGGCACTGGTTGAGACATATCTTGCTGACATTCTCGCGGTCTGAAAGCTTTCATGCGTTTTCCCTGCGATCTGTGGTGCTGATCATTCGTCCTCGTCCCCCCAGATCGCTCGGGCCTTTTTTCGCAATGTCAGTAGTGCGGCGGTTTCCGCCAGCGCGGCCTCCTTGCGGCGGAGCTCGCGCTTGAGTTCCT
>NZ_JADPPY010000155.1:0-252 GCF_018340035.1 Cobetia sp. MC34
GTCGTTAGGGTTTCACCCATGGCGAGTGGTCCTCTTGAATCGTGTTCTGGCAGGAATATCCTGATTCTACAAGAGAAAACCACTCGCCATCTTCGTTTTCAGGTCGGCCTCATGAATAAGCCGGGTTCAAGAATCGAGCGACCGCAGCGACGGTCGACGATGACGGCTGCTTTAACGGCGTGATTAATTCCTGAACGTTATATAGATACGACAGAAGAGCAGCATTTGGGCATGATTCAGCGGGCCGTTACG
>NZ_JADPPY010000156.1:0-252 GCF_018340035.1 Cobetia sp. MC34
GAATTACCTGAAAGGAGAGAAATCTTTCAAAGGCGGAATTCGGCGGAAACAGAAGAAAGCGGCACTGGTTGAGACATATCTTGCTGACATTCTCGCGGTCTGAAAGCTTTCATGCGTTTTCCCTGGCCTTCAGCGCGGCTAATGGTGTCGTGCTAGGGCAGGTGAAGACGGCGCAGAAGTCGAATGAGATTACGGCGATTCCCGAGCTGCTAAAGCTACTCAATCTGCAAGGCTGCTTGGTGACAATTGATG
>NZ_JADPPY010000157.1:0-251 GCF_018340035.1 Cobetia sp. MC34
ACGGCCCAGACCACCATGTCCAGAGGTAATCGCCGCTTGCGCAATGTGGCCACGCCGGCTTCTTCAAGACAGCTGTCGATGAGTTCGGGAGAGAGCACCTCAGATAGACTGGAGAAATCCTCGGGTGAAGTGGTCCCCGGAATTCGGACCAGGCGCTAAGCTCTGATCAGACCGACCAGGAGAGCTTGATCATGAGCAGGAAACGTCGACAGTACAGCAGTGAGTTCAAAGCCAAGGTAGCCCTCGCCGCC
>NZ_JADPPY010000158.1:0-251 GCF_018340035.1 Cobetia sp. MC34
AGCTTGGTCACCACGGCTTGCCGGCGCTCCTCGGAGTAACGAGGCATGAGTGTCTCCTTTCGCCCCCTTGTCGGTTTATAAGAACAGGATATCAGAGGGTGCGACACTCATCCTGACACTGGGGGCAATGAGGTGAGCCTGTTGCTGAGTCTCTACGCCTATCAGGTTCTGCATGGCCTTCGCTGCTTGCTGGGGCGCCAGACTCGGCAGGGTTGGAGCCTGAGCCGGATGCGTGAACAGGTGCTCAAGGT
>NZ_JADPPY010000159.1:0-251 GCF_018340035.1 Cobetia sp. MC34
TGAATTATCTGAAAGGAGAGAAATCTTTCAAAGGCGGAATTCGGCGGAAACAGAAGAAAGCGGCACTGGTTGAGACATATCTTGCTGACATTCTCGCGGTCTGAAAGCTTTCATGCGTTTTCCCTGAGGCGCGTGCCCAAGGGGCACGCCTGCAGTCGGCATGCGCTGAACTCGGCATCGGCACCAACACGCATCGCCGCTGGGTGCGGGGCGATCAGGATCGCCGGCCTCAAGCGGTGCGGCCTGTCCCG
>NZ_JADPPY010000015.1:0-89079 GCF_018340035.1 Cobetia sp. MC34
GTGATTAATTCCTGAACGTTATATAGATACGACAGAAGAGCAGCATTTGGGCATGATTCAGCGGGCCGTTACGGCGTAGATAGCGCCCCTGGTGCGAGAACCCAACGGCCAGCCACTTCAAGCCGCCTGATCAGGGCACTCGTGAATAAGGCGGGTTCATGGCAAGAATTCATTGCGAGGTGAGGGTAATGGAGAAAATAGTGCTCGATGCCACGGACCGCGCCCTGCTGCGGCTGCTGCAGCGCGATGCCAGCCTGTCGTTGGCGGCGCTGGCGGAAGCCGTGCATCTGACCACGTCTCCCTGCTGGAAGCGCCTCAAGCGCCTGGAAGAGTGTGGCGTGATCACCGCACGGGTGGCATTGCTGAATGCCGAGCTGATCGGCATGGGGCTGACGGCCTTCGTGCAGCTCAAGACCCGCGATCACTCGCGGGCCTGGTTCGAGCGTTTCGTGGCCATCGTCGAGGAGATCGAGGAAGTCACCGAGTTCTATCGCATGGCCGGTGACTACGACTATCTCCTCAAGGTGCAGGTCGAGGACATGAACGCCTACGACCGCGTCTACAAGCGGCTGGTCAACACCATCGACGAGCTGAGTGACGTGTCGGCCCGCTTCGCGATGGAGCGCATCAAGACGACCACCGCGCTGCCGCTGTGATGGCTGTCAGGCGGTGACGTCTGATCGCCGGTTGAGCACCGCGCGCCAGCGCGCTCAATAACCGTGCTCGCGGCTGATGCCTGTCAGCACTTCACCCCGCTGAATGCGGCGAATGTTGTCGGCCAGCTGGTCGGCTGCCTCGGCCACCGGGGTCGGCGCGGCGGCATGCGGCGTGATGATCACGCGCGGCTGGTGCCACAGCGGGCTGTCTTCGGCCAGTGGCTCGTGCTGGAAGACATCGAGCAGGGCGCCCCTGAGCTTGCCTTCCTCGAGCGCCGCGACCAGATCCTCCTCGACCACGCTGCTACCACGCCCCGGATTGATCAGCACGGCGTCGTCGGGCAGGGCCTGGAAGGCCTCGGCGTTCAGCACGTCTCTCGTGGCCGGCGTATTGGGCAACAGGTTGATCACCGCCTTGAGGCCGAGCGACTCGTCACCCAGCACTTGCTTGAGCGAGCGGCCGCCTTCGCCGGTCTCATGGTGGCAGGTCACGCCCTGCAACGTGTGGGCGCTGCGGCTGAAGCCATGTACCGGATAGCCGTCTGCCGCCAGTGATTCGGCGATCTGGCTGCCGATGGCGCCGAGCCCGAGTACCGCCACCGGGTACTGATGGGCGCGCACCACGCGGTGCGGGGCCCACTGGGTGTCCGCCTGCTGTCTGGCGTAACGGTCGAAGTCACGCCGAAAGTGCAGCAGGCCGTAGCGCACGTAATCCAGCATGTGGCTGGCCATGCCGGCATCGCTCAGCTTGAGCACCGGCACATCGTCAGGCAGTGCCGGGTTGTCGAGCAGGCTGTCGACGCCCGCGCCCAGATTGAGGATCGCCTTGACGTCGTGATTGCGGTGGCGCTCGAACAGCGCCGCGGGCGGCGCCCACACCACCAGCACATCGCCCAGCATCTCGCCGTCATCGGCAACGATTTCCAGCGGCGCTTGCTTTGCTGACGGTTCCGACGACTCGCCTTGCCGCGACCTCTTGGCGCCGGCGGCATCGCACAAGCGCTGACGCAGAGCATCGCACAAGCGCTGACGCAGAGCATCGCACCAACGTTCGGCGCGTTCATGATGTACCAGTATTCGCATGCTGTTCTCCTCTTCAGGGACGCTGGGTGGCGGGTCGGGATTGCTGCACTCTCCCGGCCTGTTCGCAGGCTCTGTTCGTGGCTCTGTTCAAAGGGTCTGGGGTTGTCACCTTGTCATGCGCCATTGCCTTTCGGGCATGGCCGGCTCGCGGGCGGCAATGGCGCAGGCCTTGCAAGGGCTCAAGCGAAGGGCGACAGTGCCAGAGTCGTCCTTTGACCCGTTGTTGGCAGAGTGACAGACTCGAATCCAGAGGGGAATTCGGATGTACGCATGTACGCCGACCCTGCCGACCCGCAGGGCGCATCGTTCGCTCGCGGCGCAGGCAGGTATTGTCAGCCCGGAGTGGCTGGCAGGTCGGCCACCCGCTGCCTGGCCCTGCGTATGGCCACTGGCTCCACCCCAACGTGCTGCTTGCCTCAAGGCCTGATCGAAAAGGAGCGCTGCATGAGTCAATTCCCGCCCCATACTGGTGCGCCCCAGCCAGCCTTCGCTGGCCTGGCCACCTTGCCCAGCAGCGAGGCACCGGCCACCGAGAGTGACTGGACGCCACGCGCGCTGTCCGCTGGCCGTCAGGCCTTCACCATCGGCGAGTATCGCGCGCGCATCCAGCGGGTGCGTGAGGCCATGGCGCGCGCCGGTATCGATGTGATGGTGATTTCCGACCCCTCCAACATGGCGTGGCTGACCGGCTACGACGGCTGGTCCTTCTATGTGCACCAGTGCGTGCTGCTGGGGCTTTCCGGCGAGCCGGTCTGGTATGGGCGCCGTCAGGACGGCAATGGCGCGCTGCGTACCTGCTGGATGGGCGAGGACAACATCCTGTGGTATCCGGATTACTACGTGCAGAATCCGGACATGCATCCGATGGAGTTTCTCGCCCAGTCCATCCTGCCGCAGCGTGGCTGGCACGATGGGGTCGTCGGGGTCGAGCTCGACAACTATTACTATTCGGCGCGGGCGCATCTGTCGCTGGTCAAGGAGCTGCCCCACGCGCGGCTGGTGGATGCCAACTCGCTGGTCAACTGGTGTCGCGCGATCAAGTCCGAGCAGGAAATCGCCTACATGCGCGTGGCCGGACGCATCGTCGAGCGCATGCATTCGCGCATTCTGGAGATGATCGAGCCGGGCCTGCCCAAGAGTGCGCTGGTCGCGGAGATCTACCGGGTCGGCGTCGAGGGCGTGATCGGCCCCGAGGGCGAGATTCTCGGTGGCGACTATCCGGCCATCGTGCCGCTGCTGCCCACCGGCAGTGATGCCGCCGCGCCGCACCTGACCTGGGATGACACGCCATTTCGCCAGGGCGAGGGCACCTTCTTCGAGCTGGCCGGCTGCTACAGGCGCTATCACGCGCCGCTGTCGCGTACCGTGTTTCTCGGCCGCCCGCCGCGCGATTTCGTGCGTGGTGAGTCTGCCTTGCTGGAAGGCATCGAGAGTGGTCTGGCCATCGCCAAACCGGGCAATCGCTGCTGTGACATCGCGCTGGCGCTGGGCGCGGCGATGGACAAGTACGGCTTCGACCGTGGCGGCGCACGCTGCGGCTATCCCATCGGCATCAGCTATCCGCCGGACTGGGGCGAGCGCACCATGAGTCTGCGCCCCAGTGACGAGACCGTGCTGGAACCGGGCATGACCTTCCACTTCATGCCCGGCATGTGGATGGACGACTGGGGGCTCGAGATCACCGAGTCGATCCTGATCACGGAAAACGGTGCCGAGCCGCTGTGTGATGTGCCGCGCCAGCTGTTCGTCAAATAGCCTGCCGACAAGTGTCAGCAGCCCGCCATAACAAGGAGTGGTGTCATGCGAGAGTCCCCCGTCAGTCTGACCATCGATCTGTTCGCCGATGGCGTTCAGCACGGTTTCTTCAAGCTGCCGATCTCGACTGACGAGTCGGCGTGGGGCGCGGTGATGACCCCGATCAGCGTGATCGCCAATGGTGAGGGGCCGACGGTATTGCTGACCGGCGGCAATCATGGCGACGAGTACGAAGGCATCACCGCGCTCTACAAGCTGGCGGCGCGTCTGACTGCCGAGGACGTGCAGGGCCGCGTCATCATCGTGCCGACCATGAATGCGCTGGCGGCCAAGGCCGGGCGGCGTTGTTCGCCTCTCGATGGCGGCAACCTCAATCGCAGCTTCCCCGGCAGCCCCACCGGCGGCCCGACCGAGCAGATCGCCGACTACTTCACCCGGGTGCTGGTACCGCAGTGCGACTATGCGCTGGACCTGCATTCCGGCGGTCGTACCCTGGATATCCTGCCGTTCGCGGCCGCGCACCGTCTCGACTATCTCGAGGAGTCGCTGGGCGTCGAGCAGTGTCGCCTGCAGGAAGCCGAGAGCCTGGCCGGGGCGCTGGCCTTCGGGGCGCCCTCGGCGATGATGATGTTCGAGCTGGACGCCGAGGCACTCTACGACACGGCGGTGGAACGCCAGGGCAAGGTCTTCGTCACCACGGAGCTGGGCGGTGGCGGTTCCACCACGCCGGAGCGTCAGGCGATCGCCGACCGTGGCGTCGACAACTTCCTCGCCTTCAGTGGTGTGCTGCGCGCGCGCAGTCGCGCGGATCTGGAGCAGGACATCGAGCGCCAGCGTGCCAGCCAGGCGGACGCGCCGCTGTTGATCGACATGCCGGATGCCAGCTGTTACGTGCAGAGTGAGCATGAAGGGCTGCTGGAGCTGTGCGTGGCACTCGGCGAGCAGGTCACGGCGGGGCAATGCGTGGCGCGGGTCTATCCGCTGGGGCGCGCCGGTCAGGCGGCGGTGGAATACCGCGCCGCCCGTGATGGTGTGCTGGTGGCGCGGCGCTTCCCGGCCCAGGTGAGTCTGGGCGACACCCTGGCGGTGATCGCGGAAGTCGTGGACGACCTGGCGCGAGAGGCCTCATGAGCGCGAGCCCCTCCCGCTCGCTGCCAGCGCCGAAACTGGATGCCTTCGATCTCAAGATTCTGGCGATACTTGAGCGTGATGGCCGCATCACCAAGTCGCGGCTGGCCGAGGAGATCAACCTGTCGGTCAGCCCGTGCTGGGAGCGGGTCAGGCGCCTCGAGCAGGCGGGCATCATCGAGGGCTATGCCGCCATCATCAATCAGCAGCGCCTGAGTGATCAGCAGGGTGGCGACTCCCAGGGGGCTGCCCCGCGCACGCCGGTGTGGGTCGAGATCCACCTCAAGCATCATGATGCCGGCAGCTTCCAACGCTTCGAGCGTGCCATGCGAGAGGCGGATGAGGTGATCGAGTGCGTCGCCGTCGGCGGCGGGGTGGACTACCTGCTGCGGCTGGAGACCGCCAGCATCGATGCCTATCAGCGTCTGGTCGATCACTGGCTGGTGTCAGAGCTGGGCATCGATCGCTATTTCACCTACATCGTCACCAAGCAGGTAAAATAGTCGCGCCGGGCGCGGACTTGTCGTCATCTTGCCGTCCCGCTTTTCAGGCTCACTTTCTTGACTCACTTTCCTTGCTCATTGTCCTTGATCGCAAAGGGGATCGCACGATGGATAGACTCACTGCCATGCAGGTGTTTCGCGCCGTGGTAGAGGAGGGCAGTTTTGCGGGCGGTGCTCGTCAGCTGGGGCTATCCAACGGCATGGTCAGCAAGCAGATCTCGCGCCTGGAAGCCGAGCTGGGCGTTCGCCTGCTGATGCGCACCACGCGCAGTCTGCAGCTGACCGCCGAGGGCGAGCATTACCCGGCGGGTGCCTGTCGTGTGCTCAATGACCTTCAGGCGCTGGAAGACAGTCTTGGCGAGCGTCAGGGCGAGGTTCGGGGGCGCTTGAAGATGTCGGCGCCGATGGATTTCAGCATCCAGTGTCTGATGCCGGCCCTGGCGCATTTCCGCCAGACCTACCCCTATGTCGAGCTCGACCTGCGCCTGGAGGATCGCCATGTCGACCTCATGGCCGAGGATTATGATCTGGTGATTCGCGCCGGTGCGCTGTCTGATTCCAGTCTGATCGCGCGCCGGCTGGCGGGCACCCAGGTCGGGGTCTATGCCAGCCCCGGTTACCTGGCCGAGAATGGCACGCCCGAGGTGCCGGAAGACCTGACCCATCACCGCTGCCTGAATTACACCCAGCAGCGCGAAGGGCCGGTGTGGAGTTTCATGGTCGACGGGCGGTCACGCAAGATCCGCCTGTCGCCGACCTTCAGCTGCGACAGCGGGCGCGGGCTGGTCGAGGCCGCTGCCCAGGGCATCGGCATTACCTGCAAACCGGATTTTCTGGTGGCCAATGACGTCGCCAATGGCCGCCTGGTGCCGCTGCTTGTCGACTACTGGTGCGCGCCGGTGGATATCCATCTGGTCTATGCCGAGCGCGACATGCAGCCGGCGCGCCTGCGGGCATTGATCGAGGTGCTGTGTGAGCACTTCGCGCGGATTGGCCATACGATGATGCCCGACGTGCTCGCCACGTCATCGACAGCCGTTCGCGACACCACGGCCGTGAATGATGCCGGGCAGCGCGATCCGTCACCGCTCGAGGCTGTGAAGCCGGGTCTGCGGCCGTGATAGACTCCGCGCCCTTGTCCCGTCTGTTCGAGTCGCCCGTCTCCATGATGATTGTCGCCAGCGGTATCTGCCGATGAGTCCTGCCTGCCCAGGCGACACGCCTGCCTTCGCTTCCCGTTCTTCCGCCCCGGTGCTGGTCTTCGATTCCGGTGTCGGCGGGTTGTCCGTCGCCGCCGAGATCCGCCGTCAGTGGCCGCAGCTGTCGCTGGCCTATGTCTGTGACAACGCCGCGCTACCCTATGGCACCAAGCCGGATGACTGGTTGATACCGCGCATCGTTCAGGTGTGCGTGGCGGCCGTCGAGGCAAGCGGGGCACGGGCGTTGGTGGTCGCCTGCAATACCGCCAGCACTCTGGCGCTGACGGCATTGCGCGAAGCGCTGTCGATTCCGGTGATCGGCACCGTGCCCGCCATCAAGCCGGCGGCGGCGTTGGCACGTGCGCGCCAGAGCGCAGCACGTCGTGAGAAGTGCGAGCCGCCGGTCTTCGCGTTGCTGGCGACATCCGCCACGGTGCGTCGCGCCTACACCGAGCAGCTGATCCGTGATTTTGCTGCCGACTGTCGCGTGATTCGCGTCGCCGCCGATCCGCTGGTCGCTGAGGCCGAGCGGCGTCTGCGCGGTGAGCCGGCGCGCCCCGAGGTGGTGGCGGCCAGTCTGGCTGATCTGGCGGCGGTCGAGGCGCTGGAAGTGGTGATTCTCGGCTGCACGCATTTCCCGCTGCTCGGCGCCGACATCTCGCAGGTGCTGGGCGAGTCTCGGGTGGCGCTGGTGGATTCCGGCGCGGCAATCGCTCGCCGCGTGGCGGAGGTGCTGGCGCTTGGCGCTGCGGCGCAAGCGGCGGATCAGCAAGTCGCCCAAGAGGCTGAACAGCTAGTCGCTCAAGCGGTTCAACCAGCACCGCATGAGCACATGGCGCTGGCGACGGATGCCCGGCAGCCGGGGCTGGCCACGGCGCTGGCCAGTCAGGGTTTCGCCGCGCCGCAGGCGCTGTCGTTCGACGACTGAGGGGCAGGGGCGTTGACTCTCACGGCCCTCTTGCACCTGCCTGCTCCCGCCTTGACCCGCCATTTGGCGCTTGAGCTTCGCGCTGCCGATGGTAGGCTAGCGCGCCCAACCTTTGAATGGACGTGATCGGCATGGTTCACCATGACGTCCCCGCGTCCCTTTGCTCATCGTTTCAGTGCTGCGGTATGCCCGCAGGCAGGAGTCAGTGTGGCCATCGCCGTCGTCGATCCCAGTCAGTATGAACAGCAGCTCGCCGAGAAGGCCGAGCAGACCCGCGCACGTTTCGCTGCCTTCGATGCGCCGGAACTCGAGGTGTTTCCCTCGCCGCCCAGCCATTACCGCATGCGTTGCGAGTTCCGGATCTGGCACGAGGATGATGACCTCTATTACGCGATGTTCGAGGTCGAGTTCGACGACGAGGGCAACAAGAAGAAGACGGTCGTGCGCATGGACGACTTCCCGGTCGCCAGCCAGCGCATCAATGAGTTGATGCCGCTGCTGCGTGAGCGCCTCAAGGCAAGCCCGGTGCTGCGCGAGCATCTGTTCCAGTGCGAGTTCCTCACCACCCTGAGCGGCGAGGCACTGGTCACGCTGATCTACCATCGCAAGCTCGGCGAAGACTGGGAAGCCGAGGCACGCGCGCTGGAAGAAGAGCTCGACATCATGATCATCGGGCGTTCGCGCAAGCAGCATATCGTGCTGACGCGCGATCACGTCTTCGAGCGTCTCGAGGTCGATGGCCGCGAGTACGTCTATCAGCAGGTCGAGAACAGCTTCACCCAGCCCAATGCCGAGATCTGCCGCTCGATGCTCAGCTGGGCACGAGACGTGACCCATCCTGACAAGGCGCAGGCGGAAGGCCGTGAGCAGGGCGATCTGGTCGAGCTCTACTGCGGCAACGGCAACTTCACCATCGCGCTGGCCGAGAACTTCCGCCGCGTGCTGGCCACCGAGATCTCGCGCACTTCCGTGGCCTCGGCGCAGGTCAACCTGGCGGCCAACGCCATCGACAATGCCCAGGTGGCGCGCATGTCGGCCGAGGACTTCTCACTGGCGCTGGCGGGCGAGAAGGCAGGTCGTCGTGTCGCGGAGATGGACCTCGACAACCACGACTTCCGCACCGTGCTGGTCGATCCGCCGCGTGCCGGCCTCGATGCCGACAGCTGCGAGCAGACCGCGCGCTACGAGCGCATCGTCTATATCTCCTGCAACCCGCAGACGCTGATCGACAACCTTGAGGTACTGTGCCGCACGCATCGTATCGAACGCTTCGCGCTGTTCGATCAGTTCCCGTATACCGACCACCTCGAATGCGGTGTCTATCTGGTTCGCAGATAAGCGCATCTTCACACCGACAGCCGATGTCACGCCTGCATGAACGAGGTATCGCGCCAATCGTTTGAAAAACCAGAGCCCCGTCGTCATCTACCTGTCAGGTAGGGGACGACGGGGCTTTTTTGCGCACATGACAGTCACTCGAATTAGACTTTCGTTTCATGTGCGGACCGCCAAGTCAATACCCGATGCACAGATGTAATGCTGCATGACCAATATGGAACAGGCATGGGGCAGAGGCGCAGACTGCGCTAGTCTGTGATGCACTGCATGAGTCTGTGCTGCAACGCCTTTTTGGCCGGCGCAGACTCTCTATGACTATTTTCCCTGATACATCCATCAGGTCAGTCGAGGTGATTGATGCTACACGTGGCGACGGACGGCAAGCAGGAATTTCTTGCGCAGCTCGAAGAGCAGCTGGACAAGCGACTTCCCAAGGACAAGGTGGACGTGATCGCGGCGTTTGCGCGCGACTATCACGCAACGGCCTCCTTCGAGGACATGGCCGAGCGCAAGCTGGATGACCTCTACGGTTCCACCCTGGCCGTATGGCACTTCCTGCAGAGCCTCGAGGCTCCCAAGGTGCGTGCCTACAACCCGGACTTCGAGAAGCATGGCTGGCAGTCGACGCACACCATCATCGAAGTGCTGCACCCGGACATGCCGTTCCTGGTCGATTCCGTGCGTATCGAGCTCAACCGTCGTGGCATCACCGTTCACGCCATCCACAACGCCGTGCTGGCCGTTGCACGTGATGATGCCGGCCAGCTGGAGCGCGTGACGGCACCGCGTGCCGAGAACGCCCCGCAGCACCGCGAGTCGCTGATCTACATCGAGGTCGATCGTCACAACGACGCCGAGACGCTGGAAGACCTCGAGACCAGCCTGCGTGAAGTGCTGGCCGAAGTGCGCGTTGCCGTCGCTGACTTCGACGCCATGCGCAGCCAGGGCGCCCAGGCGCTGCAGGAACTGCGTGACAACCGTCCGCCGACCGTCTCCGAGGCTGACCATCAGGAAGCCTGCGACTTCATGCAGTGGATGGGCAACGACCACTTCACTTTCCTGGGCTATGACGAGTACACCGTCGACGAGCAGGAAGACGGCACGCGCGTGCTGAACAAGGTCGAAGGCTCCGAGCTTGGTGTGCTCAAGCTGGACCTCGAGCGCTATCACGAGCAGTCCCGTCACCAGCAGAGCGTCAACAGCGATCAGTACGTGCTGATTCCGGAACTGCTGTCCTTCGCCAAGAGTGCCTTCCACGCCCGCGTGCACCGTCCGGCCTACCCGGACTACATCACCGTCGAGCGCTTCGATGAAGAAGGCCGCGTGATCGGCGAGCGCCGCTTCCTGGGGCTCTACACCTCCACGGTGTACAACCAGAGCCCGCGCAACGTGCCGATTCTGCGTCGCAAGGTGCAGGACGTCATGGAAGCCGCCGGCGTCAACCCGAAGGGCCACAACGGCAAGCACCTGCTGCAGATTCTGGAAGTCTATCCGCGTGATGACCTCTTCCAGATCTCCACGGACGAGCTGACCCGTACCGCCACCAGCATCCTCAACATCCGTGAGCGTCGTCGCGTGCGTCTGATCGTGCGTGAAGACCGCTTCGGCAAGTTCTTCTCGGTACTGGTGTTCGTGCCGCGCGACGTCTATTCCACCGACCTGCGTGTGCGCATCCAGAATCTGCTGTGTGAAGAGCTGAACGCCACCTTCGGTGACTTCACGCCGTATCTGTCCGAGTCCGTGCTGACGCGTATCCAGTTCATCCTGCGCTTCAAGGGCGATGAGCCGGGCCAGTACGACATGCGCGCGCTGGAGAACAAGATCGCTCAGCTGGCCCGCAGCTGGCGCGACGAGCTGCACGCCGCCATGGTCGAAGGCTTCGGTGAAGAGCAGGCCAACGAGCTGATGACTCGCTACCGTGATGCCTTCCCGGGCAGCTATCGTGACGACTTCTCGCCGCGCACCGCCGTCTATGACGTGGGCCACCTGCGTGCGCTGGACGAAGGCCAGGCGGTCGGCCTGAGTACCTATCGTCTGGTCGAGGACGACAACTCCGGCGTCAACCTGAAGCTGTTCCACAAGCATCAGCCGATTCCGCTTTCCGACGTGCTGCCGGTGCTGGAAAACCTCGGTCTGCGTGTCATCGGTGAGCGTCCCTACGAGATCACCCGCACCGATTCCTCCTGCTGGGTGCACGATTTCGACCTCGAGCATCACGGCAAGGGCGCGGTCGAACTCTCCGAAGTGCGCGAGAGCTTCATCGAAGCCTTCAAGAAGATCTGGTCCGGCGAAGCCGAATCCGATGCCTTCAACCGCCTGATCATCGGCTCTGGCCTGGACTGGCGTGAAGTGGCGATGCTGCGTGCCTACGCGCGTTACCTCAAGCAGATCCGCTTCGGTCTCTCCCAGGCCTACATCGCCAATGCGCTGGGCAGCCATCCGGACATCACCCGCGAGCTGGTGCAGCTGTTCAACCTGCGCTTCGACCCGCAGGGTCAGGGTGGCGAGGATGACGTCAACGCCTGCCGTGAGCGCATCAATGGTCTGCTCGACCAGGTCTCCAGCCTGAACGACGACCGCCTGCTGCGTCGCTACGTCGACCTGATGATGGCCACGCTGCGTACCAACTTCTTCCAGCCGGCAGAAGATGGCCAGGCCAAGGACTACATCAGCTTCAAGCTCGACACGCGCAGCATTCCTGACGTGCCGAAGCCGCGCCCGATGTTCGAGATCTTCGTCTACTCGCCGCGCGTCGAAGGTGTTCACCTGCGTGGCGGCAAGGTCGCACGTGGTGGTCTGCGCTGGTCCGACCGTCATGAAGATTTCCGCACCGAGGTGCTGGGTCTGGTCAAGGCACAGCAGGTCAAGAACGCGGTCATCGTGCCGGTCGGCGCCAAGGGCGGTTTCGTCTGCAAGCGCATGCCGGAAACCACCGACCGCGACGTGATCCAGAAGGAAGGTATCGCCTGCTACCAGATCTTCATCCGCGCACTGCTCGACATCACCGACAACCTGTCCGGTGGTGACGTGGTGGCCCCGACGGCCGTCGTGCGTTACGACGAAGACGACCCCTACATGGTCGTCGCGGCCGACAAGGGCACCGCGACCTTCTCCGACATCGCCAACGCCATCTCCAACGAGTACGGCTTCTGGCTGGGCGATGCCTTCGCCTCCGGTGGCGCCAACGGTTACGACCACAAGGGCATGGGCATCACCGCCAAGGGCGCCTGGGTCAGCGTGCAGCGTCACTTCCGCGAGATGGGCATCAACATCCAGGAAGACGAGTTCAGCGTGGTCGGTATCGGTGACATGGCCGGTGACGTCTTCGGCAACGGCATGCTGCTGTCCGAGAAGATCCGCCTGGTCGGTGCCTTCAACCACCGCAACATCTTCGTCGATCCGAACCCGGACACCGCGAAGAGCTTCGCCGAGCGCGAGCGTCTGTTCCGTCTGCCGCGTTCCAGCTGGGACGACTACGACAAGAGCCTGATCAGCGAAGGCGGCGGTCTGTTCTCGCGTGATGCCAAGACCATCGCCATCAGCCCGCAGATGAAGAAAGTCTTCGACATCAGTGCCGACCATCTGGCGACCAACGAGCTGATCAACGCGATGCTCAAGGCGCAGGTCGACCTGATCTGGAACGGCGGTATCGGGACCTACGTCAAGGCGTCCAGCGAGTCCCATGCCGATGTCGGTGACAAGGCCAACGATGGCTTGCGTATCGACGGCCGTGAGCTGCGCTGCAAGGTGGTGGGCGAAGGCGGCAATCTGGGTCTGACCCAGCGTGGCCGCATGGAAGCCGCGGCCCAGCAGGGCGTGCGCGTCAACACCGACTTCATCGACAATGCCGGCGGCGTGAACTGCTCGGATCACGAGGTCAACATCAAGATCCTGCTGGACGACATCGTCGCCCGCGGTGATCTGACCGACAAGCAGCGCAACCAGCAGCTGGCCGAGATGACCGACGAAGTCGGCGAGCTGGTGATCAAGGACAACTATCGCCAGACCCAGGCACTGTCGCTCTCCGAGCAGCAGTCCAAGGAAGGCATGGGTGTCTTCCGTCGCTTCATCAATGAGCTGGAAGCGGCCGGCACCCTGGACCGTGAACTCGAGTTCCTGCCGTCCGATGAAGCGCTGATCGAGCGTTCCAACGCCGGTGAAGCCCTGACCCTGCCGGAACTGTCCGTGCTGGTCTCCTACGCCAAGAGCGATCTCAAGACCAGCTTGATCGCCTCTGACGTGCCGGACGACAGCTACGTGCAGCAGCACCTCGAGCGCGCCTTCCCGCGCGTGCTGATGGAGCGCTTCCCGGAAGAGATGTACCAGCACCGTCTGAAGCGTGAAATCGCCGCGACCCAGATTGCCAATGACCTGGTCGACCACATGGGCATCGCCTTCGTGCGTCGCCTGGAAGACACCACTGGTGCCGACAAGGCGGAAATCGCGCGTGCCTACATCGTGGCGCGTGACAGCTTCAATCTGGAAGCGCTGTGGACCCAGATCGAGGCCCTCGATCACCAGGTGCCGGCAGAACTGCAGTACCGCATGATGGGCGACCTGATGCGCCTGATGCGTCGTGCCACTCGCTGGTTCCTGCGTCAGCGCAGCTCCATGAGCGTCAAGGAATGCATCGGCCACTTCGCACCGCGTCTGGCCCAGCTCTCCGAGAGCATCGGTGAGCGTCTCAAGGGCGAGGCTCGCGAGAACTGGGAAGCGCGTCGCGACAGCTATGTCGAGGCAGGCGTGCCGGAGGCCCTGGCCAGCACCATCGCCGCGACCTCAAGCCTCTATGCAGGGCTTGGCATCATCGAGGCGGCCAAGGCGACCGGCGAGAAGATCAATCGCGTGGCAGAAGCCTTCTACGGCATCGGCCATCGTCTGGAGCTGCCGTGGGTCGGTGACAAGATCAACGGCCTTGAGGTGCAGGACAGCTGGCAGGCGCAGGCACGTGAAAGCTTCCGTGACGATCTCGATCGTCAGCAGCTGGCACTGACCGTCAGCGTGCTCAAGCAGGACAACGCACCGCGCGAGATCGATGAGCGTGTCGACAGCTGGATGGCCAGCCATGAGAGTCTGGTCAGCCGCTGGTGCTCACTGCTCGGCGAGATGAAGGGCGGTGCTCAGCTGAGCTTCCCGCTGTTCGCGGTCGCCCTGCGCGAGCTGGTCGATCTGGCCGAGTCCAAGCGCGAAGCCTGATGCTTTCGGCCTTGGAGGCAGCAAGAGGCTGACGCAAGTGGCGAGTAGCTGATGACTCGCTGATAGAAGCCCTCACCATTGGTGAGGGCTTTTTCATGTCGGGAATGAATAAAAAAGTGATAGCTGAAGCCTGCGGTAAGGTAACTGTCGTCAGCTGTCTGGTATGCTGAATGGCGACCAGTGCAGAGACTGATACAGGCCCTGATGGTTGCATCCTTTTCTGCAGACCCTGTTTTCAGTCCTTGATTTTCAGACCCTCATTTCAAGTCTCGGAGTCGCTGCGGCGCTCGCTGGAGGCTTCTGTTTTCAAAGCATCAGTACAACAAGGCAGAGACACCATGTCACATCGTGCATTACCCCTCGCCTGCGCCCTCGCGCTCGGCCTGTCCACTCTGGCCTCCCAGGCCGTGCTGGCCGATGGCAGCCCCGCTCAGCAGCGTGCAGAAGAAGCGGCAGGCAAGCTGGACATCTCCAAGTTCCTCAAGCCGCGCAGTGATGCCCACAGCCAGAACTTCCTGTTCGGCGGCACCAGCGTGCACCAGTTCACCATCAAGGAAGCCGGACGCTACGAGATCGATGGCGTCGCCAGTTTCGATGTGACCGACCCCTACACCATGAAGGCCACGCTCGAGAGTGAGCAGGGTGAGGTCGTGGCCACTGCAGAAGGTGACAGGGCCTCCGATGGCTTGAACATGAATACCGAGCTTGAGCCGGGCGTCTACAAGCTGCGTGTGCGCGCCGACAAGCTGGGGGCTGGCAAGTCGGGCGGCAACACCTATGAAATCAACGTCGCAGGCCTGAGCGAGAGTGGCGAGAAGCTGTCTGCCGAGGAAAGCGGCATCGAGACCGGCAACGGCCTGGTCTTCCTCGACACCGATGGCGATGGCCGTCGTACCGCCTTCGTCGATGCCAACGATGAAGTCGCGACCATCAAGCCGGCCACCGTTGCCGCCGCCGAACAGGCCGCCCGCGAGAAGAAGGCTGCCGAGACAGGCAATGCGGCAGCTGAAGGCGCTTCCGCCACAGGTGCTGCCGCCGCTACGACTTCGGCAGCCGCGTCTGCTGCAGCCGAGACGTCTGCCGCTGTTGCCACGACCGCTGCTGCTACGGGTAGTGCAGCCGTGACGGAAACCGAGGCCGAAGCGGAGCCGGATCGTCGTTTCGACGAGATCGTCACCGATGTGCGCATTCTCGAGAAGGGCGAGGTCATGACCTTCGACGTCGCGGACCGCGGCACCGTGACCATCGACAGCGAGACCTTCCCGGGCAGCGAAGGCACCTACAAGCTGCAGATGCGCCTGCTCGACGAGAGTGGCAACACCGTCGCCAGCGACAAGGGCGAAGGCTTCCAGGGCGACTTCCACCTCAAGACCGTGCTTGAGCCGGGGCGTTACACCGTCTGGGTCAGCGGTCAGAAGTTCGGCTCCTCCATGCAGGGCGTCAACAACTACACCGTGCGCGTGCAGCAGCTCGACGTGAAATGATCTGCAGGGCATGACCCCGACATAGTCGGGTGTGACACAAGGGCGGCCCAGCGGGTCGCCCTTTTTTGTTGCCCTGAGCATGAGCAATGGTGTCGGCCTTGGCGTGAGCGATTCTATCGACAGCAGCGCGAGCGTGCCGGCGCGCAGTGTCTGTCCCCGCGGGCTTCGGGTATACTTCGCGCCCAGCTATGCTGTCGTCACGACCCTGCCGCCCGCTGTCTGGAGATCATCATGTACTCGTTTGCTCGCTCGCTTCTCTTCAAGCTCGACCCGGAAACAGCTCATGGTGTGACGCTGAGTGCGCTGGACATGGCACATCGCCTCGGCATGGCGCGCGGTCTGGGCGGTGAAGCGCCGCGTGATCCGGTCTCGCTGATGGGACTCGAATTCCCCAATCGCGTTGGCCTGGCGGCAGGTCTCGACAAGAATGCCGATCACCTCGATGCGCTTGCCGCTCTGGGCTTCGGCTTCGTGGAGGTCGGCACGGTGACGCCGAAAGGTCAGGACGGCAATCCGAAGCCGCGTCTGTTCCGGTTGCCGGAGCATCAGGCGATCATCAACCGCATGGGCTTCAACAATGCCGGGGTCGAGCATCTGGTAGGCAAGGTCAAGGCCAGCCAGGCGCGTGCTGCCTTTGGTGTCGTGCTGGGGATCAACATCGGCAAGAATCTGACCACGGCGGTGGATGATGCATTGAGCGACTATCTGGTCTGCCTCGATGCCGTGCATGCGCATGCCGACTACATCACCGCCAATATCTCGTCGCCCAATACCCCGGGGCTGCGCAATCTGCAGTTCGGTGATCATCTCAGCCAGCTGCTGGCCGGGCTTCGCCAGCGTTGCGATCAGCTCGATGCCGAGCGCGGCAGGAAGGTACCGCTGGTGATCAAGATCGCGCCCGACATGGACAGCGAGGAAATCCTGTTCGTGGCGCGGGCGTTGGCGGACAACGGCATCGATGGCGTCATCGCCACCAACACCACCATCGAGCGTACGGCGGTCGCGGGTAGTCCGCATGCGCAGGAGGCGGGCGGACTTTCCGGCGCCCCGGTGCGTGAATCGTCGACGCGGGTGATTCGTGGCCTGCGTGAAGCGCTGCCGAACATGCCGATCATCGGTGTGGGCGGTATCACCGATGGCGAGAGTGCGTGCGAGAAGATCGCCGCGGGGGCGGATCTGGTGCAGCTGTACTCCGGGCTGATCTACCGCGGCCCGGCATTGGTCGGTGAGTGCGCGCGCGCACTGGAGAAGGCCGATACCCTGATCAAGGTGTGACCCGGCCTGGGCTCCGTCGCGGCATGATGCTGGTATCTCCCACTCACGGCGCTTCAAGAGAGGGGCGAGTGGGGAAGGGCTGACACAGAAAAGCCGCCTCCTGACATCAGAAGGCGGCCTCGGTACCGGCGTGAATGATGATATGACAACGGCAGGGAAGTGATGCGTGATCTGCCGTTGTCGTGTTGGCTGCCATGTCCAGCCAGCGTGCACGATGCGAAGCGCTTTTGCCGTCAGAAACGGCGGTTGGGGGTTGGCCCCTTGAGCTCATCGGGTGCGTGGATGGTTGAAGCAGGCCTGGAAAGAACCTGCTGATGCAGTCAAGGTGAACGTTTGCCCGTGTCGTGCTCCGCGCTGGACCGTCGTCCGCGCAGGCCGTCGCCTGCTGCGCCTCCTCTTCTGGAGCCATACCACGATTGAAACGACACGAGCGCCAACATCTCGGCCTTTCAGGAAGTGAAGCGAGTCGGCCCCATTGCCTACTGCGTCTCTTGCCTGTCAGTGCCGCGCGTCATCAAGATAGAAATAAGGCGTTACCTCCCTGGTGATTTGACGTGTCGCTGGGCGACTTCCGTGGGATTTTCCGGGTGATGTCGCTAAACCGACTCACCGTGAACACCTCGAGTCCTCTCTGTACGTGCCAGCCGACCCTGTAACATGTCAGGAGCCGGTGGCGTGATGCCGGAGAATCCGCTTGGGCAGCGCATCAGGCTGCGTCGGCGGCGTGAAAGGCGCCAGGCGCCGTATTGCCAGTGTCATTCCGTGACGTGCCGCTTTCCTGAAATGGGATGACCTCCTGGTCGCGGATGATGAACCTTGGCGTCATGCGGTGCTCAGCTGAGCACCATGGGGTTCTTGTGGATGCCGGAGACGCCGGTCATTCCCGACCATTGGTCCCCGCGGCCTTCACGCCAGCCGCTCATCCAGAATTCACGTAGATTGACATCGATACTGGGACAATCATCACGGGAACGGCCGGTGACACCAGCCTTGTAGCCGTGAACATAGGCACGCTGAAAGCGATCACGTTTCTGTCTCTTCATGGATGACCTCTAAGTGAGAACCCATCGGCACTGTGTGTCAGTGATGGCGTGACGTACCCGGCGAGACCTTGTCTGGCCGCGGTTGTCCTGCCATTGGACATGCCGAGTGAGAGAGTTGGCCGATGCCCTGTCGGACACTGCCGGCCTCGTGCATCATCACCTCGCGTCGTTGGCCATTCTTGTCGGAAAAGGTCACGAGTGTGAGATGATGGAAGGTCTTGCCTGTATATGCTCGAGCGTGATGGTGAAAGAGCGACTGCCTTGCCGTGCCGGAAGTCCGATCTCCTGAGCGGCACAGGTAGGCTGCCCGAATGAGGCTCGTGTCCCTTGATCCTCTATTTCGCATGGCGTGTCACCTTTCCGAATTGCAGCTACACCTATAGTTTTTAGAACACTGCCTCTGGCTTGTCGACAGCCGTATAGGAATATCGCTAGTGCCAGAAGCCAACTCACAGGAATAAGTCCGGCACCTGCCGGTGAGAGATTCATGACTGATACGACCTCTGCGACTACACCCCGCGCGCCCAGCAACTCGCTCTCTACCTGGTTTGCGACCTGCCCGCGTGGCATCGAAACGCTGCTGGCCGATGAGCTGACGGCTCTGGGTGCCGAGGTGACTGGCACGACCGTCGCTGGCGTACACTTCAACGGTAGCCAGGAAACCGCCTACCGCACCATCCTGTGGTCGCGACTGGCCAACCGCATCATTCGTCTGCTCACTCGCGTGGGTGGCGTCGACACCGGTGAGCAACTGCGCAAGGCGAGTGCGGGTGTCGATTGGGCGATGGAATTGCCAGATCGTGCGTCCATCGCCGTCGATTTCCACGGAACATGGAAAGATATTCGTCACACCTTCTTCGGTGCCCAGACCGTCAAGGACGGCATCGTCGAGGCGATGTTCGAGGAAGGCCGCAACAAGCCGACCGTCGATGGCAAGAATGCAGATCTGCGCATCTACGCGCACCTGCACAATGGCTACATCACCCTGGGCATCGACCTCGTGGGGCGCAGTCTGCATCAGCGTGGCTACCGTCCTGATCTCGCCCATGCGCCGCTGAAGGAAAACCTGGCGGCGGCCCTGCTGATGCGGGCCGACTGGCCGGCGCGTGCGGCGCGTGGTGAGAGCCTGGTCGACCCGATGTGCGGCTCCGGCACGTTGCTGATCGAAGCGGCCTTGATGGCGGCGGATATCGCGCCGCAGTCGCTGAACCAGGACTTCGCCTGCCGCCACTGGGGGCGCCATGACGAGCGCATCTGGAAAGGCCTGTGGGAAGAGATGGAGCAGCGTGCCATTGCCGGGCGCCGCAAGGTCACCGCGCGTCTGTTCGGTCGCGATCACAGCCCGCAGGCGATTTCTGCCGCGCGCTCCAATGCCATGCGTGCCGGCATTCCGGCGCTGATCGAGCTGGAAGGCGCCTCCGTCGCCGAGCTGACCTGTCCCGAGGGCGCCACCACTGGCCTGGTGATGACCAACCCGCCCTACGGTGAGCGTCTGGGTGAGCTGCCGGCACTGGTGCCGCTCTACGCAAGCCTCGGTGAGCGCATGAAGCGTCACTTCGGCGGCTGGACGCTGGGCATGTTCACCGGCAATCCGGATCTCGGCCACCGCCTCGGCCTGCGTGCGCATCGCCAGTACGCCTTCCGCAACGGTCAGCTTGACTGCAAGCTGTTGATGATCGATGTGGCGGCGCGTGAGCGTGCGGTCGACGAAGACAGCGTGGCCGAAGATGCCCGCAGTCAGCCCGCGCTGAGCGAGGGCGGCCAGATGTTCGCCAATCGCCTCAAGAAGAACCAGAAGTCCCTGGCGCGCTGGCTCAAGCAGAGCGGCACCACCTGTTATCGCCTCTACGATGCCGACATGCCGGAGTACGCGCTGGCCATCGATATCTATGGCCGTCACGTGCACGTGCAGGAATACACGCCGCCCAAGTCCGTGGATGCCAGTCAGGCGCAGCGCCGCCTGATGGATGCACTGGCGGCGATCCCGCAGGTGCTGGGCTGCTCGCCCAACGATATCCATATCAAGCAACGCACGCGTCAGGCGGGCAAGGCGCAGTACACGCGCCAGGACAGCTCCGGTCAGCGTATCGAGGTGCAGGAAGGCGATGCCCGGCTGTGGGTGAATCTCAAGGACTACCTGGATACCGGTCTGTTCCTGGATCACCGTCCGGTGCGCAAGCTGCTGGGCAAGGAAGCGGACGGCAAGCGGGTGCTCAACCTGTTCTGCTATACCGCGACGGCCACCGTGCATGCGGTGCTGGGCGGTGCCAGCGAGAGCGTCAGCGTCGACATGTCCAATACCTATCTGGACTGGGGGCGCGAGAACTTCAAGCTCAACGGCATCAGCGAGAAACGCCATCAGCTGGTGCGTGCCGACTGCCTGAAGTGGCTGGAGCGCTCCCGCGAGGAGTTCGACCTGATCTTCCTCGACCCGCCGACCTTCTCCAACTCCAAGAAGATGGAAGGCACCCTGGATATCCAGCGTGATCACGCGCGCCTGATCGACCTGGCGATGGCCAGTCTGGCGCCGGGCGGCACGCTGATCTTCTCCAACAACCATCGTCGCTTCGTGATGGATGACAGCGTCAGCCAGCACCATGTGGTGGAAGACCTGTCGCGCAAGCTGCTGGACCCGGACTTCAAGCGTCGTCCGGATATCCACCACGTCTTCCGCATCCGTCGCGCCAGCGATGTGAAGGGCTGAGCGATGGCCAGCGTCCCGCTGTGGCTCTACACCACGGCGGGCTGTCATCTGTGTGCTCGGCTGGAAGCCACGCTGCAGGCGCTGAGGGCGGATGTCACGCTCACGCGGGTCGAGATCGCCTTCGACACGCAGCTGAGCGAGCGTTACGCGACCCGTATCCCTGTACTGGCGAGCGCCTCGGGTGCGGAGTATTCGCTGGCCGATGGCGAAGAGGTGTTGCCGGAGTGGTTGCGCGCGCAGGGCGTCGAGCAGCGCCTCGAGCAGGGTGTCGAAATGACGCCCCCAGCCGAGCACGACTCAGCCACTGAGCCGCAGGGCCCCGCCCTGCGCAACGGACGTCGCTTTCTGCGCTGAGCGGCGCAGACGTGTCGCTATAAGCTGGTGCAAAAAGACCGCCGCTACCTCAGGGTAGCGGCGGTCTTTTCGTGTCCGGCATCGTGCTGCGCGCTAGCTTTCCAGCAGCGACATCTGGCGCATGGCGTCTTCGGCTTCCGGGCTATCGGCCGTGGCCTCCAGCACCTTGGTGTAGCCGCGTGAGGCCTGAATGTGGGCGAGGTCGCTGACCCAGGTCATGGCCTGCTCGTGGCTTTCGGCGAGATCGTGCTTCAATCCGCCGAACTGGGTGCCGATCTGGCCCCATGAGCGGCTGACGATCCAGTCGCCGAACATGTCCTGATGCACATGGACCAGAACGTAATCGTGGTGGCTTTCCCAGCGGATGATCACGCGTGACTCCCGAGGCGAAACGATGGTGGCTGGACTCAATCATGAGCTTGTGACGCCCGTTGCGTGCGCCTAAGATGGCACGGCGGCGGGCAAGCAAGCATACCATTGTAATCTTCACGTGCCTTGCGGCAAGGTGTGAAGTCACTCAGGCGCTCATGCTGGCCCGTGAACCCGCAGCGACACTCATTGCCACAGCAAGGAAAGGCAACAGATGCACATCATCGTGGACGATAACGTCCCTCTGGCAGAGGAATTCTTCTCCGAACTGGGAGAGGTGACCTGCATGCCGACTCGCGAGATCACCAATGCCGTCCTCAAGGACGTCGACATGCTGATCTGTCGCTCTACCTTGCGCGTGGATCAGGCGCTGTTGGAAGGAACGCGGGTGCGCTTCGTCGGCTCGCCGATCATCGGCACCGACCATGCCGATCTCGAATGGCTCGCGGCCAACGATATCCACTTCACCAACGCGCCGGGCTGCAATGCCGACTCGGTGGTGGATTACGTGCTGTCGTCGCTGTGGCATCTGGCCGAGCAGGAAGGGCTGGATCTGCAGCTGGACCGCCGCTTCGGCGTGGTCGGGGCCGGTCAGGTCGGGTCACGGCTGGTCAAGCGTCTCGAGTCGCTGGGGGCCGAGGTGCTGGTCTGTGACCCGCCGCGCGCCGCGCTTGAGGGCCAGAGCGATGAGCGCCTCGAGAAGTCTCGCTTCGTGGACCTCGATGAGCTGGTCGCCGAGTGTGATGTCATCTGCGTGCACACCCCGATGGTCACCGGTGGCGAGCATCCGACCCATCATCTGATCAATGCCGAGCGCATCCGCGCCATGAAGCCCGGCAGCGTGCTGCTGAGTGCCGGCCGCGGTGGCTGTGTCGATACCGCGGCGCTCAAGCAGCGCCTCAAGGAGCAGGCTGATCTGCTGACCGTGCTGGATGTGTGGGAAAACGAGCCGGATATCGATGCCGAGCTGGCCGCACTGGTGGACATCGCCACGCCGCACATCGCCGGGCATAGCCTGGATGGCAAGATGCAGGGCACCGAGATCATCTATCAGCAGGCCTGCCGTCACTTCGGACTGCCGGCGCGCCGCAAGCTGGGTCAGCTCAAGCCGGACCCGTGGCTGCGCAAGCTGGTGCTGACGGGCTGGGCGCCGCCGGAAGAGGCGCTGGGGCTCTGCGTGCGCGCCTGCTATGACGTGCGCCGCGATGCGCTGGGCCTGCGTCGCTATCAGCGTCGGTTCGGCAATGCCGAAGGATTCGTGCGTTATCGACGGGAATATCCGCTGCGTCGCGAGTTCTCCACGCTGCGCGTCGAGCTCAAGAAGAATGCCCGCGAACTGCGAGAGGTGCTGGAGGGCTTCGGCTTCTCCCGCGTCAAGCTGGTCAGCAAATGATCACGGCGTGATTCGCAAGGCTCCCCGGAACGCCCCTGTCAGCCCTGCTGGCGGGGGCGTTCGCGTTGTGGAGGCCGCCTGGTGGACGACGACCTTGCTGCATGCCTGAATCCCTGACCGTTTCGGTCTTCGACCTTGGTCGATATAATGCGGCCCAGATCGCCTGGCGACACGCGCAGGGGGTGGCCTTGACGGCATGCCCCGCCTGACGCTGCGGCGTTGCTCCCCATTCTCCGTGTCTTCTGCCATGCCCGTCACCACGCGGCGTGTCGGCGTCCTCATTTCTTGAAGATGGTGTCTTGAATGCAACAACACCCTGATAACTCTGCTGAGGACAGCGGCTATCGTCCGCCTTCTCTGCTGGATGCCCTGATTCCCATCGTGCTGGTCATCGCCATGCTGGTGCTGGCGGTGGTGCTGTTCGGTGCCGATGCCTCCTGGGGGCCCAATCAGGTCGCGCTGCTGTCCGGCGCGATGATCGCGGGCCTGATCGGTCTCAAGAACGGCTATCGCTGGAGCGATATCGAAGAGGGGATCAACAAGGGCATCCAGATCTCGCTGGGCGCGATCCTGATCCTGCTGGCGGTCGGCGCGATGATCGGCACCTGGATTCTCGGTGGCACCGTGCCGGCGATGATCTACTACGGTCTGGACGTGATCGCGCCACAGTACTTCTATGCCTCCGCCTGCCTGCTGTGCGCGCTGGTGGCGTTGTCGGTGGGCAGCTCGTGGACGGTCGCCGGTACCATCGGCATCGGCCTGATCGGTATCGCCGATGGCCTGGGGCTGTCCGAGGCGATCACCGCCGGCGCGGTGATTTCCGGGGCCTACTTCGGTGACAAGCTCTCGCCGCTGTCCGATACCACCAATCTGGCGCCGGCAGCGGCCGGCACCACGCTGTTCGCACATATTCGTCACATGCTGTGGACGACCGTGCCCAGCATCCTGCTCGCGCTGGCAGGCTTTCTGTGGCTCGGCCATGACTCCGTCTCCAGCCTGCAGACGCCGGAGCAGGTCGCCAATCTGCGTGCCCAGCTGGGCGAGCAGTTCAACATCGGCCTGCACCTGCTGATTCCGCTCCTGGTGCTGCTGGTGATGGCCGTGCGTCAGATGCCCGCCTTCCCGGCCATCTTCATCGGCGCGGCGTTGGGCGCCGTCTTCGCGGTCATCTTCCAGCCGCAGGCGGTGGTAGGGCTGGCAAGTGTCACTGACATGTCCACCGCCATGGCGCTGCTCAAGGGCGTGTGGATGTCGATGTTCGATGGCTATGTTTCCCACAGCGGTGATGAGGTGATCGACTCGCTGCTCTCCAAGGGCGGCATGAGCAGCATGCTCAACACCGTGTGGCTGATCCTGTCGGCGATGACCTTCGGTGGCGTGATCGAACGCCTTGGTCTGCTGGAGCGTCTGGTGCAGAGCCTTCTGGGCGCCACACGCAACGCCGGTTCGCTGGTCATCACCACGCTGGGCACTTGCCTGGCCTCCAACGTGGTGACCGGGGATCAGTACATCTCGGTCATCCTGCCGGGGCGCATGTATCGCGCCGAGTTCCGTCGCCGCCGCCTGGCGCCGGTCAACCTGTCACGCGCGCTGGAAGACTCCGGCACCATCACCTCGCCGCTGATCCCCTGGAACAGCTGCGGTGCCTACATGGCGGCCACCTTGGGCGTTGCGACCTTGAGCTACCTGCCCTTTGCGCTGTTCAACCTGATCAATCTGGCGCTGGCGGTGGCCTACGCCATGGTCGGCTTCAAGCTGGAGCGCCTTGAGGAGGGCGAGGGAGCTGAAGGCGTGGAGCCAACGCCGCTGGCCGAGTCGCTGGTGCTGGATACGCCCCACGAGACCTCGGAGTCACGCTGACTCGATCCTGAGGGATAGACAAAAAAAGCCCACCACGTGGATCACGTGGCGGGCTTTTTTGCGGCTCAAGGTCAGGGCGAAGCCGTTGTTCTCATCGCTCAATCCGCGCACTGGTGCTGCATGAGGCGCGCGAGGAAGTCACGGTATCGCTCAAGTTCCGCCATCTCGATGTATTCGTCTGCCTTGTGGGCCTGCGCGATGGAGCCCGGCCCACACACGACGGTGGAGAAGCCGCGATCCTGGAACCAGCCCGCTTCCGAGCAGAAGCCGACGCCACAGCGTTCACTCTGTCCCGTCAGGGCGAAGGCCAGCGCCTCTGCCTTGCCGTCGGGTTCCGGGGTGAGTGCCGGCACCGAGGCATAGTCCTCCAGTGTCTGGATGCGGCAGTCGGCTGAATGCTGCTGCATCTCGCGAGCCAGTTGTGCGGTGAAGTCATCGAAGCGTGCACGCACCGCGTCAGGCGGGTCACTGGGCAGATTGCGCAGCTCCCAATGCAGACGAGCGTCCTTGGCAATGATATTGGGGGCATTGCCGCCCTGCATGGCGCTGACGTGCAGGGTGGAATAGGGCGGCTCGAACAGCTCTCCCCGGGTGGCATTGGTGCGCAGCTCGTTTGCCGTGCGCTCGAGTTCCGAGATGATGCGCGCGGCGTAGAAGGTGGCCGAGACGCCAAGGTCTGGCCGGCTCGAATGGGCCGGGACGCCCGTCACCTCCGTGCGCCAGGAGTGCACGCCCTTGTGCGCTGACACCACTCGGCCTTGCGTCGGCTCGCCGATGATGACGGCGGCGACCTCGGGCAGTGTCTCGCGCATGTGGTCGATCAGCGGCAGGCAGCCCATGCAGGTGCTTTCTTCGTCATAGGAGAAGGCGAGATGGATCGGCCGCTTGAGAGGCGATGCGAGAAACTGCGGCACCATCGCCAGACACAGCGCGATGAAGCCCTTCATGTCCACCGAGCCGCGACCGTACAGGCGCCCCTCCTTGAGCGTGGCCTGGTACGGGTCCTGCGACCAGGTCTGCCCCGTGACGGGCACGGTGTCGGTGTGACCGGAAAGCACCACGCCCCCGGCGACAGGCGGCCCTATCGTCGCCAGCAGTGAGGCCTTGTCGCCCTCGGCATTCGGCAGCACGGTCGCCTGGATGTCGTGCTCGGCCAGCAGATCACGCACGAAGTGGATCAACGCCAGATTGGAGCGGTCCGATGTGGTATCGAAGGCGATGAGGCGAGTGAGGATATCGAGGGTGCGTTGCATGTCAGGCCTCATGAAGCGTGGCGTTTCTCGAGTGTGCGAAAGCCGAGGGTGATCAGTCCCGCGATGACGAGATAGATCAAGGCCATCAGCAGCAGCGGCTCGTAGACGATATAGGTTTCCTGGCGGATACGCCCGAAGACGGCATAGGTATCGATGGCGGAAATGGTCGCGACCAGTGGCGTCGCCTTGAGCTGGATGATCAGCTCGCCATTCAGCGTGGGCAATACCCGTTGTACGGCTCTGGGCAGCCAGATGCGCCGAAGAATGCTGAAGGGAGACATGCCCAGCGAGCGAGCCGCTTCAAGTTCGCCGCGCGGTACGCCGGCAAAGGCGCCGCGCATGATCTCGCCTTCATAACCCGCGAACGACAGGGTCAAGGCACAGAAGGCGTAGATCCACGGATCTGCCAGCACCGGCCACAACCAGCTGCCACGCAAGCCGGGGATATACGGAAACAGAGACCCCAGTCCGTAGTAGAGAATCCACAGCTGCAGCAGCAAGGGGGTACCGCGAATCAGATTGCAGAACCCTCGCGCCAGCCACGCCAGCGGACGCGGCCCACGTGCCTGTGCCAGCCCCAGCGGGATGGCCAGCAGGAAGCCCGCCACACTGGTGGAGACCAGCAGTATAAGCGTCAGCAGTATGCCTTTGCCGATCTCGCCGCGGTACTGGGCGACCCACTCCCAGTGCATCTGGGTGCCGATCGCCACCAGGATGGCGACGACAATCGCGATCAGGATGAGGCGATGGGGCGGAAGTCTGGGCTCAGCCATGGTGGGCCCCCTTGTCCATGCGACGCTCCAGTGTCTTGAACAGCAGGTTGGAGGCAAGCGATACGATCAGGTAGAGCACCCCCGCGGCGCCGAGAAACAGCAGATAATGGCGGGTGGAACCGGCCGCCTGACGCGAGGCCAGTGTCAGTTCCGTGAAGCCCACGACCGCCAGCAATGCCGTGTCCTTGGTCGCGATCAGCCATAGATTGGAGAGGCCCGGCAGGGCGCCTGGCAGCAACAATGGCAGCGTGATGCGGCGCAGGATGGTGAAGGGTGCCATGCCATGCGCCAGTGCGGCCTCATGCATTCCCTTGGGGATGGCATTGATGGCGCCGCGGATGACTTCGGTGGCATAGGCGCCCTGCACCAGAGCGATGACGGCCACTCCGGCGACGAAGGGGCTGATCTCGAGGGGGCCGAGGCCGACGGCGCTCGCCAGATGGTTCAGGGCATCGGGCGCCGCGAAATACACCAGCAGGATCAGTACCAGCTCGGGAACCGCGCGTATCACCGTCGTATAGCCGCTGAGCAGATCGCGGGTGACGGGGCCACCCGAGATCTTGCCCGCAGCGCCCGCCATGCCGATCACCAGGCCAATCAGATAGCCGCTCGCCGCTACCTGCAGCGATAGCACCAGACCATCCAGCAGAGCGCCTCCCCAGCCCGGCGGCGTCAGCGACAGCAGCTCGCCGATGCTCATGTTGCGATAGTCAGCCATGCAATTTCCTCATGCGGTATGGCGAAGTCGAGACGAGGGCGGCTTCAATCTCCGTAGATGTCGAAGTCGAAGTACTGCTTGCTGATCTCGTCATAACGCCCGCTGGCACGAATCTCGGCGATACCGGCATTCAGGCGCTCCAGCAGCTCGTTGTCTCCCTTGCGCACGCCGAATCCAACGCCGGACCCCAGGATGCTCTCGTCGTGCGCGACATTGCCCTTCATGTCACAGCACAGTTCGCCATCGTCGCTCGCGAGATAGTCATCCAGCACGAGGATGTCGGCCAGGGTGGCATCGATGCGTCCGGCGAACAGGTCCTGATTGGCCTCATCCTGGGTCTGGTATTCACGCACTCGAGTGTCGGGGAAGTGGCGCTTGGCATAGGTCTGATGAATGGAGGCCGACTGCACACCCAGTGTCTTGCCGGCCAGTCCTTCTGGCGTCGGTGTGATCTCGTCGCCCTTGGCACCCATGACGGCAGCGCTGGTCTGGTAGTACTTGTCCGAGAAGTCGATGACCTTGCGGCGCTGCTCGGTGATGGAGAGTGAAGCGGCGATCGCATCGATCTTGCGCGTGGTCAGCGCCGGAATCAGGCCATCCCAGGAGGAGGTGACAATCTCGCACTCAAGCTCTGCCGCGGCGCAGACGGCATTGGCGATATCGACTTCCCAGCCGGTCACGCTGCCATCCGACTGCAGGGTGGCGAACGGCGGGTAGGGCTCGCTGGCGAAGCCGACACGTACGACGTCGGCCTGGGCGGTGGTGCTCAGGGTCAGGGCGATGGCGCCGAGAGATGCGATAGCGGACAGGGTTTTCATTGTTGGTCTTCTCCTGGTTCAGGTAATCGAGCCGATGAACTGCTTGAGGCGCTCGGAAGAGGGGGAGCGGAATATCTGGTCGGGGGTGCCCTGGGCCTCGATGTTGCCCTGGTCGAGGAAGATGACCTTGTTCGCGACATCAGCGGCGAACTTCATCTCATGGGTGACGATGACCATGGTGCGTCCTTCGGCAGCCAGATCGCGCATCACCTCGAGCACCTCGCCGACAAGTTCGGGGTCCAGTGCCGAGGTCGGTTCATCGAAGAGCAGCACCTCCGGCGACATGGCCAGGGCTCTGGCGATGGCGCCACGTTGCTGTTGGCCGCCGGAAAGCGTCCTCGGGTTGGCCTGGCGGTGGGAGTACAGCCCGACGCGCTCCAGCAGCTGGTGAGCATGCTCCCGAGCTTCTGCGCGGGACTGACCGAGCACCTGCATCGGCGCTTCCATGAGGTTCGCTTCGAGGCTCATGTGAGGCCAGAGATTGAAGTTCTGGAAGACCATCGCCAGGCGAGCTCGCAGCAGACGCAGCTGTCGGCGATTGACGGGTTCGAGTCGCTGACCGCGCCGCCGCAGCGCCACGTCCTCGCCCAGCAGGCGCAAGGACCCGTCGCTGGGTGTCTCGAGCAGGTTGATGCAGCGCAGCAGGGTGGACTTGCCCGAGCCGCTGCTGCCGATCAATGAGATCACGTCACCACGCTGGGCAGTGAGGTCGATGCCCTTGAGGACTTCGCGTCCAGCAAAGGATTTCCAGAGTCCGCGAATGTCGATGACGGCATCGTCATTCGTATCGGTCAACGGGGGGCAGGAGAGTGAGGCACGCGCGAGTCCTCTGACTGATCTTGTTGTTATGCACTCGGCTACAGACTATGCAGTTGCATAAAGTCATGTGCCTGTATAAAACTATGCATCTGTATAAAACTATGCATCTGTATAAAAATTATGCATCTGTATAACATTCGAGTCAATTGCGACAGACAGACCATCAAAATGAGGTTTCCTCCATGTCGAATACCCCCGTCTCCTCCCGGTTCGGTTGCCACTCAATGGCCGCTCGAATGACGCGTGTCCTGATGCGTCGTCCTGGCGACAGCCTGCGCAATGCCGATCCGGCGGTCTGGCATTACAACCACTACTTCAATGCCGAGAAAGCCATCAGTCAGTACCAGGCCCTGGTCGAGATGGTGGAGGAGAGCGGTGCCGAGATCGTCTGGATGGAGGACACCAATGACGGGCTGTCAGATGCCATGTTCACCCGCGATGCCTCGGTGGTGACGCGTGCCGGCGCCGTGCTGTTCCAGATGGGCAAGCCGCTGCGCAAGGACGAACCGAATCGGCATGGTCAGGTCTATGAGCAGGCCGGCATTCCGGTCATCGGTCGCCTGGAAGGTGAGGCGGCCATCGAGGGGGGCGACACCCTGTGGCTGGATGAGAACACCCTTGTCGTCGGCATGGGCTTCCGCTCCAATCGAGAGGGCGTGCGTCAGCTCAACGCGCTGCTCAATCCGCACGGGATCGAGGTGCTGGGCTTCGACCTGCCCGTCTGGGAGGGCGAGGCGGCCTGCCTGCATCTGATGTCGGTGATCTCGCCGCTGGCGGATGACACCTATCTGGTACATCCCAAGTTGATCCCTGCTGCACTCTGGACCTTGATGAAAGCGCGCGGTATCCGCTTCGTGATTGCCCCGGAAGAGGAGTTCCACCAGTCGCTGGGCCTGAGCCTCAATGTCATGCCGTTGGCGCCGAACGATTGCGTGATGATCGATGGCTTCCCCGGCACGCGTGCCGTGATGGAAGCCGCCGGCGTGCGTGTGCGCACTTTTGAAGGTGACGCCCTGTGCATGGCGTGCGAAGGTGGCCCCACCTGCCTGACCAATCCGATTCTGCGCGAGGGGTAATTCACGTTCCATGGCCAGTCGTCGAGACAACAATGCCCGAGAGGATGACCTGATCGAAGCGACCCTGACCTGCATTGCCAGCGAGGGAATCTCGCGCACGACAGTGCGGCGTGTCGCCGAATATGCTGGTGTCTCGAATGGGTTGATCCGCTTCTATTTCGAAGGCAAGGACAACATGCTCTACGCGGCCTATCGCCGCTTTCTGGAGCGCCTGCTGTCCGATGCCTCCGACACGATAGAAGGGCGAGAGCTGGCACCTCATGCGAGGTTGAAGGCCTTTCTTGAGGCTAATCTGTCACCGCCGATCGTGACGCCGCAGACGTTGTTGCTGTGGGCCAACTTTCTGCCGCTCACCTATGGCGACCCTCGCATGGCGGAGATTCGCCGCGAGGCCTATCGCGAAACGACCGGGCTGTTCCGTCATCTGGTGGAGGACGTTCTGGTGGCGGAAGGGCGTCAGGAAGACGAGACCCGGCTGCAGCATCTGACCATCGCGCTCAACGGGCTGGTCGATGGCCTGTGGATCGAGGGCGCCCTGCGGGGTGACTCGCTGAACGTGGGCGAGATGCAACAGATCGGCCTCGACGCTGCCGTGAATCTGCTGGGGCTGTCGGGGTGGGAAGCGTTGGCGTGAGGGGAGGCATGTCGAGCGGCGCCCACTGACAGAAAAGCCCGCCACGTGCATCACGTGGCGGGCTTTTTGCTGTCTGCAGGGGCCATTCAGGCCGTGCAGGATTGGCGCAGCTTACTTGTAGGCAGCGGCCTTGAGCGCGGCGATACGGTCATCCAGCGGCGGGTGGCTGGCGAACAGTTGCTCCATCAGCTTGCGGCTCTTGCCGGTAGTGATGGCGAAGGCGGTCATGGTGTCGGGCATCTGGTCCGGCAGCTCATGTTCCTGCTTGAGGCGAGCCAGGGCGTTGATCATCGAGCCGCTGCCCGCCAGGCCTGCGCCTGCGGCATCGGCACGGTATTCGCGCCAGCGCGAGAACCAGGCGACGATCATCGAGGCCACCAGGCCCAGCACCATTTCCAGCACGAACACGACCGCCATGTAGCCGAAGAAGCCCAGGCCGCCGTTCTCGTCATCGCGCTTGAGGAAGGCGTCGATGGCGTGTGCGGCGATACGCGCGAAGAACATCACGAAGGTGTTCACCACGCCCTGGATCAGCGTCAGCGTCACCATGTCGCCGTTGGCGACGTGGCCGATCTCGTGCGCCAGCACGGCGCGCACTTCCTCGGGACGCATGCGATTGAGCAGGCCGGCCGAGACGGCGACCAGCGCATCATTGCGGTTCCATCCGGTGGCGAAGGCATTGGATTGCTGCGCCGGGAAGATGCCGACTTCCGGCATCTTGATGCCAGCGTCGCGCGCCAGTTCGCCGACGGTGTCCAGCAGCCAGCGCTCGGTGTCGTTCTGCGGCTGTTCGATGATCACGGTGCCGGTCGAGGACTTGGCCATCGTCTTGGACAGGAACAGCGAGATCACGGAACCGGCCATGCCGATGATGAAGCAGAAGATTAGCAGCGCCGTGTAGTTGATGCCGTTGGCTTCCATGTAGCCATCGAAGCCCAGCAGGCGCAGCGTGACACTGGCCAGCAGCACCACCGCCAGGTTGGTGATCAGGAAAAGGGCTATCCGCATCATGGGGTCAGGTCTCCAATGCCAATATATCGGTAGGGCGCAATTATCTGCCCGCGATACTGACAGTGAGATGAATCACTGGCGGCAGCGCGGGCAGAATTTGCGTCGACAGTCTGCAAGGACGGTCTGCAAGGACGGTCTGCAAGGACAGCAAGGTATCACCACTGGAGGCGACCTGCGTAGCCCCTTGATCGCGGGGGCTGGGCCGACGTCAGGCCTTGCGACGTCGCGCCAGGAAGCGGCCGAGGCGTTCGATGGCTTCTTCCAGCTGGTCGGCGTAGGGCAGGGTGACGATGCGCAGGTGGTCCGGATTCGGCCAGTTGAAGGCGGTACCCTGCACCAGCAGCATCTTCTCTTCCAGCAACAGCTCCAGCACCATCTGCTGATCGTCCTCGAAGGGATACATCTCGGGGTCGAGCCGCGGGAACATGTAGAGCGCGCCCTTGGGCTTCACGCAGCTGACGCCGGGAATCTCGTTGAGCTTCTTCCAGGCCGCGTCACGCTGGGCCAGCAGGCGTCCGCCAGGCAGTACCAGATCATTGATCGACTGATAGCCGCCGAGCGCCGTCTGGATGGCGTGCTGCGCCGGCACATTGGCGCACAGGCGCATGCTGGCCAGCATGTCTAGGCCGGATATGAAGTCGGCCGCCGGGCGCTTGTCGCCGGAGAGAATCATCCAGCCGGAGCGGAAGCCCGCGCAGCGGTAGCTCTTGGACAGGCCGTTCATGGTCACGACCAGCAGGTCATCGGCCAGCGCGCCGGTGGAGACGTGCTCGGTGCCGTCGTAGAGGATCTTGTCGTAGATCTCGTCAGAGAACACCACCAGACCGAATTCGCGCGCGACCTGCAGGATGTCCTTCACCACCGCGGGCGGATAGACCGCGCCGGTCGGGTTGTTCGGGTTGATCAGCACGATGCCCTTGGTGTGGCTGGTCACCTTGGCGCGGATGTCCTCGATGGAGGGCGCCCAGTCCTGCGCTTCGTCACACAGATAGTGCACGGCGCGACCACCGGCCAGGTTGGCGGCAGCAGTCCATAGCGGGTAATCCGGCGCCGGTACCAGCAGCTCGTCGCCATCATCGAGCAATGCCTGCATGGCCAGCACGATCAGCTCCGAGACGCCGTTGCCGACGTAGATGTCCTCGATCCCGACACCTTGGATATCCTTGCGCTGGCACTCCTGCATGATCGCCTTGCGCGCAGAGTAAAGCCCCTTGGAATCACAATAGCCCTGCGCTGTCGGCAGGTTGCGCATCACATCCTGCAGAATCTCTTCCGGTGCCTCGAAGCCGAAGGGCGCCGGGTTGCCGATATTGAGCTTGAGAATGCGATGGCCCTCGTCCTCGAGACGCTTGGCGTGTTCGAGAACCGGCCCGCGAATGTCATAGCAGACGTTGTCCAGCTTGTGTGACTTGCGAATTTCGCGGGGCTTTCTTTGCTCGGTATCCATGATGCTTTCCGTAGATCTCCGTCACGTAAGGTGTAGGGGCGAGCGTCCAGCATATCGCGCCGCTGGCCTGCCGCGCCACGGCCAAGGGCCAATAGCGTGGTTAAATTTGTGGTTTGAGATGTTCAGGCAGAAAAAAATCCCGCCAGAGGTTTTCTGGCGGGATTTTCAACTGGCATTCAAGCGCCTCCCGCGGGCGGGAGTCAGGCGAGAGTCGCGTTAGCGCCTTGTTCTGGTAGCGTTATTCGCTCTCTTGCTCACGCGTTTCGGCTCCATCTTCCGTCTCGCCACTGGCTTCCGGGACCGGCTCGGCAGGAATGTCGGCGGGTGTTTCCAGTGTCAGGCGCCCAAGCTTGCCGTCGCGCAGTTCATGCAGCAGTACCTCGGCACCGCGGTGCAGGTCGATGATGCCACCGGCACGCAGGCCGCCGCGCTTGCTGGCGATCTCTTCCAGAATCGCGACCCCATTGAAGCCGGACAGCGCCATCAGATCGACCTTGCGCGGGCCATCACTCTCGACTCGCTCGGCGTCAGGGTTGGCGCTGTAGGCCGGCAGTGACTTCAGCTTGTAGCGTGCGGTCAGCTCCGTGGGGTAGCGCTTGGCCAGCTCCGCCGCGACGATCACCGCCACATCGGTGTAATCGATGGCGGTGTCGCGGATCGCGCCGCTGCCGGCCAGACGGTAGGCGCTGGCCTGGTCCTCGATCTTCGGCCACATCACCCCGGGGGTATCGATCAGAGCGATGCCACCGTCGATGCGAATCTTCTGCTGGCGCTTGGTGACGGCGGGCTCGTTGCCGGTCTTGGCGATCTTGCGACCCGCCAGGCCATTGATCAGCGTCGACTTGCCGACGTTGGGGATGCCCATCACCATCACGCGCGCATCACGATCGACGCGGATATGTCCGGCCATCTCGCGGCACAGGCGCGGAATCTGCTTGAGGTCACGCGCCTCAAGCGTGGTGATCGCCAGTGCACGGGTGTTGGGCAGGGCATCGAAATACTCGACCCATTCGCGCGTGCGTGCCGGGTCCGCCAGATCGGCGCGAGACAGCAGCTTGAGTACCGGCTTGTGGCGGGTCAGTTCGGACAGCACCGGATTGGTGCTGGAGTAGGGGAGGCGGGCATCGAGGACTTCGATGACCACGTCGATCTCGGGCAGCGCGTCCTTTATCTGACGGCGTGCCTTGTGCATATGTCCCGGATACCAGCCCAGCATGTCGCTTCTCTCCTGCCGTCAGGGGTATGACGGTTGTTCTGTCACCTCTGTCCTGCCTCCTTCTTCCCGCATGCCAGGGAAGGCGCTCATCCATCAGGGATGGCGCTACATGGCATGCGGGAGAGGAGGGGACGCGTATGGCGACGCATTCTATCAGAGGCGGCCTGGCCATGGAGGCGCGCTATCCGGTCATCACTGCCCAGCGCTCTATCGACTCTCCATGTCCCGGGCGTCAGGCGCGTATCGGCTTGAAGCGCAGCGCGACGGAGTTGATGCAGTAGCGCTGACCGGTGTCAGTCGGGCCATCTGGAAAGACGTGCCCCAGATGGGATTCGCAGCGACGACAGCGCACTTCCACGCGACGCATGCCATGGCTGGTATCGAAGTGCTCCTCGACGGCGGCATCGGCATAGGGGCGGTCGAAGCTCGGCCAGCCACAGCCGGAATCGAACTTGGTGTCGTTGTCGAACAGCTTGGCGTCACAGGCGATGCAGTGATAGGTACCCGGCGTCGGGCTGACTTCGTGATCGCCGGTGAAGGGGCGCTCGGTCCCGGCCTCGCGCGTCACCCGGTATTGTTCCGGCGTCAGGCGCTTTCGCCACTCCTCTTCACTGCGAATCAACTTGTCCTGAGTCTGCGGGTCTTGTTCGCTCATGATCTCTTCTCTCTATCTATGCGTTTCTCGAATGGCGCTCGTGTGAACCTGCAAGCAAGTTCTCCTGCGCGGCAATTCGAAAAGAGTGGCTGCCGGTCTTCACGCGAAACCCGGCACATACCCCAAGAATGCGGGCGTCAGGGCGTGACCACAAGCATGTGGTGGATGCACTTGGCCAACGCCGGAAAAATCCTGTTGAAGCAGGGGGTTGACGAAGGGGGAGGGTCTTTGTAATATACGCGCCACCTCGACGAGGCAAGAACGTTACGTCCCATTCGTCTAGTGGTCCAGGACACCGCCCTTTCACGGCGGTAACAGGGGTTCGAACCCCCTATGGGACGCCACTTTCTTGCAGCGTAGAGACCGGAGTGCGGGAATAGCTCAGTGGTAGAGCACAACCTTGCCAAGGTTGGGGTCGCGAGTTCGAATCTCGTTTCCCGCTCCATTTAGATCAGGCATGTCTTGTTCTAACGTGTGTCCCATTCGTCTAGTGGTCCAGGACACCGCCCTTTCACGGCGGTAACAGGGGTTCGAACCCCCTATGGGACGCCATATTCGGTCTTGTGTGGTCGCATGATCTGCTTGTGTTGCGGGAATAGCTCAGTGGTAGAGCACAACCTTGCCAAGGTTGGGGTCGCGAGTTCGAATCTCGTTTCCCGCTCCATTAGGAACAAGTGGTGCGACAAGGTCGCGAGCTGAACGTCAGCCCGGTCGAATCTCATCTCTCGCTCCAGAGGAAAAGGCAATGCGATAAGGTCGCGAGCTGGTTCGCCAGTCCGATCGAATCTCGTTTCCCGCTCCAGTACGTCCCATTCGTCTAGTGGTCCAGGACACCGCCCTTTCACGGCGGTAACAGGGGTTCGAACCCCCTATGGGACGCCATGCAGAGCATGATGGTGTGGCAAGCCAGCAGTAAGACAGATGTCGTGAGCACAGGTTCATGACACCCGGTGCGGGAATAGCTCAGTGGTAGAGCACAACCTTGCCAAGGTTGGGGTCGCGAGTTCGAATCTCGTTTCCCGCTCCATTTAGATTAAGCATGGCTTTTTCTAACGTGTGTCCCATTCGTCTAGTGGTCCAGGACACCGCCCTTTCACGGCGGTAACAGGGGTTCGAACCCCCTATGGGACGCCATTCTGTTTTACGCCGCAGTTTTTGTGTTTCGACAGGCGGGAATAGCTCAGTGGTAGAGCACAACCTTGCCAAGGTTGGGGTCGCGAGTTCGAATCTCGTTTCCCGCTCCAGTCGAATGTGACGTTGCAAGCTGAAGCATGACATAGCAGTACGCCATCGCCTGACAGACACGATCATCGTGTTACGTCACTGGCGATTTTTTTGTGCCTGAAATTCCTCTCCACCCTGTTCTGTGCCGCTCGCTGGTGCTGTCCCCGCGTGATTTTCTCCCTCTGCTTGTTTCCCGTGGCGCACTAATGCCTTTCTGCCGTGTGTCTGATGTGGCAGCGCCGAATGCGTTACCATGCGCATCCAATATCTTGCGTCTGATTTTCATGTTCGCGGACGGCGAAACGGTGCCATCACTGTTGCGCAATTGTTCTCAGATGCGTCTTTTCTGCTGTGCTGGCTGACAGCGTCAATCGATTACAGGTGTCCGATGTCACGACCTGCCTTGTCTATCCGTGGCCTGACCAAGGTCTACGGCAACGGTTTTGAGGCGCTCAAGGGGATTGATCTTGACGTCCCCGAGGGCGATTTCTTCGCGCTGCTGGGCCCCAATGGGGCCGGCAAGTCCACGACCCTCGGCGTGGTGAGTTCGCTGGTGCAGAAGAGCGCAGGCAAGGTCGAGATCTACGGAATCGATATCGACAAGGACTTCTCGAAGGCCAAGTATCACCTCGGCGTCGTACCGCAGGAGTTCAACTTCAATCAGTTCGAGAAGGTGCAGGACATCGTGATGACCCAGGCGGGTTATTACGGCATGCCGATGAAGGAAGCGCGCCCGCGTGCCGAGCGTCTGCTCAGGGATCTCGGGCTGTGGGACAAGCGCGACACCCCGTCACGCATGCTGTCCGGTGGCATGAAGCGCCGTCTGATGATTGCCCGTGCGCTGATCCACAAGCCGCGTCTGTTGATACTCGATGAGCCGACGGCCGGTGTGGATATCGAATTGCGCCGCTCGATGTGGGAGTTCATGCGCCGCATCAATCGGGAGGAGGGCACCACCATCATCCTCACCACGCATTACCTGGAAGAGGCCGAGAGCCTGTGCCGCAACATCGCCATCATCAATCATGGCGAGATCGTGCATAACACCAGCATGCGTGAGCTGCTCAAGGAGCTGGATGCGGAAACCTTCCTGCTCGACATTCGTGAGCCGCTGACCAAGGCGCCGGTGATTGCCGGGTTCGAGGTTTCCTTGAGTGACTCTCAGCAGCTGGCGCTCGCCGTGCGCAAGGGCCAGTCGATCAATACCGCCTTCGCGGCGCTGGATCGTGCCGGTATCACCGTGGTGTCAATGCGCAATCGTGCCAATCGTCTCGAGGAGCTGTTCGTCGACCTGGTCGAGCGTTCCAACGCCGAAAGCGGTATCGCCTCCAATGTTGCCAAGGAGATCACGCAGTGAACCCCCGTCAGCTATGGGTGGCTCTGGTCACCATCGTCGTCAAGGAAGTCCGTCGTTTCACGCGCATCTGGCCGCAGACGCTGTTGCCGCCTTCCATCACCATGACGCTCTATTTCGTCATCTTCGGCAATCTCATCGGCTCGCGCATCGGCACCATGGATGGCATCAGCTACATGGATTACATCGTGCCGGGGCTGATCATGATGTCGGTGATCACCAACTCATATTCCAACGTGGCCTCGTCATTCTTCTCCAACAAGTTCCAGCGCAGCATCGAGGAGCTGATGGTCTCGCCGCTGCCCTCGTGGATCATCCTGCTCGGCTACATCATCGGTGGCGCCGTGCGCGGGCTGGGGGTCGGCATCATCGTGACCGCCGTGGCCTTCCTGTTCACGGACCTCGATATCCATCACCCCTTCCTGACCATCATGGTCGTGGTGCTGACGGCGCTGCTGTTCTCCATCGGTGGCTTCATCAATGCGCTGTTCGCCCGCAAGTTCGATGACATCTCGATCATTCCGACCTTCGTGCTCACGCCGCTGACCTACCTGGGGGGCGTCTTCTATTCCATCCACATGCTGCCGGAATTCTGGCAGACGGTTTCGCTGGCCAACCCGGTCCTCTATATGGTCAACACCTTCCGTTACGGCATTCTGGGCGTCTCGGACATCAGCGTCGGCCCGGCGATGGCCGCCATCGTGGCCTTCATCATCGGCCTGTTCGCCTTTGCGCTGTGGCTGCTGGAGCGTGGCAAGGGCATCCGCAGCTGAAGATGTCGCCCAGACGATGATGGTAAGATGCGCGTTATCGCGCCAGTGCATGCAACGCCGGCTTCTGCCGGCGTTCTGCTGTCTGCGCCCCTGATATCGATGCTTTATTGGCCTATTTCACTGGAGTGCTGTCATGGCTCACCCCACTGCCGTCAACGTGCCCGACGAGGCGCGCCCCGAGACCCTCAAGGATGCCCCGCTCGGGCGAGAGTCCGCCTATCCCGAGCACTACGATGCCAGTCTGCTGTTCCCCATCGCGCGGGCAGCCAACCGTGGCCCCATCGGCATCGATGACGCGGCGCTGCCGTTCGTCGGTGAGGATGAGTGGCACGCCTTTGAAGTCTCCTGGCTGGATGAGGCCGGCAAGCCGTGGGTGCGCGTGGCACGTTTTCGCCTGCCGGCAGCCTCGCCGAACCTGATCGAATCCAAGTCCTGGAAGCTCTATCTCAACAGTCTCAATCAGAGCCGTTTCCCCGATCAGGCAGCGGTGCAGGCAACGCTGGAGCGTGACCTCGCCGCCGCGGCCGGTGCGCCGGTCGAGGTGCGTCTGTTGGAACTGGACGATGCCGAGCTGGACGTCGGGCGTCTGCCGGGGGAGTGCCTCGATGGCTTGCCGATCAGCGTCGAGCACTACACGCCGTCGCCGGAGCTGCTCAGCGCCGATGACGCCGACATCGTCAGCGAAGACCTGCACAGCCACCTGCTCAAGTCCAACTGCCCGGTCACCGGCCAGCCCGACTGGGGCAGTGTGTGGATCCGTTATCGCGGCCCGCGTATCGATCGCGAGCGCCTGCTGGCCTATCTGATCAGCTATCGCCAGCACCAGGATTTCCATGAGCACTGCGTCGAGCACCTGTTCGTCGACCTGATGGCGCGCGTGAAGCCTGAGTCTCTGCTGGTGATGGCGCGCTACGTGCGGCGTGGCGGCCTGGATATCAGCCCGTGGCGCGCCACGGCGGATCTCGAGGCCGAGGCCCGCGCCAGTCTGCCGCTGCGTCTCTCCCGGCAGTAGTCGTCTCTGTCACCTCGCCAACCAGATAGCGCCTTGCCAGTCAGGTAGCGCCTTGCCAATCAGGTAGATAGCAGCGAGTGATGAGACGGCGTACCGGCGACATGCTAGTGTGAGAATCATTCTTATCTTAAGTCTGTGACAGGAGAGACGATGGACGCGCTGACGTTACTGCATGAACGCAATTCCATGGGCAAGTTGATGGCGCCGGCCCCGAGCACTGAGCAGATGGAGGCCATCTATCAGGCCGCCCTGCGCGCGCCGGACCACGCCGAGCTGACGCCCTGGCGCTTCATCGAATTCACGGGTGGCGGGCTTGAGCGCCTTGGCGAGCTGTTCGCCGAGGCGGAGCGCAACAAGTCGCCGGCCGGTGACGAGGCCGCCCAGGCCGCTGCCAGCAAGAAGCCGCTGCGTGCGCCGATGGTGATCGCGGTGATCGCCAGGGTCACGCCGGACCACCCCAAGGTGCCGCGTGTCGAACAGGTGGTCAGCGCCGGCTGTGCCGCCCACGCCATGCTGTATGCCGCTCAGGCCCAGGGGCTCGGTGGCATGTGGCGCACCGGCGGCTACGCCTTTGACCCCATCGTGCACGCAGGGCTGGGCATGGACGAGCAGGATGAGCTGGTCGGCTTCCTCTACCTCGGTACTCCGGGCGGGCGCCTCAAGCCATTGCCGAACCGCAACAGTGCCGACTTCGTCGAACGCTGGCAGTGAAACGCTGAATGAGCGAGGCCCTTGGTGAGAAGCGCTGAGCGAGGGCCTGAATGAGAGAGGCGCTGAGCGAAGCCCTTGATGAGAGAGACGCTGAGTGAGTGAGACGCGAAATGAGCCGTCGCGCTTGAGTGGTGAGGCCTGGCCAGCGTTGCCTCTGCCGCGTGATGCGCAGGGGCAGCCGGGCAATCTCGCGGCGCCGGTCAGCGACGACCTGACACGGTTTCGTGGCTGGTTGACGCAGGCGATCCCGCTGGCCGCTCATCTGGGGCTTGTCGAGATGCAGTGGTCAGAGCCCGAGCGTGCGACGGGGCAGCTGAGCTGGCACCTGCGTCTGCCGCCCAATCTCAATGACAAGGGCACTGCCTTCGGCGGCGCCATGAGTCTCGAGGCGACCCTGTGTGGCTGGAGCTGGCTGACGCTCTGGCTGCGTGCCCGCGGTATCCAGCGCGATATCGTGGTGTCGCAGGCCAGTCAGCAGTTTCTGGCCCCGGTCAGTGGCGACTATCACATCATCTGCGCGCCGGATGACATGGCAGCGCTGGACGAGGTGGGCGAGCGCCTGACGGCAGGGCGGCGAGCGCGACTGTCGCTGACCCAGCAGCTGTGGTGTCAGGTCGAAGGGCAGTCCGCTCCGCGACTGTGTTTCGAGGCCCGTGGCGATTACGTGGTGCTGGGGCCGTGACGACGAGTGCGGCCTCGGCCCAGTGCGCGGGTTGAGAGCACAGGGTGCAAGCGCAGGGCGAGGGCGCATGGCCAGTGCGCAGGTTGAGAGCGCTGACGCTATCTATCTGAAAGTTTTTGGAAAAAAGGCTTGCGCCACTCGAAGGTTATCGATAATATACGCCGCGTTCTCAAGGGAAACACGACGCAGTCGGGTGACCAATGAGAGCACTGATCTGGAGGGGTGTCCGAGTGGTCGAAGGAGCACGCCTGGAAAGTGTGTAAGTCGAAAGGCTTCGAGGGTTCGAATCCCTCCTCCTCCACCAGATTCAGAAAAGCCCGCATCTCACGATGCGGGCTTTTCGCGTTTCTGAGGGGGCTATCGAGCTTGCACTGCAGCGTCTGTCATCCTGAGCTGTTATCATGCCCGCCTTCAGACTCACCCCATCGCCTGTCGAACCTTCCCCGAACGCCTGATCGAACGTCATGACGACTGTCATGTCGTCAGGGGCGTGCTCGGGTGACGTCGGGCCCGCCTCCGGAATGCCCGGGGCACGAGATGGTGTGAGGCAAGACCGATTCCGCCTGCAAGAGGACATGAGATGGCTCGTATTGCCATGGCACGCCACATTCTGGTGAAGACCGAGGCCGAGGCGCAGCGTCTCAAGCAGTCACTGGAGCGCGGCCAGCCGTTCGAGAAACTGGCCAAGAAGCACTCCACCTGTCCCTCCGGCAAGCAGGGCGGTGACCTGGGCGAAGTGCGCCCCGGCCAGATGGTCGGCGGCATTGATCGCGCCATCTTCAAGGGGCCGCTCAATACCCTGCAGGGGCCGCTGAAGAGCAAGTTCGGCTATCACCTGCTGGAAGTCTTCTTCCGCGGCTGATGCCTGCCAGGCCTTTGCGGCTCCCCGTATTTCCCGGCGCCAGCGTGACGCTTCGTCACCGCCCACCTTTTTCATTTCAAACGGATATTCCCTCGTGATCTCTACCGCCAATCTCACCATGCAGTTCGGTGCCAAGCCGCTGTTTGAAGACGTCTCCGCCAAGTTCGGGCGTGGCAATCGCTACGGCCTGATCGGCGCCAACGGCTGCGGCAAGTCGACCATGATGAAGATTCTCGGTGGCGATCTGGAGCCGTCCGGTGGTCACGTCATGCTCGAGCCCAACATCCGTCTGGGCAAGCTGCGTCAGGACCAGTTCGCCTATGAGGAATACACGGTGCTCGACACCGTCATCATGGGCCACGAGCGTCTGGCCGTGGTCAAGGCCGAGCGTGACCGCATCTACTCGCTGCCGGAGATGAGCGAGGAAGACGGCATGAAGGTCGCCGACCTCGAGGTCGAATTCGCCGAGCTGGATGGCTACACCGCCGAAGCGCGTGCCGGTGAGCTGCTGATGGGCCTCGACATCCCCATCGAACAGCACCTGGGGCCGATGAGTGAAGTCGCGCCGGGCTGGAAGCTGCGCGTGTTGCTGGCGCAGGCGCTGTTCTCCGATCCTGACGTCCTGCTGCTCGATGAGCCGACCAACCACCTGGACATCAACACCATCCGCTGGTTGGAAGGCGTGCTGACCGCGCGCTCCAGCACCATGATCATCATCTCGCACGACCGCCACTTCCTGAACAGTGTCTGCACCCACATGGCGGACCTGGATTACGGTGAGCTGCGTCTGTTCCCGGGCAACTACGACGAGTACATGACCGCCGCCACCCAGGCGCGCGAACAGCTGCAGGCCGACAACGCCAAGAAGAAGGCGCAGATCGCCGAGCTGCAGTCCTTCGTCAGCCGCTTCTCCGCCAACGCCTCCAAGGCCAAGCAGGCGACCTCGCGTGCCAAGCAGATCGACAAGATCCAGCTCAACGAGATCAAGCCGTCCTCACGCGTCAGCCCGTTCATCCGCTTCGAGCAGACCAAGAAGGTCCACAACAACGCGGTGATGATCGACAAGCTCTCCAAGGGCTTCGACGGCAACACCCTGTTCGAGAACTTCAGCTTCACGGTCGCCGCCGGTGAGCGTGTTGCCATCATCGGCCCGAACGGCATCGGCAAGACCACGCTGCTGCGCACCCTGGTCGGCGAGATGCACCCGGATGCCGGTGAAGTGAAGTGGACCGACGCCGCGGACGTCGGCTACTACGCGCAGGACCACGCCCATGACTTCGCCAACGACATGAGCCTCTATGACTGGATGGCACAGTGGACCGGCGGCGGCGAGCAGGTCGTGCGTGGCACCCTGGGTCGCATGCTGTTCTCCAATGACGACATCCAGAAGTCGGTCAAGGTCATCTCCGGTGGCGAGCAGGGCCGCATGCTGTTCGGCAAGCTGATCCTCAAGCAGCCCAACGTGCTGGTGATGGATGAGCCGACCAACCACCTGGACATGGAATCCATCGAGGCACTCAACCTCGCGCTGGAAAACTACCCGGGCACCCTGATCTTCGTCAGCCACGACCGCGAATTCGTCGGCTCGCTGGCCACCCGCATCATCGAGCTGAAGGCCGATGGCGTGGTCGACTTCTCCGGCACCTACGACGACTACCTGCGCAGCCAGGGCGTAATCGTCTGATACGCGCCGTGACTGGCTAGTCTGCCCGGTCTGACAAGACACCCTCATCGTCTCTGACGGTGGGGGTGTCTTGTTTCCCATCTCCGGCCGCTGGCTGCGGCAGGCTTCTGGTAGAATGCCGGCCCGCGTGTGTCTGCACAGCCGATTTCCTTTCCTTTCTTCGCTTCACGGAGTGTCCCGCATGGCCACATATGACGTCATCATCATCGGCGCAGGCGCGGCAGGCTTGATGTGTGCCGCCACGGCAGGCTATCAGGGCAAGCGCGTGCTGGTGCTGGACCACGCCAACAAGGCCGGCAAGAAGATCCTGATGTCCGGCGGTGGGCGCTGCAACTTCACCAATCTGGATGCCGGCCCAGCCAACTTCTTCTCACGCAATCCGCACTTCTGCATCTCGGCGCTCAAGCGCTACACGCCGCACCATTTCCTGGAACTGGTGGAGCGCCATGGGCTGGAGCACGTCGAGAAGAAGCCGGGACAGCTGTTCTGCGCCGATTCCGCCAAGGACTTGCTGGCGATCCTGATGACGGAGTGTGAGTGGGCCGGAGCGGAGATTCGTCTGAGTACGCGCATCACCTCGCTGGAACGCGCGGGCGAGGGCATGCGGGTCGAGACCAGCAATGGCACGCACACGGCGGGGCGCGTGGTGGTGGCCACCGGCGGCATGTCGATTCCGACGCTGGGCGCGACCGGCTTCGGCTACGACATCGCGCGCCAGTTCGGGCTCGAGGTCACCGATACCTACGCCGCGCTGGTGCCGTTCACGCTGACCTCGCAGTGGAAGGAGCGTCTGTCGCCGCTGTCGGGGCTTGCCTGTGACGTCAGCGTCACCGCCGGCAAGGGCCATTATCGCGAACCGATGCTGATCACCCATCGCGGGCTTTCCGGTCCGGCGATGCTGCAGGCCTCCAGCTGGTGGACACCCGGTCAGCCGCTGGACATCGACCTGCTGCCGGGCGTGGATGCCTACGCCGAGCTGCTCGCCCTGCGTGAGCAGCATCCCAAGCGCCAGATCGGCCCCTGGCTTGGCGAGCGCCTGCCCAAGCGCCTCGCCCAGTCGCTGGTCGAGTGGCAGGACGCCGACGCCGGTCGCATCAGCGAGCGCAGTCTCGCCGAGCTCTCCAACGCGCGTCTCGAGCAGCTGGCCAAGGCGCTCAATCACTGGCAGCTCAAGCCGGCGGGCACCGAAGGCTGGCGCACCGCCGAGGTCACCATGGGTGGCGTGGTCACCGATGCCATCTCGCAGAAGGACTTCAGCGTGCGCGATCTTCCGCAGCTGGCCTTCATCGGCGAGGTGCTGGATGTCACCGGCGAACTGGGCGGCTACAACTTCCAGTGGGCGTGGTCCTCGGCGGTGGCCTGCGGGCTGAACTGCTGACCGGCACCTTCTCGCCACTGGCTGCGTCTCACGCCATCTGCTGGCGGATGGCGGGCAGGCGCTGCTCGACCAGCGCGACGAAGGCCTCGATCACCGGGCGGACCGGTGTGGTCGGGTAGTGCAGCTCCAGCGGTACCGCGCCGAGTGCCGGGCGCAGGGGAATGAACTGGCAGCCATCACGTTGCAGGCGGCGAATGCAGCCGGGCGCGATGGCGACTCCCAGTCCCGCCGCCACCTCACTGAGCAGTGTCTGCATCAAGGCCGGTTGGCGCTGGATGCGCGGCGAGAAGCCGGCATCGCCGCAGGCACTGATGATCTGATCGAACAGCCCAGTCGCGTGCCCGCGCTGAAACAGCACGAAATCTTCCTGCGCAAGCTCGCTGAGGGCCAGTCGCTTGCGGTGCGCCAGACGATGCCCTTCGGGCACCACCGCCATCAGCCTATCCTCGTAGACCGCCAAGGCGGTCAGGCTGTCACGCTGCTCGCCGGGAAGCGGGCGCGACAGCCCAACGTCGATCTCGTCACGCGCGAAGGCATCCAGCTGCTGCTGGGCGCTCATCTCATGCAATGACAGGCTGACCTCGGGATGGTCGCTGGCGAAGTCGCGCATCAGTCCGGGTACGAAGCTTGCGCAGGCCGAGCTCATGTAGCCGATGCGCAGTGTGCCGGTCTGGCCGCTGGCAGCCATCGCCACGCGCTTGCGTGCCTGAGCCTCCAGCGCCAGCATGCGCTGCGCTTCTTCCAGCAACGCCTCCCCCGGTGCCGTCACCTTCACCTCCCGCGTATTGCGCCATAGCAGGCTGACGCCCAGCTCGGCTTCGAGATCGGCGATCTGGCGGCTGATGGCGGGTTGCACGGTATGCAGCTCGCGGGCGGCGGCCGAGAAGCTTCTGTGCGTCGCCACCGAGACGAAGGTTTTCAGTGTGCGGAGTTCCATGCCGGCCCTCGTGGCTGATTGATGTTCAGTCAGTATAAGTCATATCAAGTATTGTCATTTCTATTATAAGCCTGCACTCGCTAGTCTGAAGGCCTGCCAAACCTCCCTTCGTCAGTCTCTGCCGTTTCGCCTTGTCTCCTGTCTCTTGCTGCTTGCCGCTGGCTTTGCCTCGCAAGCACGCAAGCACGCAAGCAAGCGAGAAGGCGGGGCGCGTAGCGGCTGACAGGAGGGTTCTGAATTCGAGTGGAGCCAATATGACGACATCAACGAGTGGAGTGGCCGCGCAGGATACGCGCGGGCCCTCACAACCGCTTTCTGCCGGCGGCCGTTTCACGCTGCTGGCCATCGCCTGTCTGACCATCATGGTGGGAACCGTGGTCGCGCCGGGGCTTCTGAGCATCGCCTCGGCGCTTGAGGTGGAGAGCCATGCCAGCTGGCTGATTACCCTGCCATCGCTGGGCGCCGTGCTGTTCGCGCCCATCGCCGGGCGCATGATCGATCGTGTCGGTGCCTATCGCTCGCTGGTGGGCGGGTTGTTCCTGTATGGCGTGCTGGGCGCGGGCGGCGCACTGCTGGAAGGCACCGTCGTCGTGTTCGCCGATCGCATTCTGCTCGGCGGCGTGACCGCCGTGGTAATGGCGGGCGGCACCACGCTGATCTCCGAGTGGTATCACGGCCATGCGCGTCTGGCGATGATCGCCCAGCAGGGCATGTCCATCGAGCTTGGCGGGGTGATCTTCCTGTTCGTCAGTGGTGTGCTGGCGGGGATCGCCTGGCAGTGGCCCTTCGCCCTCTATCTGATAGCCTGGGTACTGCTGGCCATGCTGTGGATGATGGTGCCGAAGCAGTCGCCTGAAGCGCCTGCCGAGGAGAGCGGAAATGCCGGCGGTGAGGCCTTGTCCTCCTCGCTGACCAGCGTCTACCTGGCCGCGGCCATCTCGTTGACGCTGTTCTTCACCGCCATCGTCATGCTGCCGATGCGCTTGAATCTGCTGGGGCTGGATGAAGCGGCCACCGGTATCTTCCTGGCGGGCATTTCGCTGGTCGCGGTGGTCGCGGCGATGCTGATGCCGAAGGTGTCGCGTGCCCTTGGTGAGATGCCGACGCTGGTGCTGGCCTTCCTGCTCTATGCCGGCAGCCTGTTCCTCTTCCAGCAGGCCGAGAACATGACGCTGATGAGCGTCGGTGCCGTGTTGTCCGGCATGGGCTTCGGCTTCTCGATCCCCTTGCTCAACCACATGACGGTGGAGCGCAGCCACACCTCGGTGCGCGGTCGCAATCTCTCCTACCTGACGATGGCGATCTTCCTGGGACAGTTCCTGACGTCCTTCCTGGACTTCCTGCCCGGTGACGGCAGCAACGTCTTCGGTGCCGCCGCCGTGCTGGGGCTGATCTTCGCGGTGCTCTATCTGGGCGTGTATCTGCTCAAGCGTGACAGCCGCAGCACCTGATCGCGGCAGGGTTAACAGAACGACACGTCGCAATGACGAAAAAAAGCCCCGTCACCTGAATCCCAGGTGGCGGGGCTTTCGCTGTAATGCTGCGATCATTTGTCGAACAGTATTCTCAGACGACGAATCATCACCCAGCTCATCAGCCCGCGCTTGAGCAGGCTCAGGCCCTTCTTTGGCCTGAACCCGCCCCGCGCCGCGATCAGGCCGCCCACCAGCACCAACGGGCCACGGTATTGCTGGACCTTGGCCCAGCCGCGGTCGATGGGGGCGGTGGCCTCCTTGAGTTCGCGCATCGCATGGCTGACATCGAGGCGCTGCTGACTGATGCGTGCTTCGAGTTCCGCACGCCGAGCGTCACGCGGATGTGCTGACCGGCGTCCGTTCCCCTGCACGGGGGGCAGCGCCGGCTCGCGTCGCGCGAGGGACTGTCTGGAAGAACTCATCTCGCCTCCTTGGCAGGCACTGGCAGGCGGGGCATCAAAGGTTTTCGCGTTGGCGCTGGCGTTCCAGTGCGTCGGCTCGCACATCCTTGAGGCTGTCGCTGTCACGGCTCAGGTTGCTGAGCGTGGAACGCAGCAGGCTGCGCTGGGAAGCGATCACCTTGACGCGCCAGGCGATCAATCCCCCCAATGCCAGCAGGATACCGCCGCTCAGGGCGATGGCCAGCAGGCGGTGGGTATCCCAGAAGGCCACGACCACCAGCAGGATCGCCAAGCCGATGCCGAAGCAGATCAGCATCAGGGCGATACCCGACAGCAGCAGCATCACGAACAGCCGTTCGCGCTCTTCCTCGAGCTCCAGCACGGCGAGACGCAAGCGCGTCTCGCCACTCTCGACCAGGCTCGCAGTCAGACGTCGGATGGCGCCAAGTACGCGTTCAACCGGCCCTTGCTCCTGCATCAGCGACGGCCAAGCAGCATGCCGACGACGACACCGGCGGCCGCGCCGATACCGACACTGGTCCACGGGTTGTCGTGCACGTAGCGATCAGCGCAGTCCACGGATTCGCGCGCGCCGGCGGCGAGGCGATCGCCCTGGGCGCTGAGGCGGGCGCGGGTGGCTTCCAGGCGAGTCTGGGCGCGGGCGCGGGCTTCCTTCATGCTCTCGCGGGAATCTTCAGCCGAGGCGTGCAGCAGTTCCTCGACGGTCTGGGACAGATGGCGCAGATCTTCCTTCAGCTGGTCGGTGTTGGCACCGGTCGCGGAAGTGGTGTGATCGCCGATCTTTTGCATAGCCATGGTGTAACTCCTTCCCGTATGTCGAATCAGATTTCGCGAATGGTGAGCGCGGTGTTGTCTGCGCTTGACTCTCGAACTCTCTCTTCCCTGGGGCGCCGCAGGCGGCAGGGCATGACCTGAATCCACTTGCACGAGACTCTCTGCAAGCATCGTCAGCACGTCGTCATGACGCGTCTTGCGTGGTCATGCACAAGTCGTGGGGGTCGAACGCGACAAACACAAGGGCAAGATACGCACAGAGCACGATATCGCCATGTCACGTGCGGGAGGCTTGATCTGGATCATGGGCGTGCCACCTTGTCCACATGGTCGGTCCACATGAGAGCGGGGCATACTAAAGGCAGATGGCAAGACGGGCAGCCTGGGCTGCCCGTTGCGGGAGGGTCGTGCGAGTTCTTTTATCAGAGCTCTTTGATCAGGTCTCTGGTGAGCCGGCGAAGAAGGTATTGATCGAGAAGCCCAGGCCAAAGCGATTCACGCTGTGGTCGTAGTCGATCAGGCTCTCACCGTAGCCGTGGTAGTACTGCACGTAGCCACGTACCTTGCCGAACAGCGGGAAGGAGTAGTCGAGCTGGTTGCCGTAATTGCCCTTGGAAGGGTTGCCACGCACCATCCAGGTGACTTCGTGCTGATCGGAGGTATAGCCGACCGTGATGTCGCCGTAGCCGATGTAGTTGTAGAGGTCCGGGTTGTCATCCTCGTCGGACTCCTCCGGCACGCGCCAGTGCGGCGTGACCGCGATGGCCCAGTCGCCGTTCTGGAACATCATGTCGGCATAGACGCGGTTCCAGCTGCGCGACAGCGGGTCGGAACGGCCGTTGGACTGATGCGCGAAACCGATGCGGTTGCGGGTATTGGTCCAGCCGAACAGCTCATAACGATTGTCGAACTGCAGGAAGGCTTCCGGCTCGTAATTGGTCTCGCGGAACGGCGCCGACGCATCGGAGTTGTAGGCCTGCCACCAGCTGCGCTGGGTATAGGCGAAGAACAGGTCGCCATTGTCACCGAAGATGTCGTCCATCAGCTCGACCTTGAGGCTGAGCTGGTATTTCACCTCGGTCTTGTCCACCTCGCCTTCCTGGGTGACTTCGGCAAAGCCGTTGGCATCCGGGTTGGTGTTGTAGGCCCAGGGCAGCAGGTAATTGCGCTTGTAGGCGGTGATGGCCAGCGGATTTTTCTCGGCGTCGTTCTCCAGCACGACACGCTCCTTGGCGCGCTGCTGGGCCAGGCTTTCATCGAGGGGCGCATCGACGCTCTGGCCTTGTGCCTGCTCGGTCTCGGCCGCTTCCGCCGAGTAGCGCTCGTAATCCGCGTCTTCGCGGTTGGAGAGGAAGACCTGCTCGGTACGCGGGTCACTCTCGACGCCGTCCGCCGTGCCCGGTGCAGAGGCCGCCAGCTCGCGCCAGTCAGCCTGGCTCATGGCACCCGCGCGGGCCTGGGCGGCAGTCATGCCCAGTGCTTCGGGAGCGAAGCGCTTGCCGTTGGCCAGTACCATGCGTCCTTCGGCATCCATGGTGTAGGGCACGTCGGCCGCTGCCGGTGCGGCGGCACCCAGCAGTACTGTGGCCAGCACTCCCGAGAGGCGTGCAGGGACGGACCGGAATCCGATGGAGGCAAGGCGGAGGGGCATGGAAATATCCTGTCGGTTACGCCGCGGCGGGGGAGCAGCGCATTATGGAGCAATGTTCATGACATGTCTGCCATTCTACTGGCGGCGCAGTGTCCGGTTCCAGCACGAAGATTCCGACAAGTGCGTCGCCTCGATGCGACGATGAATGTCGCTCACGCTGGCCTGCAAGCACCGCTTTCTCGCCCCGTCACTCTTTGCTTCATCCCCCACTTCACTCTCTAGTTCATTCTCCACTTCATCCTTTGCTGAACGGCCGCCGGCGGACGTTTGCCGACAAGGATTGCGTGGGATGCAGCGCCAGTCGACAATGCGGCCCTTGCCTGCGCTTGCGGCCGGTCACGATGTCATCCTGCATGGCTGGTGGCGGCCTGGCGGGGCAGCAGAGCCGATGAAGAAGCGCGGTGGTGACCATTGAGGAGACAGCTGTGACAGGTAACAAGTCCTTGAGACTGATGATGTTGGCAGGCGCCTTGCTGCTGATGGTGCTGCTGGCCTGGGTGCCGGCCACGGCCAGTGCGGACGCCCCGAAGCGTGCTGATGTCCAGACTCAGCTTGAAGACCTGCAGAGCGTCGAGAAACCGGATGCCGACACCCGTCAGCGCATCGCGGACCTCAAGGATACCCTGACGGTGCTCGACGACCTCGCCGAGGCCACCAGCAGCCTGAATTCCCTCAAGAGTGAGGTCAAGGAGGCGCCGGCGGAGTTGGCGAAGGCGCAGGCCGAGCTGGCGCGCCTGCCTCAGGACTACACCCCGCCCAGCATCGCCTCGCTGGAAGGCGAGTCGGTCGAGGCGCTGGACAAGCGCATGACCTCGATTCTCGACTCGCTGCAGAACCTGCAGGACAAGCTGGCCGATACCAACCGGCGCCTGATCAATGCCCAGAGCCTGCCGGAGCGTTCACGCTCGACCCTGGCCGATGCACAGCAGCAGGTGCAGCGCCTGCAGACCCAGCTGGGTGGCAGCGGCGATGCCGACCTGTCCGGCACCGGGCGTGATCTGATCGAGGCCCGTCTGGCATTGGCCGAGACGCGTGGCGAGCTGAGCCATTCAGAGCTCAATTCAAGCTCCCTGCTGCGTGAGCTGGCCCAGGTGCGCAAGACTCTCTACAGCCGTCAGATCGCCAATCTGGAGCAGGACCTGGAGCAGGTCCAGACGCTGGTCAACGACAAGCGCCGCAACCAGTCCGAGCAGACCATCGCCGATGCCACCAGTGGCGAGAATGCCGCGCTGGCCGACAACCCCATCTTCCAGCAGGTGCTCAACCGCAACCGCGAGCTCAGCAGCCAGCTGCTGGCGATCACCGATCGCGTCAACGCCGTGATTCGCGATGGGCTGGAGGTGCGCACCCAGCTTGATCGCGTCACCCAGGTCGAGCGCACCATGAGCGAGCAGATCGAAGCCATCAAGGGCAGCGTCCTGCTGGCGCGTATCCTGCGCGAGCAGCAGAGTCGCCTGCCGCAGGTCGATGTGCGCAAGGACTTGAAGGAAGAGATCGCCGACCTGCGCCTCAAGCAGTTCGAACTCAACAAGGTGCGTGAGCAGCTCGCCGATATTCCGGGCTATCTCAATTCCTACGTGCTGGGCGAGGCCGCGGCGCTGGAACGCCCCGGCGGCAATGCCGATGTCAGCCAGATCAGCGCCGAGCTGCGTCAGGCGTTGATCGGTCAGCTGGAGGCGCGCAAGGAGCTGGTCGACAAGCTCGACAAGGAATACGACAGCCTGCTGGCACGCGCCATCGACCTGCAGCTCAACCAGCAGCAGCTGCTGGAAGTGTCAGGGCGTCTACGCCAGACCATCGAGGAGCAGCTGTTCTGGGTCGCCAACGGCAAGCCGCTGGATCTCGACTGGCTGTCGCGTACCCCGGAAATGCTCGCCGAGGAGCTCAGGCCCAACGTCTGGCGTGGCGTGGTGGCAGGGCTGTCCAAGGGCTTTCAGCTCAGTGACCTGTGGGTGGCGCTGCCGGGCTTGCTGCTGCTGATCTTCATCACCTGGAAGCGTTCGCGCATCCGTGCGCGCCTGGCGGACCTGCACGCCCAGATAGGGCGCCTGAAGCAGGACACCCAGCTGCATACGCCGCGCGCCATTCTGCTCAACGTCCTGCTGGCCATCCCCGGTGCGCTGGCGCTGGCCTTGATTGGCGGCGTGCTGTCGCTGGGCGAGGGCATCATGCTGTGGGCGCTGGGCCAGGCACTGTTGAAGCTGTCGCTGGCGTGGGGCATCTTCGCCATCTTCCGCCGCCTGCTGGTCAAGGACGGCGTCGCCGAGCGTCACTTCCAGTGGCCGGCCAACTACGTGGCGGAGCTGCGCCGTCATATCTGGTGGCTGGGCTTCGCGCTGCTGCCGGTGGTGCTGACCACCAACATCATCAGCGAGGCGGACCTCAACCTGCTCGAGCGCCCGTTGGGGCTGGCCATTCTGTTCGTGGGCCTGATGGCGATGAGCTTCTGTCTGTCGCGACTGATTCTGGCGCATGTCCCCTTCTTCGGCCTCAAGCTGTTCCGACTGATTCTGGGCCTTGCGATGGCGCTGGTGCCGGTGGCGCTGGGCGTGCTGATCTGCCTCGGCTACGAGTACACCGCGCTGCGCCTGTGTGGCCGCTTCATCACTACCATCTTCCTGTTCGGGGCCTGGATTCTGGTGGAAGCCACCGTGGTGCGCGGGCTGGCAGTCGCCGCGCGGCGTCTGGCCTATCGTCGCGCCGTAGCGCGTCGCCGCGCCCAGGTGCAGGAGGGCGCCGAAGGCGGTGTCGAGGTGGTGGAAGAGCCGCCATTGGACATGGAGCAGGTCAACTCCCAGTCACTGCGTCTCTCGAAGCTGATTCTGGTCATCAGCTTCCTGTCGATCTTCTATGTGGTGTGGGCCGATCTGCTCAATGTGCTCAGCTATCTCGACAGCGTGGTGGTGTGGGAAATCGCCGCTTCCGTCGAGGGCGATTCGGCGACGCCCATCTCGCTGGCGGACCTGATCGCGGGCATGATCACCCTCGCCGTGGCGGTGATGATGGCGCGCAACCTGCCGGGGCTGCTGGAGGTCTCGATCCTGTCGCGGCTCGAGCTCAAGCAGGGCTCCAGCTACGCGATCACCTCGCTGCTGTCCTACGTGATCATGGCCACCGGTTTCGTGATGACATTGGGCAGCATGGGCGTCAGCTGGGACAAGCTGCAGTGGCTGGTGGCGGCGTTGAGTGTCGGGCTGGGCTTCGGTCTGCAGGAGATCTTCGCCAACTTCATCTCGGGTCTGATCATCCTGTTCGAGCGGCCGGTGCGCATCGGCGACACCATCACCATCGGCAACCTGCATGGCACGGTCAATCGCATCCGGATCCGCGCCACCACGGTGACGGATTTCGATCGCAAGGAGATCATCATCCCCAACAAGGTGTTCGTCACCGACCAGCTGATCAACTGGTCGCTGTCGGACAACGTCACGCGGGTGGTGCTCAATTTCGGTGTCGCCCATGGCAGTGATCTGGATCTGGCGCATCGTCTGCTGATGCAGGCCGCCCAGGAAAACAGGCGGGTGCTCAAGGACCCGGAGCCGCTGGTGTTCTGCTTGACCTACAACCAGGACAACTTCGGTTTCGAGCTGCGCATCTACGTCAATGACCTGACCGATCGCCTCTACGCCACCGATGAGATCAACCGCTGGGTGGATGCACGCTTCCGTGAGCATGGCCTCAAGGTCGCCTTCCAGCAGATGGATGTCTGGCTGCATCGCGACGATGGCACCGAGCGCCTCGTCGAGCAGCGCAGCGCCTCGGCGGAGCCGTTGCGCCCCGCCAGCGGCTCACCGGAAAGCAGCGAGTCGGAAAGCACGGAGTATCAGAGCAGCGAGCACCGGGAAGGTGGTGCGCTGATCGCGCGTCGCAAGCCCGCCGAGGGTCTGGCAGGCCGTGAGGACGCCGGGCTGCGCGAGGCCGCACCGGACGCCGGTGGCGGTGACGGCGGCGGAGATGCCGGCGGTCGCTGACGCTGAATCCTCTCGCTCATCTCATTGAATGCCGCATGGCATCACGCACAAGGCGCCCCGCGGGGCGCCTTGTGCGTGATGGGCTCTCCAGTGCGTTTACAGAACGGAGGGGCTAGCCAGCCCTGACGCCACGCATCATTGGTTCAATTCGGGCTGCGTGGCTGACGGGGCCTGCCCCTGACCCTGACCCTGACCCTGACCCTGACCCTGACCCTGACCCTGACCCTGACCCTGACCCTGACCCTGGCTCGCCTCACCGGCAAAGGGAGCAGGGGCCTCGAATTCCAGCACCCAGCGGCTCAGGAAGCTGGCCTGCTTGAGGCGATCGAGTGTCGCCAGCAGGCCAGGGCCGATCTCGATCGGGCGCAGCGCATCGCCCAGTTGCTCGCGCATATGCTGAGCGCTGCCCTCGCCACTCACCTCGGGATGCAGTGCGCCCAGCTGGCTGTCGCTGGCCACCGCCTGCTGACCTTCCAGACTCAGCCACCAGTCGAGAAAGGCCTCACCGGCCTCGGGGTGAGGTGCCTGCTGGGGGACGAAGGCTAGCCGGCGCTGAATCAGCACGTAGTCTTCCGGCACGATCACCACCAGCTCCGGATGGGCGCGGGCAAAGGTCACCGCGTAGGGGCCGACCAGGTTGTAGGCGATGTCCACCTCGCCGCTGGCCAGAGCCTCGAGCATGGCGCCGGTGGTGCTGACCAGTCTGGCATCGGCCTGCCCCATGGCGCGCACCAGCGTCCAGTAGCGCGGCGATTGACGGGCGTCTGACACGGCATAGGTAAAGCCGGAGCCGCTGCGGCGCGGGTCGTAGCTGATGATGCGGCCGCGCAGCTGCTCGCGGCGCGACTCGAGCAGGTGCCAGAAGTCGCGATGGCTGCGCAGCACATCGAGGGGATTGCGCAGGCCGTCGAGGTCCGCCAGGCGCTTGAGCGCATCACGTCGCGCCACCATCACGATCGGCTCGAAGCTCATCGCATACAGCTCATTGCGCCAGCGTGAGTTGGCCGGCCAGGCGGCCAGATTGGGGGCCTCGAGTGCCAGGGCGTGGCCCTGATTGGCGAGTCGGTACTGCAGCCCCATGGCCGAGGAAATCATCAGATCGGCCTGCGGTGTCAGCGGCGCCTGCAGGTACTGTGCTTCAAGCCCGAGGGCGGAGCGGTTGACGTAGTGCAGCACTCGCTCAGGATGCTGGCGGCTGTAACGCAGCAGCAGCGGGCGAATCTCGGGCAGGTCCAGCGCAGCGTGAATGGTCAGGTCGGCCGCGAGGCTGGCGTCGCTGTCAGGCGCGGGCGGCGTGACTGGCTGACCGCCCTGCAACCACAGCGATTGATGCTCTTCGAGCAGCGGGTCAAACGCTGCCTGGGTCGCCGCCCGGGTCGCCGCCTGACTGACGGGGCTCAGAAGCACGGCCAGTGCCAGGCAGGCCGTCAGCCGTCCAGCGCGCTGTCTGCCCGGGCGGTGATGATCCGGGCGGTGATTGTCATGACCGTGATGGTCAGGGCGCTGCTGCTTGGTTGGCGGTCGTCTCGCTAGCATGCTGTGCCCCCTGTCTTTGCAGGCTTGCCGGCCTGTGCTGATTCATCATCCCCACCCACTCTCACCTCAGGCGCTGCACAGGGCGCCAGATGCAGACTGACGCATAGCCCGCAGGACGCGCCTGTCTCGTCTGTGCCGTTTGCGTCGGCTGCGCGAGTTGCATCGTCTGTGCGGGATGCAGAGTCAGCAGCCTGCGTCACGCTGCGTGCTGTCGCGTCGCTGAGCGTCAGGCGCGCGTCGTGATGTCGCGCGATGCCATCGACGATCGCCAGCCCCAGTCCGGCGCCTTCGTGATGCTTGAGCTCATCGGGCTGCTGCGCCGGCGCCTGATCATGACTGTCGGGCTGGGTGTTGCGGTGGAAGGGGCGCAGTACCAGCAGGCGTCGCTCGGCGTCGATGCCCGGGCCGTCATCCTCGACACTCAGCCGCCAGCGGCCCGCCAGTGCGGCGCTGTCCGGTTGCGTGAACGTGGCATCGCTCGGTGCCGCCATCCGGCTCAGGGTGAGTGTGACGGTGCGCGCGCCGTGCTTGCAGGCATTGTCGATCAGGTTGGCCAGTGCCTCCTCGAGCTGCCACTCGACGCCTAGCGTCCAGGCGGCGCCATCGATGTCCGGGGCGATCTCGAGGCCGAGGTCCACCCCGGCGCGATCACAGCGCAGGAACAGCCGGCTGACGGTGGCGCGCGCCAGCGCCGACAGCTCCAGCGGCACGCGCGGCGGCTGCACTTCCGGGTTGTTGAGGCGTGTCAGCGACAGCAACTGATTGGCCAGGTGGGCGGTATGGCTGGCGGTGGCCTGCATCTGGCCCAGCGCGGCATGCCAGGCGCTGGGGTCCTGCTGGCGCAGTGCCAGCTCGGCGTGCGCGGAGAGTCCCGCCAGCGGGGTGCGCAGCTGGTGCGAGGCGTCGCCGATGAAGCGCTCCTGATTGGCGCGCACGCGGCGCATGCGCGCCAGCAGGTCATTGATGGTGTGCTTGAGTTCCTCGAGCTCGCGCGGCAGGGGCAGGTTGAGCGGCGCCAGACTGCGCGAGTCGCGTTCGCGAATGGCGCGGCGCAGGCGGGTCAGCGGCGATAGCGCCAGCCGTACGCCGATCAACACCACCAGCAGTGCCAGCGTGGCCATGCCCGCCAGGCGCACCAGCGAGCCACTGAACAGCTCACGCGTCAGGGTGTCTCGCCCCTCGCGGGTATGGGCGACGCGAATGCTGTAACGCTGGCCGTGGCGTGGGTCATCGCCCCAGCCGCCCAAGCGGGTATCGAGGCTGCCCAGCCGCAGTGCCTGTCCCTGCCAGGCGATATCGCGAAACGACAGCTCGCCGCTGCGTCCAAGCGATTCCTGCGGGGCCAGGCGACCATTGGCGGCGCGATTGGCATCCGGCAGGTGGGTATTGCCGGTGACCTGCTCGCCATCGGCGTCCACCAGGCTGTAGAAGACGCGCTCCTGGGCGTCGGTGGCCAGCATCTCGAGGGCGGCGGGCGGCAGGTCGAGCCACAACTGGCCATCCTGCCATTTGACCTGCTCCGCGATGGTGACCAGCGAGGCTTCGAGCAGCCGGTCGTAGGCGCGGTCCGCTGCCTCACGCGCCGACAGGAAGGCCTGCACCAGCAAAAGTGTGCCCAGCGCCAGCAGAGGCAGCAGCAGCCAGCTCAGCAGGCGCCGATAGAGGCTGATGCTGCGTTTTGCCTCTGTCTGTGGGCGTGGTGAGGGTGCGGAATTCAAGCGCTGCCGTCCGTGGTCTGTTCCAGTAGATAGCCAAGGCCCCGGATGGTGCGCAGATTGACGTCGCTGCCTTCCAAGCGCTTGCGCAGGCGATGCACATAGACCTCGATGGCATTGTCGCCCACGGCTTCCTCCTCGCCGAAGGCCTCACGGGTCAGACGCGCCTTGTCCACCGGCTCGCCGGCATGCTGGATCAGGCAACCCAGCAGGCGCTGTTCACGGGGCGGCAGCGCCAGCGGGGCATCGGCGAGCAGAAAGCGTGCATTGAGTGGCTCGAAGGCCAGGCTGCCGAGGGTCAGGCGTGGGGCGATGCCAGGCGAGGGCGTCGGCTGCTGGCTGGCCTGCTGACTGGCCTGAAGAGTGGCATGGCGGCGCAGCAGGGCGCGCACGCGGGCTTCCAGCTCATCGAGCACGAAGGGCTTGGCAAGATAGTCATCGGCGCCCAGGTCCAGCCCGCGCACGCGATCTTCGATGGCGCCGCGCGCGGTGAGAATCAGCACCGGGGTCTGGCGGTCGTGCTGGCGCAGCGCGGCGAGAATCTCGAGCCCGGAAGCGCCGGGCAGGTTGAGGTCGAGCACGATCAGCGCGAAGCCGTGATCGTGGCGGGTCGCCAGGCGGGCAAGCGCCGCGGCACCGTCGGCCAGGTGGGTGACCGCAAGGCCCTCGGCGGAAAAGACGCTGCACAGTGTGCTGGACAGCAGGGCGTCGTCCTCGACCAGCAACAGGGCCGGGGGCGGTGCGGTGGCTAGGCCATGCGCTGAAGCGTCAGCCGCTGAGGCGTCAGCCGCTGATGCGTCAGCCGCTGAGGGGAGTGAGTCGGGAGAAGTCATCCGGGCTCCGCAAGGGCGCGTCAGGTACGCGTCAAGAGTGATGAGAGTCAGGCACAGGGCCGGTCTGCGACCTGCAATGGCCGCTTGAAGGCGCAATATTGCCTCAAACAGGCAGCCAATGGCGCTTGCGCCAGCGTATCATTGGTGGCCTGTTTCGTGTCGCTGACAAGGAAGCCAGCATGCCATCCGTTCCGCTATTGCAGCGCCTCAAGGCGCGCGCCTCTCGTCTCTCTCCATCCCATTGGCTTACGGCTGTCACGTCGCTCAGGCCGCTGCTGACCTCGCTGGCGCTTGGGGTAGTGGGCGGTTGGCTGTTCCAGCTCACCGGCATGCCGCTGGCGTGGATGCTGGGGCCGCTGGTCGCCAATCTGCTGGGCGCGATGTCCGGGCTGAAGCTTGGTGTGCCGGACCGCCTGCGCAACCTGTTTCTGGGCGTACTTGGCCTGACGCTGGGCGCGCGCGTCTCGCCGGAGCTGGTCTCGCACCTTTCCAGCTGGTGGTTGTCGGCGTTGCTGTTGCTGGCGGGGGTGTGGGCTTCGACGCTGGCCTGCGCCGCCTGGTATCGCCGCTGTGGTTTTGACGCCACCAGCGCGTGGTTCTCCTCGGTGCCCGGCGCGCTGACGGCGATGGTGGTGATCGGCGAGCGCATCGGGGGTGATCCGCAGCGCATCGCGGTGGCGCAATCGTTGCGGGTGCTGCTGGTGATCATGATTCTGCCGCCGCTCTATTGGGTGCTGGAAGGTGCGGCGGGCACGCCCGGCATCGGTAGCGATGTGGCGGTAAGCGGCCTGTGGCTGATCGCGGTGCTGCCGATTCTGCTGCCCCTGGCCAGGCGACTGCGCATTCCCAATGCCTCGCTGCTGGCGCCGTTGTTGCTGGCACTGGTGCTGTCGCTTGGCGACGTGGTGCGTTTTTCGCCACCGGTGTGGGGCACCGATGTCATGCAGCTGGTGCTAGGTTGCGCCATCGGGGCACGCTTCAAGGGCCTTACGCCGCGGGTACTGGTCGGGGTGATGGGTCAGTCGGGCGTGGCGACCCTGATCTCGCTGTCGGTGCTGGGCTGCTTTGCCGAGCTGATCCATCAGCTGATGGGCGTGCCGCGTGACGTGGCCTTCCTCGCCCTGGCCCCCGGCGGTATCGGCGAGATGGCGCTATTGGCGGTGGCGCTCGATCTCGACCCGATCTTCGTCGCCTTTCACCATCTTCTGCGCCTGATCGTCCTGATGCTGTTGCTACCGGTGATGGCGCGTCATTTCCGTCACCGCCGAGCGCGTGAGGCGACGCAATAGCCCGTGGCGTGATCTCCCCTTGTGAGGGCGGCGATGCGCTGTTATAGTGTGCGCCTTGATCACGCCAAGTGCTTGAAGTTCAAGCGATTGGCTCGGTAGTTCACCGAATGATCATATTTGTGGTGGCCCTGTCGGTCCTCCCGCAATGCTAGGCTGCAAACCCCGCCAGGCCCGGAAGGGAGCAACGGTAGTGGCTGACGCGTGTGCCGGGATGTGGCTGATGGGGCCGCCTCCATTTCAGGGCCCTGAAAGTGGCTGCTCGTGAAATGTCCGCATCATCCCGCCTGCTGCGCAACGCTCTATCTCAAGCCCTCGCAAGCCCCTGCAAGCCCTCGCAAGACCTTCGCTTCACGCTGCCTGAAGCCTTTCGCCACACCCTCGCTGTCTGCACCGGTCATCTCCTGCCTGTCCCGAGCCCCGCTTGGCGTTTCGTCGTGCCCGCAATTCGGGGGCGCACCACGCCTGTCATCCGGCCTCGCGCCCTCAATCCTGCTGCGCAAGTGGCATCGTGCTTTGAAGCCACACGGCAAGTCGCTAGAATGAGCGCATTCTCAGCGAGGCCTCGTCATCGGTCTCCGTCTGTCGACCGTCGGGGGTGAAGCCCAGCCGGGTCGTGCAGGTTTCAGCTCATGTTTCAGATCGCCCAAGGAATGCCCCGCTCAATGAGCTATCAGGTATTGGCGCGCAAGTGGCGCCCGCGCAATTTTCACGAACTGATCGGTCAGGAGCATGTCAGCCGTGCGCTGGTCAATGCCCTCGATCAGGGGCGCCTGCACCATGCCTATCTGTTCACCGGGACCCGCGGTGTCGGCAAGACGACGCTGGCGCGCATTCTGGCCAAGTGCCTGAACTGTGAAGAGGGTGTCAGCTCCAGGCCGTGTGGCGTGTGTGGCACCTGTCGCGAGATCGATGAGGGCCGCTTCGTCGACCTGATCGAAGTCGACGCCGCCTCGCGGACCAAGGTCGAGGACACGCGTGAGCTGCTGGACAACGTCCAGTACGCGCCGACCCAGGGCCGCTACAAGGTGTACCTCATCGATGAGGTGCACATGCTGTCGACCCACAGTTTCAATGCGCTGCTCAAGACGCTGGAAGAGCCGCCGCCCCACGTGAAGTTCCTGCTCGCGACCACTGATCCGCAGAAATTGCCGGTCACCATCCTGTCGCGCTGCCTGCAGTTCACGCTCAAGAACATGCCGCCGGTGCGCGTGGTCGAGCACCTGTCCGACATTCTCGCCCGCGAGGAAGTCAGCTTCGAGGAAGACGCGCTGTGGCTGCTCGGCAAGGCCGCCGATGGTTCGATGCGTGACGCCATGAGTCTGACCGATCAGGCGATCGCCTTCGGCCATGGCCAGGTGCGGCGCGAAGATGTCGCCGCCATGCTCGGCACGCTGGATCACCGCCATGTGCTGGCGCTGCTGGAGTGCCTGGCCTCGCTGGACGCCGCGAGTCTGCTGGCGGAGGTCGCGACACTGGCCGAGCAGGGGCCGGACTACGGCGGGGTGCTGGACGACATGGCGTCCGTCTTCCACCGTCTGGCGATTGCCCAGATGGTGCCGAGCGCACTGGACAACGGGCATGGCGACCGTGATGCGCTGCTGGCGCTGGCCAGCCGTTTCACCGGTGAAGACGTGCAGCTCTATTACCAGATCGCTCTGCAGGGGCGTGGCGACATGGCCAACGCCCCGGATGCGCGAACCGCGCTGGAAATGACGCTGCTGCGCATGCTGGCCTTCCGACCGCAGGGCGTGCCGCGCCCGGCGCAGACGCCGCTGCCGATGACCGGCCAGGCGGAGGGTGCGAACGCGCCTGGCGCTCAAGCCTCGGCGCCTGTCCAGCAGGCTCCGGTTCAGCAAGCTCAGGCTCAGCAGGCTCCTGTTCAAGAAGCTCCGGTTCAGCAGGCACCAGTCCAGCAGGCTCAGCCTCAGCAAGCACCGGCAGCCCCGATGGCGCCCGCGCCCCAGCCTGCTGCACCAGTGGCCGCGCCAGCGACCGAAGCACAGCCGCCGATGGTCGACGAGCCGCCCCCGTGGGCGACGGAGGACGTTCCGCAGGACGCCCGGGATGCCGGCTTTCGCGACGTAGCGCAGGACGCGCCCCAGCCTGCGGCCGCGCCGGTGTCGGCGCCAGCGGCAGAACAGGCAGCAGCCCCCGCACAGGCGCCCGCTGCGCCCAGTTCGGCGATGTCACGCCTGAGTGCCGCCTTCGGTTCCGCGCCGGCACAGCCAGAGGCTACTGAGTCATCGGCCCCGCAGCCTGTTGAAACAGTACCAGCAGCACCGCAGCCCGCTGAAGCCGTACCAGCAGCGCTAGAGCCCGCTGAACCTGTACCAGTAGCGCCGCAGCCCGCTGAATACTCAGCGCCAGCACAACCCGAGCCCGTTGCATCGCCGGCGCCTGAGCCGGTCGTGTCTGAGCCGGTCGCAAACGAGCCGGCCGTGGCAGCGCAACCGCTGCCGGAGCCTGCTCCCGCACCGGAGCCGGCACCCGCGGCTGCTCCCACGCCGGCGCCGAGTGCCCCGAGTGCCGATGGTCGCTTGAATCACGCCGCGTGGCTGGAGCTGTTCCCCGCGCTGGGGCTGGGCGGCATCACGCGCAATATCGGCGCGCATTGCCTGGTCGAGCACGATGACGGCACCCACCTCAAGTTGAGGCTGGACCCCGCCCAGTCGGCGATGATGGCCGAAGTCCATCAGGATCGTATTCGCAAGGCGCTGGCGGGCCAGGGCGTGGAGCGTGTGCTGGAGATCAGCGTCGCGCCGCTGCCGGAAGGTCTGGAAACGCCGCACAGTCGTCGCATTCGTCTGCTGGGTGAACGTCATGCGCGCGCGGTTGAAGCCTTGCGTGCTGACCCGCATATCCAGTCCATGGAGCACCAGCTGGGCGCACGTCTGATCGAGGAAAGCGTCAACTCCTTCGAGCCGGACGATTTCTGACGCTCTGGGCAGTTTCGACCGAGTGTCGGCGGTGCCGGGCATCGCTGACGCTCTCCCGGATTCGCGGTGCGTGTGCCGACAAGGCACGCACACCACAGGCCGGAGGTGCCACGACATGGCACCTCCGCCAGACAGCATTTATCGTTAGGTCATGTTCAACACGTTATTGATGAGGTGAGCCATGTTCGGTGGAAAAGGCGGTATGGGTAACATCATGAAGCAGGCGCAGGAAATGCAGGAGCGCATGCAGAAGGTCCAGGAAGAAGCCGCCAAGGCGGAAGTCCAGGGTGAATCTGGCGCGGGCATGGTCAAGGTCACCATGAACGGTCGTCATGACGTCGCGCGCGTCGAGATCGATCCGAGCCTGATGGAAGAAGACAAGGAGCTGCTGGAAGATCTGCTGGCGGCCGCCGTCAATGACGCGGTGCGCAAGGTCGAAGTCAATTCCAAGAAGCAGATGGAAGAGGCGACTGCTGGCATGAACCTTCCGGCCGGCTTCAAGATGCCGTTCTGATGGGATTTTCGCCGCTGGTAGATCAGTTGCTGGATGCCTTGCGCGTGCTGCCGGGCGTTGGCCCGCGAACGGCACAGCGCATGGCGCTGCATCTGCTGGAGCGTGATCGCATGGGCGCCGACCGTCTGGTCGGCGTGCTGGGCGAGGCGCTGGAGCGCGTCGGCTATTGCGCGCGCTGCCGCACGCTGACCGAGGAAGAGGTCTGTCAGCTGTGCCTGAGTCCGCGGCGTGATGAGCGCGTGCTGTGCGTGGTGGAATCGCCCGCCGACCAGCTCGCCATCGAGGGCGCGGGTGGCTATGTGGGGCGCTATTTCGTGCTGCACGGCCATCTGTCGCCGCTGGATGGTATCGGGCCCGAGGATATCGGGCTGGATGCGCTGGAAACCCGCGTCCGCGAGAGCCAGATCGAGGAGCTGGTGCTGGCCACCAACCCGACGGTCGAGGGCGAGGCCACCGCACATTACATCGCCGAGCAGCTTCGCGATGTGCAGCATGGTGGGCAGCCGCTCAAGCTGACGCGTCTGGCCTATGGCGTGCCGATGGGCGGGGAGCTGGAATACGTCGATGGCGGCACGCTCAGTCGTGCCTTCAGCGGCCGTCTGCCGTTCACCCTCGGCGAGATCTGATGCGATACCGGTGCCGACGCTGTTTGGCACCGGCATCAAGGCAACTTCGGCAGCTTCGGTAGCAAAGCAGCTTCGGTATCAAAGCAACTACAGCAGCACGTCTGCGGGCGTGGTGGTCAGGAACCACCACGCCCGCGGTCGTTTACCGCCCGGTGTCTGGCGAGTGCCCGTCACCTTCAATTCCCGCTTGCCCGGGCAAGCCTGTCACCACGAGATTTCCTTGCTGATGAGTGATCAACCCGCCACCGCACTGCTGTCAGAACTCGATTTCGAGGCCGTCTGGGTCGAGACCCCCGAGGCGCTGGCCGCTGCCTGTGCAGAACTGGAAGGCGCCGATTGGCTGGCGTTGGACACCGAATTCATCCGCGAGTCGACCTTCTTCCCGATTCCGGCACTGGTGCAGCTGATGGCTGCCCGTGACGGCGAGCTGCCCGGTGCGGATGGCAAGACGCCGCGTATCTTCCTGATCGACCCCACGGTGGTACCGGCCAGCGAGGCGCTCAAGCGTCTGCTGGGGGCAGAGGGTCCGCTCAAGCTGCTGCACGCCTGTGGCGAGGACATGGAAGTCTTCCTGCGCTGGGCGGGCGTGGCGCCGACGCCGCTGATCGATACCCAGATCGCCGAAGGCCTGACCGGCGGCGAAGCCTCGATGGGCTATCAGCGTCTGGTCGAGCGCGTGGTGGGCGTCACCGTGCCCAAGGAAGAGACGCGTTCCAACTGGCTCAAGCGTCCCTTGAGTCAGGCGCAGTGCGATTACGCCGCGCTGGACGTGCTGTTCCTGCCGCAGGTGTGGTCCGAGCAGCGCGATGCATTGCTCGAGCTGGACCGCATGGCGTGGCTTGAAGAGGATTGCCGGGACCCGGGCAGCAGCGGTGGTGCCACGCCGGACCCGGAGTACTGGAAGCGTCATCGCAGCCTGTGGAAGCTCTCGCCGCGTGGCCTGGCTGCCTGGCAGGTGCTGTGTGACTGGCGCGAGGAGCAGATTCGTCTGCGCGACGTGCCGCGTTCACGCCTGCTGGCCGATGCGCAGCTGTTCGGGATCTGCGAGCGACTGCCGACCAATCGCTTCGAGCTGGCCAAGGTCGATGGCATGCATCCGCCGCAGATCAAGCGCCACGGGGACACCGTGCTGACGCTGCTCAAGGACGTGGCGATGATCGATGACAGTCAGCTGCCGCGCGTGCCGCCGTCGCCGTTGGCGCCGGAGTGGAAGAACTGCATGAAGCGCCTCAAGCGTGAGGTCAATGTGGTGGCGGAGGCACAGCAGCTCAAGCCTGAGATTCTGGGCAAGCGCCGTGACATGGAAGCGCTGGTGATCGCCGATTACGAGGGCGAGCCGCTGCCCTTGCCGCAGGGCTGGCGCGGTGAGCTGCTGGCCGCGCGCCTGGCCAAGGCGCTCGAGAGCTGACGCCCGCCGCTTTCGTGGGCCAGACTGCAAGGGGCATGCGTGAGGCTCGCGCAGCCTGGCATGCCAGCAATACAGGTCAGAAACAGGCCAGAAACCGGTAGTGAGCTCTCGGGTCATGCCCGTGACGCGAGAGCTCGCTGATGCGCACAAGCGCTGCAAGATGATGGGTAGCCCGATGACAGACGACAAGATGATCTGCGAGATCTACAAGAGCGCCAAGAAGGACGAGATGTATCTCTACGTCGAGAAGGCGCGTGGACTCAAGGATGTGCCGGAATCCCTGCTGGGCATCTTCGGCACGCCGACCCCTTTGATGACACTGCTGATTCGTGCCGACAAGCCGCTGGCGCGCGTTGCCAGCACCACGGTGCTCGAGAAGATTCGCGAGCAGGGCTTCTATCTGCAGATGCCGCCGGCCAAGGAAAACCTCCTCAAGGAGATTGGCGTGACGCCGCCGGAAACGCATTACTGACGCCCTGTCCGGCAGACAAGACCGTACTGATGAAACGACCCTGCTGCCCGGCAGGGCGAGGAGAGCAAGATGAGCGATGTTCCGCAGCCTGACGGCGGAAAGCGTGAGCGTTTCTGGGAGCGCCACGCACTCTCGGAGCTGAATACCGCCGAGTGGGAGGCGCTGTGCGATGGCTGTGGCCAATGCTGCCTGCTCAAGTTCGAGGATGAAGACAGTGGCGATATCGCGGTACTCGATGTCGCCTGTCGCCTGCTGGATGTGCGCAAGGTCAGCTGTCGCGATTATCCCAATCGCGCCACGCGCGTGCCGGGCTGCATCCCGCTGGATGTCGAGACGGTGGGCAAGCTGCGCTGGTTGCCGGAAACCTGCGGCTATCGTCGCCTGAATGAAGGCCGTGAGCTGCCCGAATGGCACCCGCTGTTGACCGGCGATGCCAAGAGCGTCAAGCGCGCCGGGGTCTCGGTGTCACGCTTTGCCGTCTCCGAGGCGTCGGTGCGCCAGCAGGACCTGGAAGACCACATCATCGCGATCATCGATCCCGAGAGCTGAGGCGCGCCGCGGGCGCGTGGCAGATTTCAGGTGGATGCCTTTAGAAAGCGCAGCTCAATGAGCTGCGCTTTTTCGTTTCTGGCATTTCGTGTCTGGCAGTTCGAGTCAGGCATTCAGTGGCCTTGTATTTGACGCCTCTGACCCTCTGTCACGGCTTGATCTGCTAGATAAGATAATTTGCATAAGCTGATTTGCATGAGCTGATTTGCATGGCCGAGGCGCGTGCACGCACTCGGCCATGCAATGTCTGGTTGTAAATAAATGAACGTTCATTTATTTTGTGAGGATTCGCTCAAGACCAGATCAGACTAGAACTGACCAAAACAGACCAGACCAGAACAGAACAGAACAGAACAGAACAGAGGCAGACGGGCCATGCGCCATCGTGATGAACACAAGCAGCAGGCGTTGCTGGAAGCCACGCTGCATGAGGTGGCCGAGCATGGTTTTGCCGTGACCTCCGTGGCGCGCATCGCGCGTGCCGCCGGCATGTCGCCCGGTACGCTCTATCTCTACTACCGCGACAAGGATGACCTGCTGGAGGCGACCTTTCGCGAGGTCAGCCGGCGCATCATCGCGGTCGCCATCGAGGCCTTCCAGGCCGAGCCGGCAGGGGCATTCGAGGCCGAGCCGTCAACGCTGTCGCCGGCCGCCCAGCAGCTGAAGTCGGCACTGTGTCGGGTGTGGAATGCCCTGGTGGCGCTGGGGCGCCGTCAGCCTGCGTTGTTCCTCTTTCACGATCAGTTTCTGCACTCTTCCCATATGCAGGACGCCCTGAGGGTGGCCAATCAGGAGCGCGCCGCGCCCTTGCTGGACGCCTTCGCGCTGGGCCAGCAGTCCGGCATCCTCAAGCAGATCGATCTCGCCCTCATCGAGGTGTTCATGTTCCGGTCGATCTACAGCCTGCTGCAGGGCTCCAGTTGCCAGTTGCCGGCCATCAGTGATGCCAGCTTCGACCAGGCCTTCGAGATGGCCTGGGACGCGATCGCGCTTCGCCAGTGAGGGCAGCCAGCCCCGCAGCGCACGCCGGACAGATGACAGATTTTCGCTTGTGCCATTTTATTCCAACGACTCAAGGGCCCGCTGATGAAACTTCGACCTGGTGCCAAGCCACACCTGCGTACTCCTTTCGCCTGGCGGGGAGGCCGCGTCCTTCAGCTGTTCGCCGGACTCGTGCTGGCCCTCGGGCTTGCGGCCTGCAGCGAGGCCGAGGCCCCGCTGGAGAAGCAGAAGGTGCATCCGGTCAAGTTGCTGTCGCTGTCGGATGAAGGCGGCGGTGTCATCCAGCGCTACCCCGGTGTGGTCGAGGCCTCGGAGCGCTCCAACCTGTCGTTCCGCATCGGCGGTGAGCTGCGCGAACTCAAGGTCCAGGCCGGTCAGGAGGTCGAGAAGGGCGAGCTGATCGCGCGCCTGGATGATCGCGATGCCAGAAGCGAGCTCAACAATGCCCGCTCCAGCTTCAATCTGGCGCAGGCGACCTACAAGCGCATGAAGTACTCGGTGGAGAAGGGCGCCATCAGTCGGGCACGCTTCGATGAGGCGCAGGCCGAATTCCAGTCGGCGCAGGCCCAGTATTCCCAGGCGCAGGACCAGCTCAGCTACACCTATCTCAAGGCACCCTATGACGGGGTGATCGCGCGCGTGCCGGTGGACAACTATCAGGTGGTCGCCGCCCAGGAAACCATCGCCGTGCTGCAGCAGCCGGGGCAGATCGACGTGATCTTCAACATGCCGGAGCGGCAGGTGCGCGCCATCGATCGTGAGCGTGCCGAGGCCGGGCGCCTTGAGGATGCCGCCCTGGCCTGGGTGCGCTTCGGCAGTGGCGAGTCGCGCTATCCGGCCCGTTACAAGGAGCACGACACCAGTGCCAGTGAGGGCTCGCTGAGCTATGAAGTCACCCTGACGCTGCCGGAGCCGCAGGACATCACCGTGTTGTCAGGCATGAGCGCCACCGTGGAGCTGGACATGCAGCAGCTGACGGCGGCGACCCAGGGCCAGTGGCGCGTGCCGATCGAGGCGGTGGTCACTCAGGAGGAAAGCCCGAACCAGGCCGTGGTGTGGCGCTATGTGCCCAAGGACGGTGACGCCCAGGCGAGCGCATCGATCAACAATGACGCCACCACGGACACCGGCTCAGACGACGGCAAGAATGAGGGCAAGAGCGAAGGCAAGCAGCAGGAAGCTGGCGCCCAAGGCACCGTCGAGGCCGTGCCCGTCACGGTACTGCAGGCCACCGGCGAAGGGCTGGTGATCACGGGAGAACTGAGTGCCGGTGACCGTCTGGTCACGGCGGGCGCCAGTCGCATGGAAGCCGGGGAGCCTGTGCGTCCCTGGGTCAAGGAAGCGGGGCTCTGATCCATGGTCGATTATTTCCTGAGACACAAGGTCATCAGCTGGATGGTCGTGCTGCTGCTGTCGGTGGGTGGCGTGACCTCCTTCTTTGGCCTCGGCCAGCTGGAATTTCCCGAGTTCACCATCCGCAATGCGGTGGTGATTACCCAGTATCCGGGGGCGACGCCCAAGCAGGTGGAAGAGGAAGTCACGCTGCCGCTGGAGAAGGCGATCCAGCAGATTCCCAATCTCAAGCGCGTCAGCTCGGTCAACAGCTCCGGGCTTTCCCAGATCACGCTGGAGCTCGAGAGCAGCGTGCGCGAAGGCGAGATGCAGCAGTACTGGGACCTGCTGCGCCGCAAGATCAATGACGCACAGGCGAGCCTGCCGCCCGGCAGTGGCTCCTCGATCGTCAATGACGACTTCGGCGATGTGTTCGGGCTGCTCTACAACCTGAGCGGCAAGGGCTATTCGGCGCATGATCTCGAGGACCAGGCCGACTTCCTGCAGCGCGAGCTGACGCTGGTGGAGGGGGTCAAGAAGGTCTCCATCGTCGGCGCGCGCAGCGAGCAGGTCATCGTCGCGCTGGATCGTGATCGCATGCAGGCGCTGAACATCTCGCCGGATCAGCTCGCCAACCTGCTCAATGCCCAGAACGTGGTCGGCGACGCCGGACGGATCCGTCAGAACGGCCTGTCGCTGGAACTGCAGCCAAGTGGCGAGTTCCAGAGCGTGCAGGACCTGGAGCGTCTGGTGGTCGGTCGTCCCGGCAATGGTGGCCTGATTCGTCTCGGCGATATCGCCTCGGTCAGCCGCGAGTACACCGAATCGCCGTCGCGCCTCTATCACACCGATGGTGAGACGGCGCTGTCGCTGGGCATCTCGTTCGCCTCTGGCGTCAATGTGGTCGAGGTCGGTGCGCTGGTCGACAAGCGTCTTGGCGAGCTTGAGTCGCGCATGCCGCTGGGCATGGAGCTGACCACGGTCTATCACCAGCCCCAGGTGGTAGATGAGGCGGTATCCGGCTTCTTGATCAACCTGGCCGAGGCCGTCGGCATCGTGATTCTGGTGTTGCTGGTATTCATGGGAGTCAAGAGCGGCGTGCTGATGGGGCTGGTGCTGTTGATCACCATTCTCGGCACCTTCGTGATGATGTCGATTCATGGCATCGAGCTGCAAAAGATCTCGCTGGGGGCCTTGATCATCGCGCTGGGCATGCTGGTGGATAACGCCATCGTGGTCACCGAGGGCATGTTGATCGGCCTCAAGCGTGGCAAGACCAAGCGCCAGGCCGCCTTCGAGGTCGTCAACCAGAACCGCATGCCGCTGCTGGGGGCCACGGTGATCGCGATCACCGCCTTCGCGCCCATCGGTCTGTCGCCGGATGCCACCGGCGAGTTCGTCGGGTCATTGTTCTGGGTGCTGTGCTACTCGTTGCTGTTGAGCTGGATCACCGCCCTGACGCTGACACCGTTCTTCTTCGACATGTTCTTCCGCGAAGCGCGGGAGACGGCAGGCAGTGACACGGACGAGAATCAGGAGGAAGACCCCTATCGTGGCGTCATCTTCCGTGGCTTCCGCAGCCTGCTGAGCTGGGCGATTCGCCTGCGCTGGCTGACCCTGGGGGGCGCGGTGGCGTTGCTGGTGGCGGCCGTGATGAGCTTCGGGCAGGTCAAGAATGCCTTCTTCCCGGATGCCTCGACACCGCTGTTCTTCGTCGATGTCTGGATGCCGGAAGGCACCGATGTGCTGGCGACGGAAGCGCGCATCGCGGACCTTGAGCAGCAGGTGCTCAAGATGGACAAGGTCAATCATGTCACCAGCGTCACCGGCGGGGGCGCCCAGCGCTTCACGCTGACCTACTCGCCGGAAGACAGCTATGCAAGCTTCGGGCAGCTGATCGTCGAGACTCAGGACCGGGCCAGCCGCGAAGCGCGTATGGAAGAGGTGATACGCCTGGTGCGCGCTGAGTATCCTGAAGTCGAATACAAGGTGCAGGCATTGCAGGTCGGGCCCTCGGCCAAGGCGAGTCTCGAGGCGCGCCTCTACGGCGAAGACCCCGCAGTGCTGCGTCAGCTGGCGGGCAAGGTGCGTAGCGTCTTCGAGGAGGAGCCGCTGGCCGACAGCATCCGTCTGTCATGGCGCAATCGCGTCAATCGCATCGAGCCCGAATTCCTGGATGATCAGGCGCGGCGTGTCGGCGTGACGCGTGACTCGTTGCATCAGGCGCTGCTGATCAACAGCGACGGCGAGAGCGTCGGTGTCTATCGCGAAGGCTCCGAGCTGATCCCGATTCTGCTGCGTGGTGAAGAGCGTCAGCGCTTCGACCTCGACACCCTGGCGAGCCTCAATGTCTGGAGCGATGAGCAGGAAACCTACGTGCCGGCGGGCTCGGTGATGGGGCCGCTCGAGACAGAGCTGCGCGACCCGCTGATCAAGCGTCGCGATCGTCAGCGCATGCTGGCGGTCTACGCAGAGCCGATGCCGCTGTCCGGCGAAACGGCCGCCAGCGTACTGGGGCGTATCCGTCCCAAGATCGAGGCCATCGAGCTGCCCGAGGGCTATCACCTGGAGTGGGGCGGCGAGTACGAAACCTCATCCGAGGCTCAGGAGGCGCTGTTCTCCTCGCTGCCGATGGGGCTGCTGGGCATGTTCGTGATCACGGTGCTGCTGTTCTCCAACCTGCGTCAGGCGCTGGCCATCTGGTCCATCGTGCCGCTGACGCTGATCGGTATCGTCAGTGGCCTGATCGTGTTCGGCGCGCCGTTCACCTTCATGGCGCTGCTCGGCACCTTGAGTCTGATCGGCATGGTGCTCAAGAACGCCATCGTGCTGGTGGAGGAGATCAACGTGCAGCTCGATGAGCAGGAGGATCGCTTCCAGGCGGTGGTGCAGGCGGCCGTCAGTCGTGTGCGGCCGGTGTCGATGGCGGCCATCACCACCATGCTGGGCATGATTCCGCTGTTCCCGGATGCCTTCTTCTCAAGCATGGCGGTGGTGATCGTGTTCGGGCTGGGCGTGGCGACCCTGCTGACGCTGGTGGTGCTGCCGGTGGCGTACTGCGCCTTCTTCCGCATCCCGACCGGCAACAAGTCCATGAAGACATCCTGATGTGATGATAATGCGGTAATCTTGGTCTGCGCTGTCTGCGGCCACCCACACCACGACGCCCGATGACAGTGCCATTGTCATCGGGCGTCGTGGTGTGGTTCGTGCTCGCTATCCTGCGTGAGGGGCATCGCCGCAAGCCCCTTTCCGTTACACTATGCGCCGCCGGTTGCGAGTTGCCCGGTCGCAAGTGTTGCGTCAGTCGAATCCTATCGAGTCGTGAGGTGTGCCTTGGTCGAACCCCTGAGTGCCTGGTGGGGGCAACAGCTGGTGTTGTGCGGTTGGGGTTTCAGTGCAGCGCCGGAAACGGTGTGGACACCGGCCCAAGCGTGCGCGCGTCTGAAGGCCCAGGAAGTCCCGGATGCGGGCGAGTTGGGATGGCGTCTGCTGGAGGCCTTCCCCAATGACACCCCGGACCCGCTGCACCAGCTGGAGGCGTTGGAATTGCTGGCGCTGGCACGTACTGCCGGCTGGCTGTCAGAGGCGCGCACGCGTGCCTGGCTGATACGTCTGCTGACGGCGATCGGCGGGCGTTTCACCTCGCTGGATGACTGGCTCAAGGCTCTGGCCCATTCGCGCAGCGATGCGGGCTGGACGCGAGGCGATGACGGCTTCTTCGAGGCCAGCCTCGCGCTGTCTCAGTTGGAGCACGAAGACGCCGGCGTCACCTGGCCGCGTCTGCAGGAGGCGCTGGAGGCACAGCCTCCGGTGGCGGTTACTGAGCTCTGGCCTCAGGGCGAGCGCGACCGGGTCTGGATGGCGCGCGCCATCTTCTCGCCGTGGCTCGGCGGTCAGACGCTGACCACCGATGACAGCGGCCCGCACGAGGACGGTGCCAGCGGTTTTGACGCCGCGGCGCACTGGCCGGATGTCACGCGCTGGCTGGCCGAGACCTGGGCGATCACCGGGCGTGATGAGCTGATTCGACTGTTGCTGTGGCTGGCCTCGCAGGGCCATCGCTATGGCTGGGACATCGACAGCGCACGCCTGATGACGGCCAGCGACAGCGAGCGTGCCAAGTGGCTGGATGAGCTGGAAGCGGATGCGGCTCAGGAAGAGGCCGAACGCAAGTCGGAAGGGCGCAAGGGCGCCCCCGCGCATGCCTCCTCCAGCATCGACGTCGCCGATGGCGGGCTGGAAAAGCCCCCGTCACCGACGGCCTACGGCGAGCTGCTGCTGCAGTATCTTGATCGTGGCGAGCCGCTGGAATTCGCCGCCTGGGACTGGCTGCGTCTGGTCGATCTCGCCTTCGCCGGGCTATGTGCCGGCTGGCTGAGTCGTGAGGAGGGCGAGGACTTCGCCGCCCACGGCATCGACCTGCTGGTGCGCCGCTATGCTGACTGGCAGGGCGTGGCCCGCGCCTATCAGCGCGGTCGCAGTCTGTTCGAGGGTGTCGATCTGACCCGCGACACCGAGAGTGACTGGCGTCCGTTGATGGCGTCGCCGCTGACGCCGCTGCGTTGCGAGCTGCATGCGCTGCTGCCTGCCGCCCAGCGTGACCGCTGCCGCGCGGCGATTCGCGCGTGGCGCAATGACAGCCGCCACTGGGTGCTGGCCATCGCCAGTATCCGTGAGCCAGACCTGCTCTATCGTCAGGGGCTTGTCGCCGAGGTCGATGCGGCGCGCCGCGAAGAGGCACGCCAATATCTCAACGAGACGCTGGCGCTGGACACCCGCGATGGCGTGCAGGGCATGGCGCGCTTCTGGCTGCCGGCGCAGGCGCATCATCTCAACCAGCTGGCCGCCGATGCCGCGCGTGGTGCCTTGCCCGATGCCCAGACGCCCTTCGGGCGTGCCGATGCCGTCGAGCTGGAACGCCGTCAGCGTCTGGCCGTCTGTCATCGCTATCCCGCCAGTGTGGTGATGGCCGAGAAGTACGCCTTCTATCTGTTGATGGTGCAGGACAGCGGTGATTTCCCGGCCGATGAGCTGGCCCAGTGTGCCGAGCGTCTGCGCAGTGCTCTGTGTCGCTACTACCCGGACGCCATGCGTCTGCTGGAAGCCTGGGCGGTGTGGGAATCCGCGGTGCCGGAACTCGAGGATCATCCGCTGGTCAACGAGATCCGCTGGCATCTCGATGACCCCGGCAGCCTGTTCCATTGGCTCGACTGGCGCGCCAGCGACTGGCAGGAGCCGGGGCTACGTCCGAGTCTGGATCGCTTCACGGCGCTGGCGCTGAGCGGTCCGCTCAATACGCCGTGCTGGGGCGAGCCGATGGTCGAGTATGGGCGGGGCGTCGAGGAGCTCAGCGGCTGGCTCGAAGGCCATTACGGCCTCGTCAATGCCGAGGCGCTCAAGGGCTTCCTCGACTTCCTGCGCGATGCCGGTGATCGGGACGAATACCAGATCAATTACGGCCCCTACACCCTCAATCGCGCCCGCCTCGACAATGAGATCGACGTGCTGGAAAGCGCCGAGCGCGGCGATGATGAGCAGGTGCATCTGGACCGTCTGCGTCGCGTCAGGGACAACGAGGCGCGCTGCAACGAGCTGGACATGGCGGCGTGGGACATCGCCCAGATGGTGGACCTCGCGATTGCCGGGCGCCAGCTGGGCTGGCTGGACGATGCGACCTTCACCGCCTATCTGGACAGCGCCTATGCGATGGCGCGTGACCACTACGGCAGCTGGAAGGAATATGCCCGTGGGCTGTTCGCCGGCTATGCCTTCTTCATGGGCGACACCGACCAGCGTGACAGCTTCCTGCGCGGCTTCCGCGATGCGCTCATCCAGTGGTTGACGGCGGCGCCACCGCTGGCGGGTGCCTGGTCGAGTCTCGATTTCCCGGGCGCCCGCCCGGGGCATTGGCCGGCGTTGCATCTGGATGTGCTGAGCGGAGACGCTCGCACGCTGCACTGAGCGGGGTTCAATTCAGGTTGGGTGAGCGGCAGGGGGCACTTTCTCTGATGCTTTGGTCTAACTTGTGCGGCAATGGCATACGGTTTGCGGAAACATGAACTACTATCCTGCGAACGACTCGAGTTTGTCATCTGACTGTCGACATCGTGTTGCAAGGTGTGCTGCTGCCTGAGTTGGCCCACCTTGTCAGATAGTCGCCGTATTATCCCTGATCGATCAACGATCATCGTCATGCATCAATGGTTATCGCCGTCCGCAAGCGCTGCTCACCTTCACCCTTCCAGCGCCGGGCCCACGACGAGGAATGCTGGATGCGCCACGCGTTATTATGCTGTTTTCTGATCCTGCCACTGGGTGTGGCAGGCTGTGCCAGTCACTCAACACCGTCCAATGATGTGGCCTACTACGATGTGGACCTGCCGGAACTGCCGAAGCTCAAGCGCTATCGCCAGTCCGCGTCCCAGCCGGCCGCCGAGTCGCAGGACTTCGCCATGTCAGGGCCGAGCATCCGCGATGTCCTGCTGGAAGAGCATGACCGCTGGGCCGGGACGCCCTATCGTTTGGGGGGCACCAACACCCGCGGCATCGATTGCTCCGCCCTGATGCAGCATGTCTTCAGTGATGGCTTCGGCATCGATCTGCCGCGCACCACCACCGACCAGGTGAAGCGTGGCAAGCGCATCGACAAGTCGCAGCTCAAGCCGGGTGATCTGGTCTTCTTCCGTCCCTCACGTCGCTACAACCATGTGGGGGTCTACGTCGGCAACGGCTACTTCCTGCATGCCTCCACCTCGCGTGGCGTGAAGCTGTCGCGGCTCGACAATGTCTACTGGTCCCAGCACTACTGGCAGTCGCGTCGCCCGATGCCCTACGAAGCCATGCAGATGAAGCTGGCCATGCGCAGCCAGTGAGTTGATCACGCGTCGCACTGAAACAGACAAGCGCTGACACAGACAAGCCCTTGAATAGACAAGTGTCTTGTTCGACAACACCCGGCCCTGGCCGGGTGTTGTCGTTTCTGAGCCCAAGCAAATGTCAGCCTCTGCTCAGGAAGGGGGCTTCAGCGTAGTGCTGCTTGCCTGATCATCAGCGCTCAAGGCGTCCGGGGTGGGCCTCCCGGTTGCCGAGTGTTCAATGACGAAATCGACCAGCGCCTGCTCTGCACGCGACAGGCCGCGCTCGCGGCGCCAGGCGAGTGACAGCTCAAGCCAGGCGGGCTCATCGAAGGAGACGGCGGTCAGGTTGTTCTCTTCACGGTCGTCCTCGACCACACGCTTGAGGAAGGTGGTGATCCCGAAGCCGCGCGCGACGATCGCCTTGTTGAGGGCGATCAGGTTTGATTCGAAGGCGATGCTCGGCGCGAGACCATGCTGGCTGGCCAGGCGCTCGATGAAGTCGCGATGGAAGTAGCCGCGCTTGAAGACCACCAGCTCCTCGGCGAAGAACTCCTCGACGCTGATCTGCGCGCGGGCGGCCAGCGGATGATCGTTCGCCAGGCAGACCACCATTTCCTCGCTCAGGAAGTGGCGTCGAATCAGGCCATGGGTGTCGGTGCCGAGCTGATCCTCGACGATGACACCCAGGTCCAGCTCGGCATTGTCGATCATCCGGCGCAGGCTCAGGGTGCCGCCCTCGATCACGCTGAGCTTGATGTCGGGATAGCGTGCCTTGAATGCCATCAACAGGGGCGGGAAGTAGTAGGAGCCGAGCATCGAGGAGACGCCGATGCGCACCTCGCCCTTGACCAGCCCCTCGAGCTCCGCCATCGCCAGTGCCGCGCGCTGTGCCTGTTGCAGCAGGGGTCGGGCATGCTCGAGCAGCGTATCGCCGGCCGGTGTCAGGCGCAGACCGCGTGAGCCCCTGACCAGCAGTTGCGTGCCCAGCCGGCTTTCGAGCCCGGCGATCGACTGGCTGACCGCTGACTGAGCCAGGCTGAGTGCCTGAGCGGCAGTGGTGAAGCTCTGGTGCTCGACGACACTGACGAATATCACCAGTGCACGCAGATCGAAGGGCAGTTTCATCGCGGGGTCCTGTTGATAGTGAGGTGCTTTTCAGCGCGGAGTCCTTTATCAGCGCAGCTTCCTCTCGGCGCAGTTTGCGACATCCCTGTGTCGCCACGGCCATCAGCTTTGCTGATGGTCAGCATCATGTCGAGCTATTTTACTGATGCGAGCGTGCGGCGCAGACTGGCGCCATCCCCATGCTTGATTGAGTGCAGGTACCTGATGGCTTCATCGCTTTCCGCGTCTTCTTCCCCCGATTCCGCCGCCTCGGTCTCTACCGCGCAGTCCGAGCTGCCCGAGCCGCTCAAGGCGCGCGGGCGTGACTGGCGGCGCATGACCCAGGCACTGTGTCTGGGCTCCTTCGTGGTCTTCATCAACCTCTATCTGGTGCAACCGCTGCTGCCGCTGCTGGCGACGGATCTGGGCCTGAGCTCGCTGCAGGCGAGTCTGTCCCTGTCGGTGAGCACCCTGACGCTGGCCCTGGCACTGCTGGTATTCGGCCCGCTGTCCGATGCGCTGGGGCGGCGGCGTATCCTGCTGTGGACCCTGGCCGGCGGGGTGGCCTGTTCAGGGCTGGCACTGTTCGCCGAGGGCTTCTGGTCGCTGCTGGCGGTGCGCGCGCTACAGGGCTTTCTGCTCGGCGGCCTGCCGGCGGTGGCAGTGGCGTACATGAGTGATGAGATGGAGCAACCCGCCTTGATGATGGCGGTGGGGCTCTACATCAGTGCCAATTCGCTGGGCGGCATCTCGGGGCGGGTCGCGGGGGGCGTGATCGCGGAGCACTGGGGCTGGCAGGCCAGCTTCGCCGCCATCGGCGGCGTCAGCCTGCTGGTGCTGGGGGCGTTATGGCAGCTGCTGCCGCGCCAGAGACGCTTCGTCGCCCAGCCGCTCAAGCTGAGCAGCATGCTGGCAGGCTTGGGTCGCCATCTGCGCAACCCTCGGCTGTGGCCGGTGTTCCTGCTCGGCGGGCTGAATTTCTTCATCTTCGTCAATCTCTACAGCTACATGACCTTCCGGCTGAGTGAGGCGCCCTGGTCGCTCAGCAGTCAATGGCTGGGGCTGTTGTTCCTGACCTATCTGGCGGGTACCTTCGGCGCCTCCCAGTCTGGCCGGCTGGCACGGCGTCTGGTACCGGGAGGTGCGGCTGAGAACGGTGAGGCCGCGCTGGCGATCGCTCAGCGACGCGGTCAGGCGCTGACCATGATGCTGGGCACCGGCATCGTGATGCTCGGCACGCTGCTGACGCTGAGTCACTCGCTGATCGGCATGCTGATCGGTCTGAGCCTGAATGCCTTCGGCTTCTTCCTCGCGCATGCCACTGCCTCGGCCTGGGTCGGACGCAATGCCGAAGGCGCGCGGGCCAGTGCCAGTGCGCTGTATCTGACCGCCTACTATCTGGGCGCGAGTCTCGGCGGCTTCTGGCTGGAACCCTTCTGGCAGGCTGCCGGCTGGCCCGGGGTGGTGGCCGCCAGCGTACTGGTGCTGGCGGTGACCTTCTCGCTGGCGATCCTGTGCTGGCGCCGGGCTACCACGCAGTATTGAGCCTGAGAGCAGGGCTGATGGAAGATCAGAGAGCAGAGCAGACCGCAGAATAGAGAGCAGGGCACGTAAATCAGAGCACGCAAACGACAACGGCTCGCCAGATGGCGAGCCGTTGTCGTTCAGAGGGCCTGGAGGGCGAGATCAGTGCGCGGGCGAGTCGTCACCCCAGATCTCCTCCAGACGATCATCGCGGCCACAGCCGGCGCGGTAGAAGCGATAACGCACCGGGTTCTTCTTGTAGAAGTCCTGATGGTAGTCCTCGGCCGCATACCAGGGCCCTGCCGCCTCGATCTCGGTGGCGATGCCTTCGGGGAATCTGTCCTTCAGCGCATCGCGACTGGCCTCTGCCGCGTCACGCTGGGCCTCATCGAGGGGATAGATGCCGCTGCGGTACTGGGTGCCGGCATCACAGAACTGGCGGTCCACCGCGACCGGGTCGATGTTGTGCCAGAAGACCTCCAGCAGGGTGTCGTAGCTGACCTTTTCCGGCTCGTAGACCACCTTGACCGCTTCGGTATGCCCGGTGCCGCCCGAGGAAACCTGCTTGTAGGTCGGGTTGTCCTGTTCGCCCGCGGTATAGCCGGAGGTGGTCGAGATCACACCCTCAAGCTTGTCGAAGGGGCCTTCCATGCACCAGAAGCAGCCACCGGCGAAGATGGCGACTTCCTGGCCTTGAGCGACACCTTCGGCGACGCCCTTGGGCGCGGTCTGCGGGTCGAAGGCATGGGCGTGGCCGGCAAGCAGCAGGCCGCCGAGCAGGCTTGCCAGTGGCGTGAGACGTCTGAGCGCAGGGAAGGGGATTCGCGTGTATCGGGTCATGGTGTCTCCGGGAAAGGCGTCATTCCTTCGAGATGAGTACACGGAAATCTCCATGTCTCGGTGAGCCGTGAGGTGACTGGCGCTGTTGAGTCCTCACTGCCTGTATAGGTTTCTACGCGAATAAACGTGGGATGGATGCGAACATGCAGAATGAAACGTTACCGTTGTCGTGATCAAGCCACTGCCATTCACCCCGCTACGCGAATCTGTGCATCCAGTCAGCGACATGCCTCGTAAGGACACGGTACATCCCAATGACATGCCCATGACGGCAGGAATCGAAAAGGAAATCGCCAGTGAATAAACGCAAGTTACTGCTTCTGGGCGCCATCGTCGCTGCCATCGTGGTGTTCTTCGCCAGCGGGGCACAGGATTACTTCACCCTGCAGAGCCTCAAGGCCAGCCAGTCCGAATTCCAGGCGTTGTTCGCGGAATCACCCTACAAGGTCGCGGGCACCTTCTTCGTCGTCTACGTGGCGATGGCGGCACTCTCGCTGCCCGGTGCAGCACTGCTGACGCTGCTGGGAGGCGCGCTGTTCGGCTTCGGCTGGGGGCTGCTGCTGATCTCCTTCGCCAGCACCATCGGTGCGACGCTGGCCTTCCTGATTTCCCGCACTCTGCTGCGCGAGAGCATCGAGAAGCGCTTCCGCCGTCAGCTGGAATCCCTCAACCGTGGCGTTGAGCGTGAAGGCGGCTTCTATCTGTTCACGCTGCGCCTGGTGCCGGTCTTCCCGTTCTTCATCGTCAACCTGGTGATGGGCCTGACCCGCATGCGCGTGGTCACCTTCTACGTGGCAAGCCAGCTGGGCATGCTGGCGGGCACCGCCATCTACGTGAACGCCGGGCGTGAGCTGGGCCAGCTGGAATCCCTGTCCGGCATCCTGTCGCCGGGACTGATCGCCTCCTTCATCGCGCTGGGCCTGTTCCCGCTGATCGCCAAGAAGATCGTCGGCGTGCTGCGCAAGCGCAAGCAGCAGGCGGGCTTCACCAAGCCGAAGACCTTCGACTACGACATGGTCGTCATCGGTGCCGGTTCCGCCGGACTTGTCACCAGCTATATCGCCTCCGCCGTCAATGCGCGTGTCGCGCTGATCGAGCGGCACAAGATGGGCGGTGACTGTCTCAATACCGGCTGCGTGCCCTCCAAGGCGCTGATTCGTGCCGGGCGTGCGGCCCATGAGATTCGTCAGTCCGCGCGCTTCGGAATCACCGCCAACGAGCCGGAAATCGATTTCGCCAAGGTGATGGGCCATGTGCATGACGTGGTCGAAAGTGTCGAGCCGCACGACAGTATCGAACGTTACGAAGGCCTCGGCGTGGAAGTGCATACCGGCAGCGCCATGCTCAAGACGCCCTGGGAAGTGGAAGTCGATGGCCGCGTGCTGACCACGCGCAACGTGGTGATCGCTACCGGTGCCCGCCCGCGTGTGCCAGCTATCCCGGGTATGGAATTAATCACGCCGCTGACCTCCGAGAACCTGTGGGACCTCAAGGAACAGCCCAGGCGTCTGGTGGTGCTGGGTTCCGGCCCCATCGGCATGGAGCTGGGTCAGAGCTTCGCGCGTCTCGGCAGTCAGGTCACCATCATCGAGGGTGCGCCGCGCGTGATGCCGCGCGAGGACGAGGAAGTCAGCACCTTGATGCATGAGCAGCTGGCCGGTGAGGGCGTCGATCTGCGCGTCAATTCCACCGCCACGCGCATCGAGGTGCTCAAGGGCAAGGACAGCCAGCCGATGCGTCAGCTGGTGGTCAGCTCCCCCGGAGGCGAGGAAAGCTGGATCGAGTTCGACGAGCTGCTGGTGGCTATCGGTCGTGAAGCCAATGTCGAAGGCTTCGGCCTCGAGGCACTGGGCATCGCGGTTTCCGAGCGCGGCACCATCGATGTCTCCGAGTCGCTGCAGACCCTGCAGCCGAACATCTGGGCATGTGGCGATGTCGCTGGTCCGTACCAGTTCACTCATGCCGCCGGTCACCAGGCGTGGCACGCGGCGGTCAACGCGCTGTTCGGTGGCCTGAAGACCTTCAAGGTCGACTACCGTATCATGCCGATGGTCACCTACACCGAGCCGGAAGTGGCACGTGTCGGCCTCAACGAGACTGAAGCCAAAGCGCAGGGCTATGACTATGAAGTGACCCATTACGCGATGGGCGAGAGCGATCGCGCGCTGGCCGAGCGAGCCACCGAAGGCTTCGTCAAGGTGCTCACCGAGAAGGGGCGTGATCGCATCCTCGGCGTGACGCTGGTCGGTGCCTCGGCAGGGGAGTGGCTGGCCGAATTCACCATGGCGATGAAGCATGGCATCGGTCTCAACAAGATCCTGTCCACCATCCATCCCTATCCGACGCTGTCCGAGGCCAACAAGGCCGCGGCGGGCATGTGGAAGAATGCCCACAAGCCGGAAGGCGTGCTCAAGGTGCTCGACCGTTACTTCACCTGGCGCCGCAACGGCCGCTTCGAGCCGACCAAGACCCTCAAGGCAAACCCTGCCGAGCGGACTGTGGCTGTCGAAAAACAGTAATTGCTGAATCATGCCGCGGGCCTGCAGGTGCAGGGTCGCGGCATTTTTCCATCAGGAGAAGCCCTTCATGAAGACGAATCATCTGGCGGGTCGCCGTCGTGCCTTGGCGCTGATGGGCGGCTCGCTGGTCTTGCTGGCCGGTGTCAGTGCCAGTCCCTGGGCCGCTTCTCTGGCGTATGCCGCAGACGCGCAGGCCGGGCGCGCGACCCCTGAGCTCGCCTCGCTCGAGTGGCAGGTGATCGCCGAGCACGCGCGCGGTCAACGTATCGACTTTCACGCCTGGGGCGGCAGTGAGGCGACCAACGCCTATCTGCGCTCCCAGGCCAAGACAGCGGCGGCGCGGCATGGCATCGAGGTGCGTCACGTCAAGATCGCCGATACCGCCGAGAGCGTCTCGACCCTGCTGGCCGAGAAGGCGGCCGGGCGCCGCGATGGCAGCATCGATGTGATCTGGATCAACGGCGAGAACTTCCGTGCGCTCAAGCAGGCCGAGCTGGTGTGGGGGCCCTTCGTCGAGCGCCTGCCCAACAGTGACTATCTGCTCGAGGAGATCGGTGCGCGCGATTTCGGACTCGCCACCGATGGTCTGGAGGCGCCCTGGGGGCGTGCGCAGCTGATCTTCATGTATGACACCGCGCTGCTGGAATCGCCGCCGCGCTCGATGCAGGCGCTGCTGGAGGTGGCCAGAGAGCATCCCGGACGCGTGACCTATCCGCAGCCGCCCAGCTTCCACGGCACCACCTTCCTCAAGCAGGCCTTGATTGAATTGATGCCAGTGGAGCAGCGCGAGGTGCTGGCATCTCCCGTGGCGAGTGATGCTCAGTTCGCTGAGGTGACCGCACCGCTGTGGGACTATCTCGATGCGCTGCATCCTTTGATGTGGGCGCAGGGCGAGCGTCAGCCAGCCGGTGCCGAAGAGCAGATGAAGTTGCTCGCTCAGCGCAGCGTGTGGATCGCGCTGACCTTCGTGCCCCAGGAAGTGGCCAATGCCCGTCAGGAAGGGCGGCTGCCACCGACCATCGAGCCGTATATCCATGACGGCGGCACCCTCGGCAATGTGCACTATCTGGCGATTCCGGCCAGTGCACCGCACAAGGCCGCAGCATTGGTGTGGATCAATCAGTTGATGTCCGCCGAGGCCCAGGCTGCCAAGGCCGACCCTTCACGCTGGGGCGATGACACGGTGCTGGATGTCGCCCGCCTGCCGCCGCAAGAGCGTGCCGCCTTCGAGGCCTTGCCACAGCTGCCCGGCAGCATGTCGCCCGAGGCGTTGGGCACACCGCTCAGCGAGCCACACCCGAGCTGGACCGATGCGTTGGAGGCCGAGTGGGCGCGACGCTATCGCAACTGACGCAATGGGTCGCTGATCGCTGGCGTGTCGCCCCCGCCACTGGTCATGCGCCGCTGACGCCCGCTCGCGTGCTGCGCTGGGGCGTCTTGCTGTTGCTGCTCGGCCCGACGGCGCTGGGGCTGGCCGGGCTGGTCGCGCCGGCCTTCGGGCTGTGGCCGACGCTGGGCTTCGAGGAGGTCTCGGCGGTCGCCTGGCAACGCTGGTGGGCCTTGCCCGGGCTGGCGGAGGGCTTTCGACTGACGCTGGTCAGTGGCCTCGGCGGCACGCTGCTGGCGGTGCTGCTGACCATGGGGTGGGTCTCGGCGGCGGCCGGGACTCGCTTCGGCGAGCGCATGGAGCGCCTGCTGGCCCCGATACTGGCGATGCCGCATCTGGCGCTGGCGCTGGGGCTGCTGTGGCTGGCCGCCCCGAGTGGCGTGCTGATGCGCCTGCTGCTGGCGCCCTTCGAGGTGCTGGTACCGCCGCAGTATCCGCTGCCGGATGCCCATGGCATCTCGCTGGCGGTCGGTCTGGCGCTCAAGGAGGCGCCATTCTTGATGCTGATGGCGCAGACGGCGCTGTCACGCCTGCCGGTCACGGCGCAGCTGCAGGCAGGCCAGGCACTCGGCTACAGCATCCCACAGCTGCGCTGGCGCATTCTGATGCCACAGGTGATGCGCGCCATCGCCTTGCCCATCGGCGCGGTGCTAGCCTACTCGCTGGCGGTGGTGGATGTGGCGCAGGTGCTGGGCCCGACGCGTACGCCGACGCTGGCGGTGCGCCTGATCGAGCTGTGGCGCGACAGTGACCCGACGGCGCGCCTGCCGGCGAGTGTCGGCGCCCTGATGCTGGCCCTGCTGGTGATCGGGATGATGGCGCTGGGCGCGACGCTGGGACGCGCTCTGCTCGCCTGGCATCGCGGCTGGGTACTGAGCCATCACCCGGAGCGCGCAAGCCGCCTGGCGCTGGCGAGCGAAGCCATGTTCGGGCGTGTCGCGCGCGGAGTACTGGGCTTGGTCACGCTGATCTCATTGCTCGCCTTCGTGGTGATCGGCGTGCAATCGGTGGCCAGAAGCTGGTTCTTCCCTGCACTGTTGCCGTCTCGCTGGGGCTGGGAGAGCTGGCAACAGGCCCTCGCTGGCCTGGGGGATGCCTTCAGCAACAGCCTGTGGCTGGCACTGCTGGTGGCGACACTGGCCGTCATCCTCAGCGTGGCGGTGTTCGAGCGTGAGCGGGAAAGTGGCCGCCTGCGTGGCTTCGTGGTCTGCCTCTATCTGCCATTGCTGCTGCCGCAGGCCAGCTTCCTGTTCGGCTTTCAGGTCGGCTGGTTGAGCCTGGGGGCCAGCCCCGGTTGGGCGGGAGTGGTGATCGGGCATCTGCTGTTCGCCTTGCCTTACGCCTGGCTGACGCTGGCCGGCCCCTGGGCACGCTTTGATACCCGACTCGAGCAGGCGGCACGCCTGCTGGGGCGTTCACGGCTCGAGGTGCTGATCGGTATCCGCCTGCGCCTGATGCTCAGGCCGCTGGCCATCAGCTGGGCAGTGGCCTTCGCGGTCAGTATCGCGCAGTACGTGCCGACGGTGGTACTGGGCGGCGGGCGTGTCCCGACCCTGACCACCGAGACTCTGGCGCTGGCGACGGGAGCCGACCCGCGCCTGACCGCGGTGGCCGCCTGCCTGCAGGCCTGTCTGCCGCTGGTGGTCTACCTGTTGGCGCGTGCGGTACCTGCCGGGCGCTCGGTCTCGCCGACGCGCGGCTGAGCGCCTGTCAGGTGCTGGAATGACGATGACCTCAACGATCTCATGGGAGTAGATGCAACATGCTGGACAAGTGGACCTCACGCTGGGTACAGCCGCCTCTGAAACGTCTTGCGAAAAGTGCGGCGGCGCGCGGTCTGCATCCGGATCAGCTGACCCTCGCGGGCTTCGCCATCGGCATGCTGGCGTTGCCGTTGCTGGCTTATGGGCATTTCGGGCTCGCGCTGGTCGCGATCCTGATCAATCGGGTGGTGGACGGGCTGGATGGCGCGCTGGCGCGGCACGCCGGCCTGAGCTCCGATGCCGGTGGCTTTCTGGATATCTGTCTCGATTTCCTGTTCTACGCCGCGGTGGTGGTGGGCTTCGCCCTGGCAGACCCTGCCGCCAATGCGATGGCGGCGGTGGCGCTGCTGTTCGCCTTCGTCGGCACGGGCTCGAGCTTTCTGGCCTTTGCCATCATGGCGGCCAAGCATCAGCTGGAGCGGCCCAATTTCACGCGCAAGGCCTTCTATTATCTGGATGGCCTGACCGAGGGTACCGAGACCATCGCCTTCTTCGTGCTGGCCTGCCTGATGCCACAGCATTTCGCATTGTTGGCGTGGATCTTCGCCGCGGCATGCATCCTGACCACGCTGACGCGCGTATGGGGAGGGTATGTCACCTTGCGAGCCCAGGATGAGCATCACAGCACCGACCAGAGTTGATGCGCTGCGAACCTGGCCTTGCTGATGATACGGCTCGTTACCTTTCTTACTCGCCTTGCTCACTTGCCTTGCTCGGGCGCCTCGGAGTCCTGCCAATGAAGATTGCTTCCCGTCAGTTGCCATCATTCCTGCCCCTGTTCGCGGCAGTCGCCTCCAGCGGCCTGCTGGCGGCGCTACTGCACTCGGTGGCCCACGCGGCTGACAGGAGTTTCTCGCCTGCGCAGATTCTTGCCTGGGGCGAGAAGACCTTCGAGGGCCAGACGGCCTATCGCGTGGTGGAGCGCGATGGCAGACCTGCGCTTGAAGCACGTGCCCAGGGTCAGGCATCCGCGCGTTTTCTCGAGGAAGATATCTCGCTGGAAGAGACGCCCTACCTGAAATGGTGCTGGCAGGTGGACAGCATCTACCCGAGCGTGAACGAGAAGACCAAGGGCGGCGATGACTATCCGGCGCGTCTCTACGTGGTCAACAAGACCGGTATCCTGCCGTGGCAGGTCGAAGCCATCAATTACGTCTGGTCCAGCAATCAAGCTAAAGGCAGCCACTGGGACAATGCCTTCACGGATCGTGCCGTGCTGCTGGCGGTCGAATCCGGCGACGAGAAGGTGGGGCAGTGGGTGGCGGAGGTGCGTGATCTGCGGGCTGATTACGCGTCACTGTTTGGCAGCAAGCCGAGCGAGATTGCCGGACTGGCGCTGATGGCTGACGGTGACAATGCCGGCGGTGATGCCACGGCGCTGTTTCGTGGCCTGAGCCTTTCCAGCGATGCCACGCCGCCCAGCTGCGGTGCCTGATCCGGAATCATGAGTGCTCAGGGCTGTGAAGAGAGGGCTGAGCCAGTCTGACAAGTGCGTCAAGCCAGCCAGGCCGACTCGAAGCCAGACACGAAAAAGCCCCGCGACTGATGACTCAGTCGCGGGGCTTTCGGTTCCGGCCCCCCACGGTGTGGGAGGCGCTCATCTGAGGCATCGCCCCGGATGAGGGAAGAGGCGGAGCTTAGTGCTCCACGCCGCCTTCGCCGTGAACGTGGCCGTGTTCCAGCTCTTCGGCAGAAGCTTCACGCACGTTGGTGATCTGCACGTCGAAGTTCAGGGTTTCGCCGGCCAGCGGGTGGTTGCCATCGACAGTGACAGTGTCGCCTTCGACCTTGGTGACGGTGACCATCAGCGGGCCGCCCTGGGTCTGCGCCTGGAACTGCATGCCAGCTTCGATGTCTTCGACACCCTGGAAGGCTTCACGCGGCACTTCCTGGACCAGGGCTTCCTGGACTTCGCCGTAACCTTCTTCCGGAGAGACGGCAACTTTCAGCTCGTCGCCGGAAGTCTTGCCGTCGAGTTCCTTCTCGAGGCCCGGGACGATGTTGCCAGCGCCGTGGATGTAGGCCAGCGGCTCGCGACCTTCGGAGCTATCCAGCACTTCCCCTTCGTTGTTGGTCAGGGTGTAGTGGAAGGATACGACGGCATTCTGGGCGATTTGCATGATGAGAGCCTTTCGATAGGTATATGAACGTCAATGGTAACGTGCCCCTGAGGTGACTGTCAGGGGGGAAACTGGAAAAAAGCCGCGTATCACGTGGCTCCTGGCCCGCTGATGACATTGCCAGAGAGGCAATCCAGCGCACGTTACCTTGTCTTGAAAGTATAGGTGACGCTCGCAGGCGTGCATTTCAACCCTGAGGCAGGGTTTTTTCTCACCCCCGACGTCATCGGTGAAGAAAGGGGCAAAACGGTTGGATTATCAGGTGTCTGGCGGGGTTGCCCTGTCAGCGCACAGCGGCCTTGCTGCTGGCGGCCAGACAAGGTTGGGGCGATGGCTTGCGAGGGCCACAGGGTCTGGTTACTCTGCCTACTCGGATATTGCGGATTCTGACGCGCGGCCCGAGGTGGCCTCGCTCTGCACACTCTGTCCCGTCGCCTGACGGGAAATGACAACTCAGGCGCCATGCGACCCTATTTTTCAGGAGAGAATTTCGATGACCGTGACATTGATCTGGCTGGTGAGCTTCGCTGCGATCTTCATGCTGTGCTTGAACCGCTGGGAAGGCTCGCTGGGTGCCACCGTCAAGCGTGTCCTGCCGGAGGCTCTGAGCATCGATAGCGGTGACCGCTACGTCTGGGGCGTGGCCTTGGGTATTCTGGGTGCGACCTTCATCGTCAATCCCGTCTCCATGCTGATGGCATTGATCGTGCTGGCGCTGATCGTTCTGATCGGCGGCAAGCTGATCTGCTGGGGCATGAGCAAGGTCAAGATGCACTGATTCAACCAGCAGCAACCTTCCGGGAAGCATGACGTTTCCCGCAGACAGAAAGGCCGGGCTATCTGCCCGGCCTTTCTGTTTCTGCTCATCCATCACGTCTTGTCAGTGCTGCCTGCAGCTGAGTGCCGAGTCATAGCCAGGTCGAGAGCGTCAGCGAGCCGAATTGATCGCTCTCCTGCTGCGTCTCGAATTCGTGGGTGCGCCACACGTTGACGAACGCCAGCTGCCAGCGTTGCCAGCTGAGCGCGAAGCCCAGCTGCAGGTCGCCGACCAGTGGGCGACGGTCCACCGAGGCGCTGTCCTCGAAGCCATTGCCGTCCAGCAGCATGTTGTAGGCCATCGCGCGGCCCTCGATATTGGCGAACAGGTACCAGGCGAAGTCACCGTCGGGATGGAAGTACTGACGGCCGCCCTGGGCCGGCGCCACTGTCGGTATCCCGTAGCTGCGGGTCAGCCCCTGGCCGATGCGTACCCCGCCACCGACGCCCGCATAGGTGTAGAGATTGCCCAGCGCCACGGAAGCCGAGGGGCCGTACTCCACCTCCAGCCCCGCGGCCCTGGCCGGCAGCCATAGCTGCGTCTGCCAGCCGGTGCTGATCACCGGCTCGTTGTGCAGCTGGTGATCCCAACCCTCCGGCTCATCACTGCCGGTCAGCTTGTGTACCGCCTTCTGAGCATCCTTGGCGCCCGAGGCCGGGCCGACGATGCCGAGATCCAGATTGAAGGTATCCACCCGTCGCCAGTCATCTCCCTCTTCTCCGGCGAACAGCGAGACGCCACCGAACAGGTAGCCCGCGTAGGGGCGGTCATCCTGATCCGGTTGCTCTCGCTTGATGTCATTGGGGGTATAGATCTGCTGCCCGAAGCGGTAGGCCGTGGCGTCCAGTCGCGCCGCGCTGAAGCCCGGCACCCAGTCCGCGAATGAGCGTGACCAGTGCTGCTCTGGTGTCTTGAAGGTGTAGCTCAGCGCAAAGCCGTTGGTGTAATGGCCATCATCGCCGGAGGTGAGAATGTCGTTCTCGACCTTCAATGACAGCACGCCACCCTCGTCCTCGGCTGCCTCCACCATGGGGGCCAATGCCACCGCACCCAGCATGATCATTGCCATGCCCAGGCGCCTGGTCGTGAAAGGCAGTTGCGAGACAGGGCTCAATGCATGGGTAGCGGATAAACCAAGAGGGAGCGAGCACGACGAAGTGCCAGCAGCGGATGAAGTAGGACTATTGTTACCCGAAGTAGTGCGGGTGACCGACGATGACGAGAGCAAAGCACAGGCAGCAGTGGGACGCATGGCAACTCCTAGGGCGGAAAGTTGTACACAGAGTCTAGTAAAGCCGTAGGTGTATAACCTTGCACAAAAAAATGCATTTGTATAGGAGGCTAACATTCTGAGAGAGTGTAGTATCGCAGATAATAATATTGTTATATTATATTCTTTGTGGTATAAATTTTTATAAACTAATATGTAGATAAAAGGGAATTTATGTCTAATATTATTGAGCATGATGGCGATGATTTAAATGGCTCTTTATCTGTTGACGGTGGACAATCATCCGTCTCGTTAGAGACGTATCAAGCAATATATCAAAAAATAACAGGGCGGTCAGAAAAAACAGTACAAAAATATCATGATAATATTCTTGTAGACTTCTCTGAGCTAGAGCAGATGCACATGAAGGTTATGCAGTTATGTGATGTGCACACTATTATAGCGCAAAATGAAGTTGTAACTGTATTTCATGAGAAGGAACGCAAAGAGCAATTTGTGTCATTTGATGATTTTAAACGATATAACTCTAGTAGCTCAAAGCCTACTGTAAGTGTCGTGATTAAATATAATTTTTCGATTCTTCCCCCTAAGGAACCGATGATCAATTCGGTTCTACGCGTTTGCAGCGCTCAGACTGGTGCTTCAACCGCAACAGCGGTCGCTTTCTGACCTGTATAGATGGCCTATTTCCTCTACTAGCCGGTTTATCCGGCTAGTAGAGGAAATTCAAGATGCACTGACCCCGTCAATGCGTCCTTCGCATCGCGTCGCCAGCACGAGGTTGGCTAGCCCGAACAGGCTGAATAGCTGCGCCTGGTTCTTGGCCAGCCCCTTGTAGCGCACCTTCCGGTAGCCGAAGAGATTCTTGATGACATGGAACGGATGCTCGACCTTGGCGCGGATGCTGGCCTTGGTCCGCTCGATCTTCAGCAGCAGTTCTTTCATCGGACTCTCTTCCATCTTCTTGATACCGCCTCGCTTGGCCGCGATACAGCAACGGGAATTCCTTGCATCCTTTTCTTCATCCAGGCGTTTGCCCATACCGATGTAGCCCGCATCAGCGTGGACTCGATTGTCATCATCCCGCACCAGGTGCTCTACCAT